>JASLXP010000896.1 GCA_030740295.1 Planctomycetota bacterium
AGTTGGCGCATGTTCATCTTCACCGCGGCCACTCTTGCCTGATGGACGCGGCCGCCAACATTGCGGACGACGATAGCGACAAGGATGCCCATAATCACGACAACGACCAACAGCTCGATAAGCGTGAATGCACTGGTCTGAGTCTTTGAAACAAACGATCTGCCTCTCATGAACCTTCCTTAGAAATTTGAGAGTTCGAGAATCGGCTGCACGATGGAAAGAACGATGAATCCAACAATCACAGCCATGAATACAATCAACATCGGTTCAAGAAGTGAGATCAACCTTTGCCCGGTAATCTCGACCTCTTCGTCGAGCTCTTCCGCAACTTTGTCAAGGACGTCATCGAGCTCTCCGCTTTGCTCGCCGGTGGCCACCATGTAAGAAACCATGGGCGGGAACACCGGAGAACTGCGCAACGGCATGGAAAGATCCTGCCCGGCCGTGACGGCCTCGGTGATCTCATCAATCGCTTTCGCAATCACCCGATTGCCGACGACCTCCCTGACGATCCCCAGGGCATCGAGCGCAGGCAGCCCGCTCCGCAGCAGCGCGGCCAGTGTGCTCGAAAACCTTGCGACAGCCTGTTTGCGAAAGAGCGTCCCGATGAGCGGTATTCTAAGTTTCACCGTATCGATAAGCCAGCCTCCGCGCTCGGTCCTTTTGGCCCCATTAAGAATGATCCAGAGTCCGATGAATCCGAGCAGAAGATAAGGCCAGTTCTCGCTCAGAAAGTTGCCCGTGCCTACCAGGATGGCCGTAGAGGTCGGCAGCGGAACTTTGTTGTTCTGAAGAACGGCCGTGACTCTCGGCACAACAAAAGTGAGCAGGAAGAAAACCACGGCGAAACCGACAACGACCATGATAGCCGGGTAGGTGAGCACGGAAGTGACGCGGCTCCGTATGCGATAGTCTCTCTGACAGAACTCGGCCAGTTGCGCCAGTACTTCGCTCAGTCTTCCGCTCGCTTCGCCGGCCCGTACCATGCCCACGTAGAGCTCGTCGAAGTAAGCACCGTAATCCGAAAGTGCATCGGCGAGCGCGAAGCCTGTATTCACCTTTTCCTGGACATCGCGCAGCACCGCACGCAGGCTCTGATCCTCCACCTGCTCAACCAACGCGCTCAGCACCTCTGTCAATGGCAAGCCGGTCCCAAGCATGGTCGCCATCTGCCGCGTCGCCAGGGAAACCGCCCGGAGGTTACGCCCTCTGAATCTGGGCAGAGAAAACGTCGAACGCCTCTCCCTCCGCCCAGCCGTGGTCAGATCGGTCACATAGACATCCTGTGACCGCAGCTGTTCCCGGGCCTGCCTGGGCGAATCCGCGGTGAGCACACCGCTGGTTCGTTCGCCGCCGACTTTGATGGCCTGGTATTGGAAGACGGGCATGGGACGCAATGCGTAATACGCAATAAGTAAGTGCGGAAAGTGAGTGCCGGTGTTGCTAGTGAAGCGGCTGTTGTTCGAAGGATACTCGATGTTGAATGCTCGCACTTCCTAAGCACAAAGTTCTTCGTCCACAGCCGCCGCTGAAACAACACCGGCCCTCACTTTCCACACTTACGTATTACGCTTGCTCCCCAGCAACCGCCGCTCAAATAACAGGGACTTCCCTTTTAAAAAGAGATAATCCCGAACCTTGAACTATATGCCTGAACAACCGGGAGGTGTGCGTCGGATGTGGTTGCTCAGAGTTCGCAGTCCGGGACTATCCGGGGCTCGCGTGGTGAGCGAGTTTTGTGGACTCGCCAACGCGAATGAGGGCTGCGCTGACAAGTCAGCGCAGCTTGGGCCAGCCGTTAGGGCTGGGTTTTCAAAATCTCTTATGACCTGGCGGGCGTTCTATCGCGTCCCGTATCTTATTACACCTTTATATCGGGATGGATCTTCAGCCCGTTACAAATGGTTTCTTTTGTTACAGTTTTGGCCTTTTATGGCCCATCAAACAATTCGAGTGCCAAGAAGCGGATTCCTGTCACAGCTTCATGGCCTTGAAATCGGCGACCTGCCCGGTGATGGCGACCTCTGTCGGGAGGCGTTCCACCGAGGATGCGCCGAAGAATCCGACGACGCCCTCCGTTTTTTCCAAGATGAACTGGGCGTCTTCCGGCTCTGAAATCGGGCCGCCGTGGCAGATGACCAAAACGTCGTCGCGCACTGCTCTGGCGGCATCGCGGATCGACTGCACTTTAGTCACACATTGTTCGAGCGTCAAGGCTGTAGTTGCACCAATTGTCCCTTTTGTAGTGAGACCCATATGCGCCACGATCAGGTCAGCGCCAGCCTGGGTCATGAGCCTGGCTTCTTCCACATTAAAGACGTAGGGGGACGTGAACATGTCGAGATCATGCGCAATGCTGATGGCCTCGACCTCTTTCTCGTACCCCATACTCGTCTCTTCCAGGTTTTGTCTGAACGTGCCGTCAATAAGTCCGACCGTCGGGAAATTCTGGACCCCGGAAAATCCCATCGCTTTGAGCTGCCCAATGAAGACATCCATCAGGCGGAACGGATCGGTACCGTGTACGCCCGCGAGGACGGGGGTATTGCGTGCGACGGGTAAGACCTCTTTGGCCATGTCGACCACGATCGCATTGGCATCGCCATACGACATCAGCCCGGCGAGTGAGCCGTGTCCGGCCATCCGATAGCGTCCGGAGTTGTAGATGATGATGAGATCGACTTCGCCGGCCTGTGCGCATTTTGCCGAGATGCCGGTGCCCGCGCCGGCGCCGACGATGGGCCGGCCGCTTTGGATCTGGGAGTGGAGTCTTTCGAGGACCTGGGCGCGTGTGAATGACATGGAGGGATACGTAATGAGTAATGAGTAATACGTAATACGTAATACGTAATACGTAAGGTGCTAAACGGCCAGGGATCGTCGCTATGGCGCTGAAATCTCCAGAAACGTGGCGACCACTTCGGCGGCGAAAACATCGTCGTTGATGTTGGCGTCCACTTCCTTTACCAGAACCTTCTTTTCGTTAATCGTCTTCATGAACGCGTCCCGGTATGCCTTATCCGCCTTGGGGGCATGGAACGAGTAACCGGGCGCGTCGATCTGTGAGACGCCCTGGAGGGGGATGACTGCGGCGGCCGGGCCTTTGGCTTTGTTCAGTTTTGATGCGGTGATCTCGCCGAGCTTTTTGTTTTCGGCGGGGGTCGTGCGCATCAGGGTGACCGTGGGATTGTGAATGTGGAATAGCCGCTTCTTGAATTTGGCCGGCACTGTTTCTATGGACCCGAAGTTCACCATGTCCGTCGCGCCCGGACAGACTACCTGCGGGATGCCGGCGTTGCCCGCGGCCTCGAGCCGGTCGGGGCCCGCGCTGAGGACGCCTCCGACGAGCTCGTCCGCCAGCTCAGTGGTGGTGACGTCCACGACCCCTGTGATGAGGCCATCGTTGATCAGACTTTCCATGGCCTCGCCTCCAGTGCCGGTCGCGTGGAAGACGAGCAACTCGAAACCGACCTCTGGTGTTTCGAGCGCGCTGCGCACCTTTTCAACGCACGGGGTTGTGACTCCGAACATGGTGGCGCCCAATAACGGTCTATCAGCTTTCGATGTCCTTTTTGCTGTGGCCATCGCGCTGATGGCATTGGCCGCGTTCGCAAATACTGCTCGGCTGACGCGGTTCATGCCGCTGATATCGACGACCGAGTACATCATGGTCACATCTTTGGTGCCGACGTAGGGCCGGGTGTCGCCCGAAGCGAGTGTAGAGACCATCAGCTTGGGCACGCCGACGGGCAGCGCGCGCATGGCCTGTGTGCCGACCGTCGTGCCGGCCGATCCGCCGATGCTGATGATGGCATCGACTTCGCCCCTGGCGTACATCCTGGAAACGATCTTTTCGACACCGTTGGCCATGACGGCGACGGCTGCGCCGCGATCGTTTGCGGCTGCGATTTTCTTGATAGAGCCGCCACCAGCTTTGGCGACCTGTGTCCGGCCGATGTCTGCACGAATTTTCGGCTGCCCCTGCACACCGGAATCGACGACTATCGGTTGATGTCGCTTGGTACTGATGATGTCCCGGATAAACGCTGCCTCAGTGCCCTTCGTGTCGAGGGTGGCCACGAGAACGATATTCTTGCCCATTGATTTCTCCTGTCGCTTGCACCGCAATTGAGGGGCGGATTATAGGGGAGGGGGGAAGAGATGGTCAATGGTTAATGGTTGATGGAATGATGGTCTCGAACATCAACTATTAACCATCGACCAGACACGGAGAAACTCCGTGACGGCCCATGCCTGGGCGCAGCAACCGCGGTTTTCGTGGGGGTAGTCGCCGTCGAATACTTCGGAGATCTGGCCGATGCAGGCTTTGCGCATTTCGGATTCGTAGGTGCGCATGATGGCGCGGCCCAGCCGGACGGCGCGGGGGTCTTTTTCGAAGGCGACAATGAGGGCCTCAACCCAGAGGGGGAGGAGATGGCCCCAGGCGGTGCCGTTGTGATAGGCGGGCTTGCGTGAGGTGTCTTCGTCGCCTTCGTAACGGCCTTTGTAGGGGCGCATGGGATCTACGCCGTTGGGGGCATCCGCACCCGCTATCCAGGGCCAGTCAGTAAGCGGGAGATCGGCGACGCTTCGCAGGCTTGAGGGGGTAAGCAGGTGTCGCCAGGCATTGACGACTGTTCGGCGGCCCTCGTCGTTGCCGGTGATCCCGAAGGTGACTGCGTAGAGTTGGTTCGGGCGGAGTGATTCGTCCTTTGCGCTTATTGCCGGAGGCGCGGATGCGCGGGCCGGCAGGCAGTCGGCGTAGTAGCCCTTCTCCTCTAACCAGAAGAGTTTCTGAATGGACTGTCGAGCGCGGGTGGCAATCTCTTCATATGTGTTTTCACGGGCATCCGCGGAACGGCGGGCCACATTTTCAGGCATCACAGAGTTGGCGAATTCCAGTGCACGAATCCAGAGTGACTGGATCTC
Organism: Planctomycetota bacterium; assembly: GCA_030740295.1. The sequence continues at coordinate 4,930 of JASLXP010000896.1, forward strand.
TATCGGGTAGCCTTCGCGGGGCGTGCACGCAGGGAAGTTGGTGTCCATCCAGGTAAAGTGGGGCGGCGAATAGACGAGGCCGCTGGCGGGGTCGCATTTGATACCGTTCGGTGTGCCGGCCAGGTAATGGTCGCAGATGGAGGTCACCTTCGATGGGAGATTCAGCCCGCGCTCTTCTGCTTCCCCGATGAGGGTGAGCCATCCGATCCGGTCCGAGAGTTCTTCCACCACTTTGATGAACCAGAGCGGCGCGTCAGATGTGTCCCGGTCGTTATCATTCTCCGCGGCGAGTGCGTTGGGCAGCGTGCCCTTGCGTTCCAGTGAGGCGAAGGCCAAGACGAGGTCGCGCACCTCCTCGACGTAGCCTGAGGCCAAGTATCCGCGCGCGGAGATGAAAGTGTCCCGTCCCCAGTCAAGAAACCAGGGGTAGCCGGCCAGGACCGTTTTCAATTCGCCTCTCTTTACGAGGAATTGTCTGGCCGCGCGCTGGGCCAGATGCGGAAGGAGCTTTGGTTTTCCGCTCTCGGTTTCCTTCAGCAGCGAGACGGCTCGACGGCGATCTCCAATGGGCCAGATGCCAAAATCGATACGCATCGAGGTGCGACGGATATCGAGCGGCATGAGAAAGTAGCCCGGGCTGTAAGCATCGCCGGAATCGGGCTGGCCGCGAGTGCCTTCGTGCGGGTGAGGGATGGCGTAGTGCCACTCGCCCTCGGGGTGAAACTCAGGACAGTTGCCCTGCAAGGTGAATTCAAGCTTTCCGGCAATCTCTCGTTTGAATCCAACGCCGCGGCCGAAATCGATCTCCTTGTACTGTTTGGCAAACCGTCGCTCGTCCAGGCCAAACGCTTTGGTCTCGCCATGGTGGCCGCGGAACTCCACATCCGGGCGCAGCAGGAATGCATGATCCGGCAGTGAAGGGCCGTCCCAACTGAGTGTGAGCCGCCCGGCATTCTGGGTGGATGAAAACTGCACCTGCTGCTGGACGCGGATATCGCCTTCCTGGAGACGGAACTCGTAAAACCAGGTGGGCCAGGGCCATCGGCGAAACTCGACGAGATACTCGAGGTCGAGCGGATAGGTGAACATCGGCGTGGTGAGATAGATCCGCATGCGCTTGATGAGCACGCATCGTTCGTCAGGCACTTCGGGATGGAGATTGGCCGCGAAGAGCGCGTCGTATTTGGAGTAGATCGTCTGCGGCGAGACCGGTTGCAGCGCATAGGAGCCGCGGTCGTTTGTCAGCAGGTAGCGATGTGCGTCTTCGATTTCATTTCGTTTGAAATCGAGTGAGACCGGCTGGGCCCGGGGCGCGAGACAGAGCGCGTGGCCGGATGATGCGAGCCACTGCGGATCGCCTTCGCCCGTTGGTGGGCGATCGAGCCGGCTTTGCTCGATGGTAAAAGCGCCTTCGAACACCTGGGCGTATGCGACGTATCGTTCGCTGCCGAAATCTTTGAAGGTAGGGATCTCCAGGGCGCCGCTTTCAAGAACCAGCCGGGTCCGGAATGGCACATTCTCTTCCAGAAACAGAATCTGTCCTGTGGATAGAATGTGCAGTCGCGTGCCGTGAGATGAATCCCACTCGCTGACTCCGAGGAACAGATCGGCCTCGGTGATTTTCCGGATGCGCTCTGCAAGATCACCGGCGTCCCTGGGCGCCCCAAGAGTGGACGCGGCCACCAGGGACTTCAGTCCTTTCTGCCGCACGACGCTTTTGAGATCGTCGAAACCTGCGAGATCGAAAGCCTCGCCCCACAGTTCGCCGAGAATCCTGCGGAGCCGGGTTTCCTCTTCTCTCGCTTCATTGGCCTCATGAAACTGATGCGGTGAAAGCGTGTCAAGAGGACGCTTGAGGTCGATGCACAGAGTCTCGAACGGCTGTAGATCTATCAATGCGGATGTGTCCAACTTTCGGCGCGTGAGAATGCATCGAGCTCTCTTGATTGCGAGTTTCGCCGGGAGCTCGATGGCTCTGTCTTCCGAAGAGTGAAGATTCATCACCACGAACAACTGCTCATCGTCCTGCTTTCGCTCGAAGGCCAGCACGTCGGGCGGCATGCCTTTCAGCGCAATCACGCGAGCCGGGCCGCGAAAGATTGGGTGAGTGTTCAACAGCGAGTTCAGGTCACGAATGAAATCGACGACGTTGTCCGGATTGCCCCATCGCAAACCTGCCGATCCGTGGACACTGATCTTTTCCGTTGCCAACCACTCGACTCCGTTTGTGAAACCAAACGCGCCGGCGGACGAGGTAAGCGCACACAAAGCGAGGCGGTGCTTTACGAACTCCTTGCCGCGGAGCGCGAGGCGATTGTTGTCGTGAGTCTCGGCGTAGTTGGCAAGGATGCCGACCTCTTGGCTGACACGGTCGAGATGCCGCAGGTAGCCGTAAAGCATCTCCGTTCCGTCCTGCTGGAACATCTCCGAATAGGCCCACTGCATCCCGCCGCGACGAAGGATTGCTTCCGAAGTTTCCCATGCGCCGCCGAGCCCTTCGAGCAGAAAAAGCGTCTCGGGGAACACGTCGAGGACGCGGGCGGTGACGTATTCCCAGACTTCGACAGGTACCTGGTAACCGGCATCCGCGCGG
>JASLXP010000897.1 GCA_030740295.1 Planctomycetota bacterium
TGCTGTCCTTCCGCGTCGTCGAGCTCGAAGAGAATGTCATCGATGTCTTCAATCTCGGCGTAGGATGGGACGGCAATCGCGGCAAGAATCAGGAATGCGAGCATCGGGAGAACTCCGGTTATCGGCTTGGCAAGAAGTGGAACATCAGTCGCTCTTGAAATGTTGCTTCGCTTATTCATAACTTTCACTTCACATTAAATCGGCCTTCGCTTTCAACACCCGTGGCCGCATCGCGGGCGGTCACTCTCCACACGCCGGGGGGATCATTCAGGGCAAGCGGAAACTTCGCTTCTGCTTTCCCGCCGATGGTCACCGGGTTCTGGCGATATTCGAGACGCATCTTTTCCGTTGCATCGAAGACATTGACGTGGATTACATGCTCGCCCGGCTCGCCGCCTGATGTGATCAGTTCGAGCGGAATCCGCACCTGTTGTCTCGCCGTGAACGTGCCGCTTCCAATGTTGATTGATTTTACCTGATAGGGCAGCACGGCATACAGGGTCGTCATCCCGGTGGCAGGCCGCGCGTTGACGCGGTCGCCCTCTGCGACGAGTTTGCCTTCGCGGGAATCGTAGACAAAGGATTTTTGTGGCACCGTCACCAGGTAATCGTCCTTCTTGTTCCAATCGACCGGGTCTTCCTGATACGTACCCGGCGTGACGCCTACGTAGGACAGGGGGCCGTTGTGGTAGAAGTAGACGTCGCTGAAATCGTGTTTGCCGTCGGAGCGTTCCCAGCGGAAATCTCTCGAAACACCAGCGAGTTCCATCAGCGCCGAGGCAATCTGCCGGATGCGCTCGCCCTGTTTCGCTCTCAACCGCTCGACTTCGGTCAGCTCCCCACCGAATCCCCGGACGCGCAGCGAGCCGTAGCCGTTGAAGCTGAAGTTCAGGTAAATCGCCTTTCCCTTCCCAAATTCGTTCACCAGAAGCGCGGGGGCAGTCTTGCCACCAGCTTTCAGGCTGCCGTGCGGTGTAGCGGTCGTTAACTCGATACCGTCATCAAAGGGAGTAGCAAACTTTCCAAACGGTGTAGGATGGCCGTCCTCGGCCGTCTCTTGCCCAGCCGGGATCGATCCGAACGCCTTTGTGACTTGGAGCGCGGCCTCTTTAAACGAGCTGTTCGGCTTTGGCACGCGAAGGCCAAACAGGTCTTCCAGTAATCCTTTCTTCAGCCACGTTCCGTGCTCGTTGCGCTGGCCCACCGCGAAATCGGCTATGGCCGTGCCTCCGGCTTCGACGAACTTTCGTATCTGTTCGGCCTCACGTCGCGAGATGGCCTGCGAATTCGGCAGCAGCAGAAGCTTGAATTCCCGATTTACCAGCTCGCCCAGCTCGATCTCCTGGTAGGCAACGTATGTGAACTGTCTGCGCAGGTCCTCGAAGGGCATCCCCAGGCTGAGGAGGTTATCCATAAACTTTGGCCGCCTCGATTGGACTTTCGCTGTCGGATAGCTGGAGTATTGGCTGGCCATGGAGTAATGCATGCCGATACCGAAAGTTTCCAGTTGCGACCGCAAGAGCATTTTTCCAACGCCTTTCTTGAGCCGGGCAATCTCATCGCCGGTCCAGAATGCCTTGTTAATTGGCGTCAGATCGCCCTCGAGCATGATGAACGCGTCGGAGCTGCCCCAGTAGTAGGCGTACGCGTCATAGCGGTCGAAAAGAAATTTCCACGGCCGGCGCCGGGTGATCAGCTCGTTGCTGTCGTGCCTGCCGTACCCGCCGCTCCACATTGCCATCACGGTATCCGGAGTCTTGAAGGACCGGCGAAGCTTGGTCTGAGCGCCGCCGTAGGCGAGCCACAGGTTGCCTGCCCGGCAGAGCTGCCACCAGTCGTAGTTGGCGCCAGGCGATTGCCGTTGCGTCCCCGACATCCCGATAGTCGCGTCCGGGATGTGATGCTGGATCGCCTCCCGGTATCGGCGAATGCGGGCGCTGAAGACGCTGTCCATGTAACGGCGGTGATCGAGCCATGCGCCGGGATGATTGGCGTCCTTTACCTCGTTGAGAGAGCGCCCAGTCACGTTTTCCCAGTCGTCGAATTTCGTGCCCCATTCCGCGTTGACCGCGTCAAGCGTTTTGTATTCCCGCCTGGCCCATTCGCGAAAATGAAACCGGCAGCTTGGGCAGAAGCAGAAGGCGCTCCCGATGGCCGCTTCGTCCTCCAGCATGATGTCGCGGATGCCAGTTTTGAGGAACTTTGCCGCCTTTTCTTCGACACGCTTCATCGCCTGATAGTGGTAATTGGAATTCTGGTAGCAGGGACGCCGGGCATTCCCGCCGCCTCCCCCCGCCGGCCCGCGGATATCGAACGATAGTCGGTTGATCTTGCCACTGAAGCGGAGCGAGTTGTCGGCCGTTTCCGGATGGGCGTGTGAGTAATCGACTCCGAGCCGGACCGTGGCCCATCTTTCGTCTCCCCTGTCTGCGCTCCGCCAGAGGTACCATTTGAAGTCCTGCAAATCTTTCCGCGGCCAAGTGAAGGTGACGGGGAATTGTTCCTCTGCCAGGGGGCCGCGCTCGTGCGCCAGTTTCAGGCGCAGGTCGGCGAGGACTGCCACCGGCTCGGGGGCTTCGAGCTCGACGGCCAGCTCCCGGCTGCCCGCTGCTGCGTGCTGCGTCTTTTCTGCCATGAGTCGCCCGCGGGAATCGACAAGGCGCACCTGGAGTTCTGCGCCAGGCTCCGGAATCTCGCCGTCGACCTGAATAGCTGCGCGAATGGTCTCTCCCTTCCGATAAACACTCTGGTCCCAATCGGCCTTTGACAGTTTTGCCGGGCCGGCAACCTGGAAGGCCACGCTGGCCCAGTTGAGCGCGCTCCCATCCGGCCGGCGCAGACTGATGCGGGCCACGTGGACTCCGGCCGGCAGAGGGGGCAACGTGATCCCGGTTTCCTTCTCGGCACCTGCTGCCAGCGAGATGCTCCCGGAAGCCTTTGCGGTGATCTGACCGGTGCGGTTAATGGTCTCGACAGCAATCGCGATGGTCTCGTCTCGCTCGCTGTTACTCTTCAGCCTCAAGGTAACCACCGGCTCCTCGAAGACCGGCACTGGCCCAGGCATGCAGTCCAGGCCCAGTATCTGAATCTTCGGGGCTTTCCGGCCGAGCCAGAGGAGCGCTCGTAGGAGGGCGGAGCAATTGTAATCATGCGGCCGGAAGCGGACGAAGGGTCGAAACAGTCCCGGACTGGCGAAGCGGGATGCCGGCTTCGGGAAGTCGTTCACCAGAAGCACACGGCCCTTTCCCGCCTGCCGGACATGAAAAAAGGAATCCTCGAATGGGCGACGCTTTTCCCCCTTCGTCTCGTACGGCAGCGTACCGAGCGCGAAATCAGAATCCTCCTCGGGATCAGGGAAGCTGCGGACCTCCGCGATTTCATTGTCCGGCTTTTCCTGTTTCCCGGTCCCGGCTCCGCTGCCGAGGATGAGGAGGCCGGCCCCCGCTCGAACCCGGCGAACGATGAATCGCCGGATGTTCTCCGGCAGGAGCTCCCAGTGCTTGCGGGTGATCCCCTTGCCCCTTCGAGCGATGACGTAGACTTCGTAATTGCCGGCCAGCTTCTGCTGGATGTCGACGACCGAAGCGCCTTCGAGGGTGTTCGAGTTGCGTCCGTAAGGGCCCTCGCGCCGTTCGACGATGGTGGCGTATTCGTAGTCCAGCAGGTCCGTTCGCTGGCACAGTTCAACGATGTCGCGCTTGCCATACTGGTCGCCGATGAAAAGGACTTTCAGTTTCGGACCGGCCCAGGGCCTGGCGAATTCCCATGCCGGCGTCTTGAAATCGTGAAGCAGGCGGAAGAAGTAATAAAGCGTCCGGTCCGGTGAGTCCCATGCCGTGGCGATGAGGTTCTCGACCATATCGCAGTGCCGCTGCTCGATGTCCAGCTCCGTAATCCCGTTGAAGATGACTCGACCGGTTCCGAGCACATTTTCCTGAACCACCATCGCCGCCATCTCCGGGCTCGATTGGTTCCGGTAAGGCGCGCATTGCGAGTTGCTCCAGAATTTCCAGCAGACACGGCCGTCGCTCACCGATGCCAGGTCGGAAATGCGCAGGGGCCAACTGGTCAGGGAATGGACTTCTTCGGTTGAAGGCCCGGCGGAGTATTCGCCACGCTTCGCGCCCAGTGGGACGGGCACCTGGATGGATTTCAGAAAGTCTCTGACTTCCCGACTGTGAATGTCCCCGTCAAAAACCAGTGTGCCGCCATCTTTGAGAAACTGTTTGATGGCCTCTGCGTTTTTGCCGGCGAAGACCACTGCCTGTTGTTTCCCGCCGAGCTTCGTCAGGAAGACCAGCCTGGTCTTCTTTAAGGCTTCAACGAAATCGTCACCGAGGCTCTCGGGCTGGAATTCCCTGGCCACTAACCGGCAGTGGAGCCGTCCATTACCGATGAACAGTTTCCAGAAGCTGTTCCGGCCCACCTGAACGATCATGCGCTTGGGCCAGATGCGTTTACTGAAGTCTTCCCGTTTTCGAAGGCCCGTCTGCCACTTGAGATTGCGCAGGGCGAACTTCGCCGCGCCTGAAACGCGGCTGTCCCTGGATTTACAGAGCCCCTCGAGAAATTGGATGTGGCTGGGGTCCCCCGTGTCGCCCATCGCTTTGATGGCTGCCGAGCGGACCTGCAGTTCCGGATCCTCGAGCGATTGCCTGATGCATTTGACCGCCGCTGCGTTACCGGCAAAGGGCAGCACCCGCAGAGCATACCGGCGGACCTCCGGGTTCTCTGATTTCAACATTTCCATGCAGACGGGCACGACGCGTTCATCCGCGAGCCGGCAGGCATAACGCTCCGCCAGTTCTCGTGTCATCGGCAGGTCTTCCTCGTTGAGGTCCGCAAGCACGGTGAGGAGCGCGGGAGCCGCAAGGGGCGTCAACGTCCGCGCAAGTTTCCGGACCATCACGTCCCGCTCCTCCGGCTCTGCTTCCTCCAGGTCGAACATCAAATGTTCGATGTCCTCCTGCGTCGGCTCGGCAGTGGACTCACCCAAGGTGAGGCCGAAGGCGAGAAGTGCATAGCAGCAGGATCGCTGGGGTGGCATTGGTGGGATGAGTGAGGAGATATGAGAGATTGGCTGCCCCGTAATCCTAGCGCGGCCGCCAAGCCACAACCAATCGTAGCCGCAGCAAGCACTGAAGCCTGGGACTGTCCTGCTTGAACCTTCAACAGGAAACAGGCATCTTCGGAGCCACAGGTCAGGCAAATGCTATCGGGACATGAGAATCGATAATATGCTGAGAACCACTTTGGCGGCTCTGACGTCGGTCATGCTTCTACCGGCCGAGTCCTGCGCATTCGATCCCCCGGTCATTCCTGTGGGCGCGTGGTACAAGTCTCCGCGGACGGAACCGGATTATGTGCGCTCCGTCGCGCTGAGCCTGAAACAACACAATTTCAACACGGTCGTTGGGAACGCATCTTTCACACGGGAAATGATCGATATCTTCCAAAAGCAAGGCATTGCCGTCATCACGCGCGGTGACACGTTTCTGGATCATCCGGCCGTCATCGGCAGCGTGGTGGGCGACGACCCGGCGCCTGGGAAGGGGCTGCCGCTGGATGTCGAACAGCTCAAGCAGCAGTATCAGAAACTTCGCGCCAAGACAGACAAGCCGCTGATCACTTGCGCGGCCGGTGACGGCCTTGGCGTTGACAACGTGGATAGCCCGTGGGCATTTTGGAAGGGCGTCGTACCCCAGGTCAGGTGTCTCCGCTGGTACGGGATCGCGAGAGGTCACTACGGGATCCTGCACAAGCGTTTGTATAAGGGTCACGTGTCCTTCTCCTCTGTCTTGAGGATGGCGAGCTCTGGCAAAGGGCCATATTGGATCGTGCTGCCGAGCTTCGGCAAGAACGATCGCGAAGCGGAACATCAGAACCCTTCGGCCGCACAGATAAGGGGCATGATGCACCTGGCCCTGGCATACGGCGCAAAAGGCATTTTATTCTGGGCCTTTCAGGATCACGCCGATTGGCAGTGTCTGGTTGCCGAGGAATCGTTGAAGCCCACGGATGACAAGTACGCTGCCGCGGCCGAGGTGGCCGCCAGGATCCGCGCTCACGGCCAGTTGATCAGATCTCTCAGGCCTGCTGGGGGAGACGTCAGGTGCCCGAGCTCTTTCGTGGAAGCCGTAGGACAGGTCGACACCGACAAAAGGCAGTACCTGTACGTGGTCAACAAGAATACGAAAGAGCCCGTGTCGACCCAGCTCCTGTGGTGGGGTGAGAGGCCGAAGCTGACGAGAGCCCGAGACATCTTCAACGGCGAAGATCTGGAGATTTCGTCAAAGCTCGACGACGAAGGCTATTGGCGTGTGTCCCTGTCCCTGTCGCCGGGAGAAGGGAAGCTGCTCGCCCTTGCGGATGACAGCCGCAAGAGCAAACCCGGAGAAGTTGCACCAACCGTCGCCGAGGAAAGCCAACCCAAAGCGGCACCTGCCCCGCCGCCGGTCAGCGACGAGCCCGTGGTCCGCAAAGATGGCCCTCAGCGGGCCCGCAAACTGCTCGGACCATGGATGGGTCGAAGCGCGAAGTGGGAAGCACCGCTGTTCGGGGGCAGACTCCTTATCGATGGCAAGAAAGCGTACGACAGTGGCGGGAAACTGATCGGGGCCTATGAAAACGAGGTCGGCGCCTTGGCGGCATGGGATGTAACTTCCAGCCTTGGGACGTCGCTCCCCGCTGGGGCGGCGTTCATTACGTCCGGTACTATGGATAAGCCGAGGCCCCTGGCGGTCCTGCTGTTCGATCTGGCGCCACGGGACGGCAAGGAGCACACCTATGAGCTGCGTCTCCCCATGGCAGGTGGACTGAAGGTCGTACGCCGTCTCGCCGCGAACATTTCTCAGAAGACGCTGGAAGCGACCCGCGGGAATGCTAATGCTGCTAACAAGCTATTCATGAGCAACTACAATTATTTCCAATGTTATCCCAGGGGCCGAGCCAACTACTGCGCGGACACGGTACTACGCCCCGCTGTTAAGGACAGGCCCGGGTGGCTGATGTCGAGGGTGGTCGAGCCCTGGGGTGGGCCGGTCTTCCCAGCCGCCTACCAGAGGTCTGAGAGGGCCGGTGAAGCGGACGGATCCCTCGTTGTCTCCGGCCGCGGCAGAGAGCTGCACCTGAAGCTGTTCCTGTTTGTCGCCGATACGCCGGCAGACACTGAACCGCACATATTCTCGGTCTGGGCAGGTAAGAACGAATTAAGGCTGGGGGCCGACGTGTACGTGAAGTTCCGGAGATTGGCTTATGGCCGTACCGTGTTTGCGTTTTCCGGGCCAGGGTTCAGCATTGGCGTTACTGAACGTGCAAAGAGTCTGGCGGACGAGATGCTGAAACCGGAAGGAGACGAGTCCGATGATCAGGATTAGAAGAACGCTCATCATCCTGGTGGCGACAGGGCTCTGGGGCGCGGCCCAGAAAGCCTGGGGTCAGGCGAAGCCCTCCAAGCGTGGCGTGTTCAAGGCAGATTTCGAAGCGAAAGACCTCGCCCAGTGGACAGTGAAAGTGGCGGACAAACGCAATGCCGGCACCGTGAAAATCGAAACCGTGGAAGACGGCAAGGCTTTCAAACTCACCGGTCCAGCCCTCGAAAAACTTGAGGGCAAACCCAATGAGACACGCGTGCAGATCGAAGAAATTGGTGGTGACAGTGCGCTTCGGGTCCGGGGGCCTGTCTTCAAGATCCAAGAGAACAAGATGGGTCGTACGAATACCTTCAGGGAAGACACGATCTACCGTCACTCCATCCTGTCGGTTCTTCCCATGCCCCCGACCGATACTTTCGATTTGGAGGTCGAGATCAGAGGAGTCGGTGGCATCCAGTTCGGTGGCGGGTTCAAGGTGTACATCGGCCAGGTTGGTGACATTGGCAATCTGATGTACCAGGTACCTATGCAGGGGGCCAGACGTATCGGCCTTAGATATTTGAGTCTGAACAAGTGGAACAGACTGAAAGTGGTGTGTACGCCTTCGTTCGTCCGCATCTACCGGGAGGAATCGCTGGTCGGCAACATTGTGATCGACAGGAAGCAGAACTGGCCGCAGGGGGTGGCAAAGGGCCCCATTGCGCTGGTTGGCGAGGACGCTTACTTCGACGACCTAAAAGTATTTGGTGCCCCTTCACCTCTGGACGCATCCATTGTTGTGCCCGCTCTTCCCGACAACGTGCAGCCTGAAGCCTATGCGTTCTCGGCAGCTGCTGATGTTACGGTGCAGTTCGCGGCACTGAACTACGGTGCCTCGGAAGTGCAACTGACCCTGGCAATCGACGAGTTCGACAAAGACTCACGAAGGGACTTCGGCCACAAGCCGGTACCGGCCGGCAGTTCGACCGCCAGACGACTGGCCTTCGAATTGGGCAGGATGAAGCCCGGCCTCTACCAGATGCATTTGGCTTTCTCTGCGGCTGGCAAAACGGCGGGGAAGTTAACTTGGCCACTGGCTGTCTTGCGCAGCATGGGTGGGAAGAAGGAGGACTTCGTACGACCGGCTCTGCCGATGGCGCCTTATCTGAAAGCCATGAAGTACACCCGTACGAGACAGCCCTTCTACGGAAACACTTTCATCTACAAGGTTCTCGACGATCTGCGCTACTATGGTTTTAACGCTCTGGTAGATGGCTTCATGCGCAACGAGCATCTGGATCTCTGCCAGAGATACGGGATCGCGGTCTGGGATCGCGGGAGACCGCGCAATCACCCGGTAGTCCTCGGTGCCTTGATTGGCGACGAGCCGACCCGGAAATCGATGTCTGGGTATGTTCGGGACTACAAAGCAGCGCGCGAGGCGAGACAAGATCCGGACCAACTGCTACTCACCAACGTGATCGCTGACGGTTCCCTGAGTTGCATCAGCAATTTCTTCTGGGACGTCATCCAGCCCAGACACCGGTTCTGTCGCAGGAAGTATCTCGCATGGGGCGCCGGTCCCCGGGCCTGCCAGTCACTTCTACTGGGAGCAAAAGCACGGGCCCTGATCGACGGCCGTATCAGCGTCCTATGCGGTCAGGCTCGCACGGGCCACACGTCCGCAGGATGAGCAGAATCCCGAAAGTATCAACGCGTCCATGGAAGACATCCGAGCAGTGGCCAAACCGGTCCTTCGGCACCGACTTGTTACCAGCTTCACCGCAGAGAGCGATTCAGTCAGCGCCGATGACGTCATCGACCAGTTGATCGGACACGTTCCGGAGATCATTTAGCAAGGCAACGCTACCTGACTCTCTTACCACTTTTCCCGAGAAGCCCGATATGTCCTCAAAGCAAGACACCCACATTTCTGCCCTCGAGCCAACGAATCATGGCCACCAGTTTGTGTTCTATGGAGATTGCTGTTCCGGCGTCCCCGGCGGATCGACCGAAGCGAACTTTGCTGCGGTCAACGCTGTCATCGCTCGACTCTCCCCGCAGCCGGATTTCATTCTCTTTCTCGGTGATCACATCAGGGGGATGACTGACGATTACGATGACCTCCGCAACCAGTGGCGCTACTGGCAGGAGCACGAAATGGCGTGGCTCGACAGCGATGCGGTGCCGGTCTATCACCTGACGAGCAATCACAACACTTACTCAGAGGAGAGTGAGGAAGTATGGCGAGAGGTCATTCCTGACATTCCGGATAACGGCCCGCCAGATCAGAAAGGCTTGTCTTATTTCATCCGGCGCAACGACCTTCTGATCGTCATGGCGAACACCTCGTTTTCCGGACTGGGCGGCTACGGGCACGTGGAATGTGATTGGCTGGACACCGTTCTGACCGAAAACGAGGATGCGAGATGGAAACTTGTCTGCGGCCACCATCCGGTCTTTCCGGTGAACGGGTACGATGAACGGCCTCTGTGGACGATCAATGAAGCGCAAGGCGAGGCGTTCTGGAAAGTCCTGGTGAAACATCGCGTGCTGGCATATCTGTGCAGCCACATCATCGCCTACGACGTGCAGGAACATGAGGGAATTGTGCAAATCTGTACCGGCGGGGCCGGAACGGAGTTTGGGCCGGGTGGCTTTATGAAGTGCCGCCTCGGCTGCCTCCACGCCGTGCAGGCAGTGCTGGATGAAAGTGGCCTGCGCTGCCAGGTTCTCGATACAGAGGGTGAAGTCCGAGACACTCTGCATTGGGAGACGCCAGCCACTTGAGAGGCTGGTGTCGTGGCTGCGATCGAAGCTTGGTGTCAGTTTGTATTGATCATGGGCGGGTGGCATGGCCGTCCCGGCGGTGATTCACGGGCGAGACGC
>JASLXP010000898.1 GCA_030740295.1 Planctomycetota bacterium
TGGCCCTGGGATAGACCAACCTCGGCCTCCCGCAACTTGTTGATTATCTGTTCCGCCGTGTGTCTGTTCCTTGCCATATGTCCCCCTCTTTGTGGTCCAAGCCTAACATTACACCTGGACCAGTTTTCGGGGGGCAGGTCAGGACTGCCGACGAGTTGTGAACGGAGTTGCGGTTGAAGCTGGCGGCGCTATGCACCCGCCTCGGTGGTTTTCCTTTGACGGTGACGAATCTGAACCACATCCTAGAAAGAAACCAATCGCAAGATTTACAAGAGAGACGGCTGCGTGGAGAGCTTCAACGGAAAGCTCAGGGACGAACTGCTGGATCGGGAGATATCCTATACCTTGAAGGAGAAGTGGAGGTGTTGACTAAGCGGTACAGGCAAACCTAAAATCGCCTCAGACCCCACCGCTCACTGGGTTATAAACATCCGACGCCTGAGGCTGCATTACCTCCAGAGACTGCCCCAATGCTTGCCGGTCTAACATAGCCGGGGCACAAAGATCGGGGGGCAGGTCAATAGTCCGAATCTGCGTTCAATCATAACGGGCACCCCCACGACGCTTCGTTATTCAGTCGCGATTCAGACGAAAGACGGCACCATTCTACTCCTGGTGATCAAGTAGCTGACAATAGCCTTGTCTGCGAAAGGATACTCCAACACCACACGGCCGAGCGCCGTAGCCGCAGAAAGTGTATAATCCGGCGCGTCAGAAGGATTTCTTATAGTACCTCTGGACATCCCGAGCCTGATTGGTTACGGATAGTGAGCCCTAACTTGAGAGCTTCTGGAGGAGATAAGGATGGACGCGGTTGCCGACAACCTGATCTGCGCCTACAGACTGGACGGAAATGGCGGAGCCCATCCTATAGGCTGGGAAGAGGTTCACGCCTGGCGCCCCGGGGGTGCAACAATTTGGGCGCATCTCGACCGAGCTGGTGAAGAGACTCAAAGGTGGGTCAGACAGGAAAGCGGGGTCCCCGGTATTGTAGCCACAGCCCTCCTGGCAAACGCTTCGCGGCCCAGTTCTTTACGCCTGGGGCAGGGTCTGATGCTTAACTGCCGTGGCGTAAACTTGAATCCTGGTGCTGATCCGCAGGACATGGTCTGGGTGCAGATGTGGGCGGAACCTGGCCGGATAATCACAACACGGCATCGCGTAATCATGGCCATCCGAGACATCCGGGAAACGTTGGAGCAGGCTGAATTCGATGGTCCGCGGGATATTGGAGACATGGTGGTGGCTATTGCCGACCGCTTGCTCGACCGCATGGGACCGGCTTTGGACGCCCTTCAGGAAGCCATAGACGTAATTGACGATGGCGTGACAAACGCAGAGAGGGTCCAACGGGCAACGCAAACCGAACTGTCCCGCCTCCGCATGCGGACTATTGGGCTGCGGCGCTACCTGGCCCCTCAACGGGAGGTTTTCTCCCGGCTGCCGGTGCAAGATTTGCCGTTGTTGGATGAGAACCACCGGTCTAAGTTAAGGGAACTGAGCGACCGCCTCTCCCGGATAGTTGAGGACCTGGACGCCACTCAGGAAAGAGCTTCGGTGGTCCAAGACGACATTATTCAGCGCCTGTCCGAAAGACAAGAACGTATCACCCTGATCCTTACGGTCATTGCCGCTGTATTCCTTCCGCTTGGCCTGGTCACTGGTTTGTGGGGCATCAATACCGGCGGTATTCCTGGTTACGAGAAGGCTTGGGGCTTCGGAATGATCCTTGGCGTGCTGACCATCATCACACTGGTGGAGCTTTGGATCTTCAAAAAAGCGGGAGTGTTGTAGCGGCTTTCAGGCCCGATTCCAACAGTCAATAGATCAGCCCTAATTCGTACCTAAAGCACACGAATCACGAAAGCACTTGGGACAACCAGGCGAGGTCCCATTAACTTTGGGCTACCGACGCCTCCTACTTCCGGGTCGTGGGCTGGGGCTGCCACTACCTGGTCACAGTGATGGACGACTACACCCGGCCCATCCTCGCCCTCACGGAAATGCGGGTCTTTATTGAACTGTGGCTATTACTGCTTCGCCGAGCGGAGGGTTTCTCGGCGACCGCCGGGGAATTGATCTGGTTTTCTGCGAGCCCGAAGGATCTCATGCGCTAAGGACATAGCAAGGAAGGTCTGAGATGGAAAATGCCAGCAGCCAGAATGATTTAAGAAGAATTGAGATATTCGGTGAACCTGTCGTTAATAGGGTCTTGGGTGAATCCCGCTCCAGGCTGACAGCCGTGATCGTGATATGGGTTGTGTTTGCTCTGATTCCGTTGGTCTCCTACGTTATTGCGACCAGCGTAGATGGGTCGTTCACGATTGATTTTGATGCAGCCGAAGTGTTAAGAGACTTCGATTTCACGAAAAACGATGATGGGTCATTCACGCTTTACAGAGACCCAGTCGACCTGAAAGAGAAAGGCTACCATGTTGAGAACAACGAAGATGGGACGTTTACGTTCGACAGTGACCCAGTTGGCCTTGCAAACGATTTCACCTTTTTTGTTGCCTTAATACTCACACCGGTTGTTGCTTCTGGCATGGTGATCATTTTCCCGAAATTTTCACAAGTCTTACTTTCTTTGTGGATGGTGGTCGCCCGGAAAGAAAGCCCTGGGGCCTCACGGGATGGTGTTGAGCGTCTCTCCCTGGAACAGTTCAACGAGAAGCTGAAGAGCTATGAAGACAACCTAAAGGGGAGAGGCAAATCCAAGATTCTGGCCGCTTTGCTTTTTGCCATCTGGCTCGCCGACTGGGCGTTTCTCACGATCCAACACTGGGATTCGATCGCCACCTACGGAAACGATTGGTGGTCATCCCAGAACTACCTGACAAGCTTCGTGGTACGTACGATATACGAATTCTTTCTGTATTGTGTTGCGATTCCGTACTTTCTATTCAAGCTTGTTTCAATCCTACATATCATGAGGAGTAGTTGCATCGATTTATCACAATACCTAAAAATACGCCCGTTGAATCCTGACAAAGCGGGTGGGCTTGGAATGTATGGGGCATACAGTCTCCGACTGATGTCTCTTGCTTCTTTGCCTTTCATAATGGTTGTGGCATACGTCCTCTTTATTAGTGTCAACTCTATTCTCATGGTCGGAGTCACGGGGTACATGGTGTTGCTAGCAATCATCTTCTTCTATCCGTTAAGCGGCGCCCACCGGGCAATGCGCAAAGTGAAGGGAGAAACTCTCAGATCGCTCTCTGAGGAGTTCACCGTCAGTTACGATCGCTTCATGGAAACGATGAAGGACAAGTCAGCTCAAACCTCATGGGCCGATTTCGACGAAGCCGATAAGCTAAATAAGCTCTATGCAACAGCGCAATCGATGCCCATATGGCCTTTTAATCTCGCAACTGTTAGCAAGTTCGCCACGATCATGGGCACGGTTGCCCTTACCGTCTGGCTCAAGTTCATTCTAGATCGGCTATC
>JASLXP010000899.1 GCA_030740295.1 Planctomycetota bacterium
AAACAGGTGCTGCGCGAAGATCCGGCATTCAGCTTCACGGGAATGGTCAGGTTCAGTCCAGAGAGAGTCTACCGTCAGGGAAAGTGGCCTGAGGATCAGGCACTGGATCTGAAGAATTACCACGTCGTCATCCTGGCAAATGTCGAGGACGGTTTCCTTGAGGCCGGTCTGATTGAAACGCTCCGAAAGCAAGTCGAGGAGCAAGGCACGGGCGTGGTCGTCGTCGGCGGGCAGAACGTCTTTATCTCGAAGCAGAAGTCGCCCCTGGACAGGGCGCTCCCAGTAGATATTCAGCCCGCCGCAGGCACTTACAAAGATTCCGTTTACAGCATCTCGCTGACGTCCGAAGGTGCGAATCATCCCATCTTTTCTTTTCTGAGTGACCTGCAGAAGAATCTTGAATTCTGGTCGTCCCTGCCGAAATCCAACGGCCTGAATACCGGCCTCGCCGCCAAGCCCGGTGCGACGGTCCTGGCAGTGGCGCAGGTCGCTCCCTCGCCCACCGCGTTTGCCATCGTGCAGCCCTATGGCAAAGGCCGGAGCATCGTCATTGCCGGCCGCTACATCTGGCCCTGGCGGGGCAATAAGGCGGGCGCCTCGGCGTACGAGAGGTTCTGGGGCCAGGCCCTGCGATGGGTAGCTAACCGCGAACAGATAAGAATAAAGGAAGGGGAAAGGCTTCGTTTCTGGTTGGACAAGGATGATTACAACGCCGGCGATGAGGTCAGAATGGAAGCGCTCCTGACAGACCAGCGCGGCAAGCTCACCGGCACTGCGGACATGGTCGCCAATCTCAGCACTCCGGGGAACGAACAAGTGCCGGTCACCCTCGAAAGCCAGGATGAATTAGGGCGCTACAGCGGGTCATACCTCGCCCGAGAAAGCGGCCAGTACGAAATAGAACTGATCGCACGCCAGGACGAGTTCCTCATCGGCACGGCGACCAGCCGCTTCACCGTTGGAAGCACTCTGGCCGAGCTCGATCAAACGGAAATGAACGAGGCGCTCCTGCGTTCGGTCGCAACGCGCACGGGCGGAGCCTATTTCGCCCTTCGGGATATCGAGAAACTGCCGGAAGCCATCTCTTCCGGACAGCAGATCGAGCTCCGGCGCGTTTCGAAAGAAGTCTGGAGCCATCCCTATTTTCTGATTCTGTTTTTTGCCCTGATCACGACCGAATGGATTCTGAGAAAGAAATTTCACATGGTGTGAGAACCACTGATTCCACATTCTTCCATTCTTCCATTCTTCCATTCTTCCATCCGTCACGTTGATCATGTCCTGGAATCCACCAACTATGCCATCGACCATGGCTCTCCTCCTTCTTACTTTGGGGCTCTGCTCTGCAAAAGAACCTTCCCAGATGTCCATCGCAGAGCTGCACACAGCGTACGACGCGAACCCCAGGGATGTTGATGTCGCTTTGTCGCTCGGCATTCGGTATCACGACGAACTCCGAAAGATGGGGGACGGGGAGGGATACCGAGTGCGGTCGAATCGGAAGAAAATGGATGACCTCCACAAGAAGTCCATGAAGTATCTGAAGCGGGCACAGTTCATGACCCGTTTCGGGCCAGTCCCTGGTGCCTACATCGGAAGCCTTACCATTGTCAGGGGAAGGGACTGTTGTCTGAGCGGGAGAGGATTGCTCGTTCGCTGGCGCGGCCCGCTTAACTTCGGCATCGGCGCCGGGATGATCGACAGCGCTTTCAAAACGGATCCGGATAACGTCGCCGTCCGTCTCGTCCGCATTACCGACGTGGAGAACATTCCTCACCAGCTCACCGACGGCTCCGATATCACGGAAAAGCAGAAGTGGGTGCTTCGATCTGCCCGGATAAAGCTGGCCAGGCAAGACCTCGATTTCCTTCTGGAAAAGTGCAAGGCCGATAAACAACTGGCCGGTCGGCTGAACGTCGCCAGGCTCCACCTGCGGTCCGCCCGGCTCGCAGGCCTCAATTCCAAGTTCGACCAGGCGCACCAGCATTTGGAGCAGGCCCTCACGATCTCAAAAAAGCCTGACATCATCGAGGAAGCCAACGACATCAAGAAAGACCTGCCAAAGTCGGCAGACGATTCTCTGGACGAAACCCTGAAAGAATTCAACATCGATTGAAGCGAATATGAAATTCTTCAGCACACCAGCTTTCCTTCCGTGGCTAGCTCTCTCTACCTTTTGGGCGTTCCTGCAAAGCCCCGGCCTGGCCCAGGAATTGGAACTTCACCTGAAGCAGATCAGAAAGGCCATCGACCCTAAGGCATCCATCAATCTGGACGACACGCTGGACGCCCTGGATGCCCTGGATGAAGCCGAGGTGACTGGCGACAGCAAACGTGATGTGGAAAAGCTTCTCACCCAATTGCTCGCCAGAGAAGACCCCGTCAAGCTCACCGGCAGTTCGTCCCGTGTCCCTCCGTTGATGCTTCTGAAGGCAGAAGCCGTGCGCCTGCTTCGGAAATATGGAGATACGGACACGATCCCTGCCATCAGGGCTTTTCAGAAGAGAGACCAGCGAAAACGCTTCTTCCCCCAGGAAGGTGTGGCGGAAACCATCGAACAGTTGTCGAAGACGGTGACTGATGAAGCGCCCAAGGTAGCATCGGATGCCTGGAGAGAACCGTGGGAGAAGACGGAAGAGGGCAGACGTTTCCTCGCGCTGTCGGACAAGATGGCCACAGGCTCCCACGGCGCGGCCAACAGGGCAAGAAGTCAACTGCTCAGGTCCGGCAATCCGGTGGTCGATTTTCTGGTCGACAGCCTTCTGCATCATGAGCACTTCGTCGGGCGCAGGTCTTCGGCCTATCTACTGGGTCAGATCGATGACCCGCTGACCGTGCCGCACCTCGTTAAGGCCCTGGATGAAAAACATGAAAATGTTCTCTGGACCGTGATCACCTCAATTGGGTTCATGGAGGACAAGCGAGGCAGCGAAAGAATCATCCAACACCTCGACCACAAACGAGACCGCATCCGAGTCGCGGCCGCTCAGGCACTGGTAAGGCTGCGTGACCCGCGCTCGTTGGATGTACTCATCGCACACATCGACAAATACAAAATTGGGCGCAGCCGGGCCCGCGCAGCCGAAGCCCTGGGCGAGATCGGCGACCGCCGCGCCATGCCGATTCTCTTCAAGACAATGACGAACAAGCATCTCGTGACCCGGGAATACGCGGCCATGGCCTATGGCAAAATCGTCACTGAAGCAGAGCTCTTCAAGCTCACGGAACTCATGGTCGCTGAGAAGTTGGATCCCAGAGAAGTCCAACTGGCCTTCGAAGAACACTACCAGGCCGATTTCTTCGTTCCTGAAAACGTCTCACTCAGCAACTGCGCAAAATCCTTCAAAGAACAGGTCGAGGCAATCAAGGAAGGAAAGGACCGCAGAATGCGAGCTCCGAAAAAGAGCGAGATCGAGCGGGAAGTAGAAGAGGTAGAGTAGAGGCATAGGAACGCCATGTGGGAAACCCGATTCGACCGTCCTTTACCATAGTTGATTACCAGACCGCATACCGCTGACGAAACGGAGTGACAGATGAACTTGAAAGGAAAGACCGCGCTCGTAACCGGCGCCAGTGGGACGTTGGGCTCCGCGATTGCCAGGAAGCTTGCCCAGGGAGGCGCCACACT
>JASLXP010000900.1 GCA_030740295.1 Planctomycetota bacterium
CTCTGATATCCCAGGTGACCGCCATACGCGACATGCCGCCCTCGCTGGTTTGGAACAAAGCGATCTCTGAACCAAAAGGGTTTTTATAGTCGTTGTTCTCAGGACGCAGGTGTGGCACGATGCTGCGCATACCCAGGCACGACACTTTTGTGAAACTTCCTCCGGTGACGCCAACATAGTAGGCGTTTGAGTGAGTGGGATACCATTGCGGCGGCAGTCCCTTGCGCCATCCATTGGAATCCACCTTCTTCGTCTTCGGGTTGTATCCGCCCAACGGTGTGCCGAAATAGTGGAAATACTCACCTTCGGAGTAAATGATCTTACCCATGTGACCGGCCAAATAACGCTGACGCCAAGAATAGAGATTAGCGTGATAGCATGATGTTTCGAACATCATGTACTTCAGACCGCTCTTTTTAACGGCCTCGAATAGCTGGTCCGCCTCCTCAATCGAACCGAAGACCGCCGGCACCGCGGAGGCGACATTTTTCCCGTGCTCAAGCGCCGCAATCGCCAACCGCGCGTGACTCGGTGCATCCGTAGCAATAAATACAGCTTCTATCTTGTCGTCTTTGATCATTTCCTCGCACGACGGGTAGGTCTTTTTGCACCCGCAGGCTCGCGCCAGCCCGGCGCGCCTGGCCGGGATCAGATCGGTAACTGCGACCACTTCGACGTTTGGGTGTTTCTGAAATCCGAACGCAGCTCCGAATCTGCAAAGGCCGTATCCGGCAATGCCAACGCGAATCTTTCGATCGGAAAACGGCTGCCAGCCCTTGCCGGCGGAAGTTTGTCCTGTCTTTTCGAATCCGGGGATGATCTTGCCCTTACCATCCCTTGGCGGATTAGCGGGTTCGGCCAGTCCAATCGTTCCCAAAACCCCCATGCCTATCCCCGCGCTCCCGATTCCCTGCAGGAAGGCTCGACGTGATTTGTTGCTCAGATCTGCCTCTTTCATCTCAATTCTCCTGTTCCCAGTTGTGCATGTGATTGTTAGACCTTCTGAAGAACGTAGATAACGTAACCGTAACTGTCTTCAGAGTCGACAATATACAGCTTTCGCATTGGTTTTCTGCAGTTTCGGAAGCGGCTCATGTTGTAGGACAGATCAAGACTTGCTTTGCGGGCCGAGCTCGCCTGAGTCAGGTTATGCGCTTCCTATCTGTGTTCAACGAATCAGGAGGTGTAGTCTTAACAATGGAATCTGATTCCGATTAATGACCCCTCCCGACTCAATCAAGCACGGTAAACACCAGTAACCGTTCCTGTGAGTTTAGAGCCTGTAACAGAGCCATGAAACAAGTCGTCCGTGTACTTCTGAGGTAGCCGGGTTCGCCAGACCTCGGGCTTCCTCTGTGGCGTCGCCCCGAACTCTGGCGAGTTCGGCTACAAGTTCTGTTACACGGTCATCTCCCCCCGTAGCACAGGTCTCCAGACCTGTGGGCACCAGAAGATGGCTCTCGCCGACGCTGTGGTTCCATTACTCGCTCTCCCTCAGCCACACTACCATATTGCCCGGTTCGCGGTTATTCCAAGCAAGGTAGGGATGGTGAAGTTTGAGGATGAGGTGGATGTCCTGAGTTTCACCGCGACGGATAAGGAAGGAATGAAGATCAAGCTAGAGGATTGACTGGTTTCTGTAGCGAAAACTGAGGCAGAAAAGTCAGGAACGAAAGTGAAGCCTGAGCGATCGCTTATAGTGTCGTGACATATCTCTTGTCCTGTCCCAATTACACTGGTTTAAATGCCAAATCCACGGCACTTCACACACCGTTCTATCCTGGTCGCAATTTACCTTACAGCGTGCTCTCTCCACGCTGCTCCAGATCGTGAATCGTTCGCAAAAGAAGATCGCCCGGTCGAAGGCGTGCCGGTCGATGCCTTCGAGTTATCCAAGAAGGATCTGAAGATTGAGGTCTGGGCTCAGTCGCCTCTGATTTACTCGCCTGTGGCGATGGACTGCGATGCCAGGGGGCGGCTCTGGGTGACCGAGGGCATTGACTATAACCGCGGCTCCCGCATCGCTGCCGGGCAGTCGATCATAGTCGTTGAAGATTCGGATCAGGATGGTAAGGCCGACAGCTCTCATGTGTTCGTAACTGAAAAGGTCCGCCATGCGCCGCTTGGGATTGCGGTCTTTGATAATCGGATCGTCCTTTCGGCTACGCCTTCGATCATTGTTTACACCGATGTGGATCGGAATGCGGTTTTCGATGCGAAGATTGATAAGCGCGAGGTCTTCCTGACCGGATTTCAGAACACCAGACACGATCACTCGCTTCATGCCGTGGTAGGCGCACCAAGTGGCCAGTGGCATTTCTCCTTTGGCAACTGCGGCGCGGATATCAAGACTAAAGACGGACGCCACTTCCTCGCTGGTTGCTACTACGGCAATAACGGGGTGATCGGAAAGCCGAGCTCCGATGGACACGTTTACGTCGGCGGTGTCGCGATGCGCATCAATCCCGATGGCACGGGGCTGGCTGCCACGAGCCACAACATGCGCAACCCTCACGACATGTTTGTGACTTCGTTCGGGGACATTCTGCAGAGTGATAACGATGACCCTGCGCATTGCCGCTCGAGCTGGGTCATGGAGTACGCAAACATGGGCTACTCGGATTTGAGGGACGGTAGCCGGTCCTGGGAAGAGGTCGCCAAGACCTGGGAAGAGCCTGCCGGCTGGTCCAAAGGGAGGCGCTACTCACGTTCACACTGGCGCGAGAATTACCCGGGCGCTTTTCCTCCAGGCACGGTCTACGGCGCGGGTTCGCCTACCGGGAACGTATTCATTGAGGACGACACAACTGGGCTAAACGGCACCTACCTCGTCTGCTGCATGGTGCGTAAAGAAGTCATGTCCTACACGCCCACACTGGTCGAAGCGCAGATCGAAATGGGCGAGCATCAGCCGTTCATCAAGTTGAAGGCAGGGCAGAAAGGGCAGCACTTCCTGCCGACAGATGTCGTGCTTGGGACGGATGGCTCACTGTTCCTGAGCGACTTCTACAACAATACCAGCCGCCGTACCAACCAGGTGAGCGGTACGATTTACCGCATCACGCGGAAAGACGAATTACCTAAGAAACCCTCAATTGATTTCGAGACCGTACCGGGTCTGCTCTCTGCGATTGGCAGTCCTGCCGTGAATGTGCGTTCGCATGCCGCGGCTTTGCTCGTTGCACAAGGAGGGTCTGCTGTGAGTGCTGTCTCGGCCCGCCTGAAGAAAAGCAAGGGCAATGTGTACCAGACAGCGAGGTCGATCTGGATTCTGGCTCAGCTCGGCGAAGGCGGCCAGCAGCAGGCCGAGCCCTTCCTCGACAACAAAAATCCGCAGCTTCAGATCTGCGCGTACAGGGCGCTTCGTCATGCACATTCGGACGGGATGCTGGGCTGGGCGCGAAGACTTTCAGCATCAAAGTCACCGGCCGTGCGACGAGAGGTCGCGGTGTCGCTGCGGGATGTCTCCTATGACGACTGCAAAGATATTCTGAAGCCACTCTTTGCCGGTTACGACGGCAAGAATCGATACTATCTCGAAGCGCTGGGTACTGCGGTCAAAGGAAAAGAAAAAGCGGCATACGTAGACTTCGTCGCCGACAGTTTTGGTGACCCGAAATCCTGGACTGAAATACCGAAGAACCTTGCCTGGCGGCTTCACACGCCCAAGGCCATCGAAGCGTTGGATATGTGCATTAGCGCACAGTCGCCGGGCATCGGAGAGTTTCGTCATCTGGCCATGTCCTTCGCAAGTTTCCGGAATGATGCGGATCGTGAAGACCGAAAAGTGCGGCTGGCAAATCTTGGCAAGTTGCCGGCGTTTTCCGGTGAGGATTACCAGATGACCATCCAGGAGATTACTACAAAAGATCTCAATGGGTTGGAGGGCGAATTCCTCAACGCCAGCTATCCCATTCCCACCGATTGGGGGACGAAGTCTGAGGTCTCGACGCCAGCAGAGATCGCCGCGCTGAAAGGGGACGCGGAGAAAGGAAGGGCGCTTGCAACGAACTGTGCCGCTTGCCACAAGATTGCCGGAAACGGCGTCAGCTTCGGCCCTGAACTGACCCACTGGGGAGCGCCGCGCACCATCGAGCAGATCGCCAACGAAATCGTCCACCCCGACGCACATCTGGCGCGGGGTTATGACAAGCCCGTTCGCGTCACGGCCGGGGAGCATGTGGCCGATGGGCTGCTGACCAACTATAGCTGGCATGCCGGTTCGCTGAAGATGAAAGTGCTGGGTGGGATCATGAAGAAGATCCTCTTCCGCCGATCCGGGGCCCGGGTGACTTACCTGAAAGAGTCCTGGATGCCTTCCGCTTCAGACATGGGATTGACGGATCAGAATGTTCGCGACATCGCGGAGTATCTGAAAACTCTGAACGGCGATGACAATCAGGTCGCTGCGGGTAATCAACCAGAGCCGGTCAGCGGCACAGGGGCAGGTTGGGTTGAGCTCACCGGAAAAGATTTCGTGAATGTGAATTGCAGCACGACCACCTGGCGATGGAAGGACGGCCACGCCTACTGCACGGGCAAACCAACCGGCGTGATCCGGTATCACGAGCCGCTGACGAACTTTGAATTAGTCTGTGAATGGATGCACAAGAAAAAGGGCGGCAATTCAGGAGTCTTCGTCTGGGCCACCCCGCAGTCTGTGCGAAACCTGGCGATGGGCAAGGGGCGTCTCCCGCAAGGCATCGAAGTCCAGGTTCTTGATCTCGGCTACAAAGAGGTCTACGAAAAACGACACAAGAAGCCCGGCGACTGGTTCACAAGCCATGGCGATGTCTTCCCTGTGGGCCCGATAAAGATGAGGCCTTTCCCGCCGGTTGCCCCCAACAAGAGACGAAGCTTTCCAAGCAAGGAAACGACCAAAGGCATCTATGAATGGAATCACTATTACGTCCGGGCTGTGGACGGTGAAGTTCGTCTCTCAGTCAACGGCGTGGAGGTCTCTGGCGGGGACCAGATCAGTCCGGCGATGGGCTTCCTCTGCCTCGAGTCAGAAGGGGCGCCCATCGAGTACCGGAATCTTCGCCTTAAGAAGCTTCCACCACTGGAGACCAAACTGCCGGAAGGATTAGAGATTCCAATCCCCGTCATTCAGCCGGGGAAGAAACCGGCCGGCCCCGCGGTCTCACTCAAAGGACACCCAATCGTGGGTACATGGGAATACCTGAAAAGTTACACACGCGAATTCAGCCCCGAAGGATTCTGCATCCTGCGTAACGGTGCAGACATCATCTGGACCCGAAAATGCACGGCAAAGACCAAAAACGGCCTCACGCTCGAGGGCAACCTGACCCACGTGCTGAAGGGAGAGGTTCTGAATATTGAGAACAGGTACAAGGCTACGAGGAAGAAGAAGACTGATTGACTATCTTGATGCTTCGAAACACGGCCAAACTGAAGATTCTATTTTTCAGCCTCCTGACGCTCGCGATTACAACGCAACTGAAGGGAGAGCCAGCTCTGCAGATTCTTCGCAATGGTGGTTTCGAAGAGGACGAGATGACATTTCGCGGTGAGCCCGCGTCTTCGTGTGGCGGTGGGTGCAATGACCAGTGGTTCAACATGCAGGATCGTTTTCCAGACGGCTGGGAATGGCTCGGAGTGAACTCTCCTTCCATTTATGGAATGGCCCGCCAGTCGGAATGGCCTCGCCCGGAAGTGAACTTTGACTCGGAGATACTTCGTTCGGGAGAGCGGTCGCTCCGGATTCAGGGCACAAAGGTCCTTCTCAGACAGACCATCACATGGAACAGCCTGACGGATCTGTACCGGGACAAATCGCCTGGCAGGAAGCTCAAGGATCACACTTCTGAGCTGGCTGTGCGTGAAGGACTGTTCCAGGACATGACACTTTCGGGTTGGTTTCGTTCCTCTGGAATTCCTGAAAAGGCAACCGCGCAAGTCTCCCTTTCTGTGGGACGGTTGTTCACTGGAAAACATGATCTGGTAAATGACACCGCAGGCTGGCAGGAGTTTCGAATTCCGATCTCCGCCAGCGATCTGATGGCAGCCGCGCAAAAGCGAAAGGGACAGTTCAAGGGCAAAGCGTTGAGCATCACCGTTCGTTACACCAGCCGGGATGGGATGGGTAAGTTTTGGCTCGATGATCTGAAGTTGTCCGTGTCCCCGAGGCAAGAACAGAATCTTCTTCCGAACAGTTCTTTTGAGCT
>JASLXP010000901.1 GCA_030740295.1 Planctomycetota bacterium
AGATCCGGGCCTTCACCGCGGGCACGATCGATCCTGAGCTCAAGATGCTCAGCTTCTGGAAGGGGGACCAGTGTCTGGCGGCCATCACCTGGTATGCCACACACCCACAAAGCTATTACCGTACAGGCCTGCCTACGCCCGATTTCCCCGGTCTGGCCCGCAACGCCCGGCAGACGACAACCGGCATACCGCACATCCACTTCAATGGAGCCGGCGGCAACATTGCTGCAGGCAAGTGGAATGATGGCAGCAAGAAGAACCGCAAGATCCTGACCGATCGGGTTGTGGCGGGCATGACCAGGGCCCTGATTAGCACGGCCAAACATCCATTCGCCGCCAACGACATGGATTGGACTGTTGAGCCCGTCCTGCTGCCTCCTTCCGAACATCTGTCCGTCGACAAACTGAAAGCGACCCTCGCCGACGACAAGGCCAGAAAGTACTCCCGAATGGTCGCGGCCATAAAGCTCGACTGGCTCCAACGCTGCGAACGCAAGGATCCCATCGAACTCAGTTGCCTCAAGGTGGGGCACGCCCGCGTTCTGCACATGCCCGGCGAGCTTTTCGTGGAGTATCAGCTCTACGCGCAAAAGCTTCGCCCGGATCTGTTTGTGGCCATGGCCGCCTACGGTGACTACTCCGCCGGTTACATCGGCACGGAGATCGCCTACAGCCAGGGCGGCTACGAGATGGCTCCCGGCCGTCCTAAGACCTCACCCCAGGCTGAAGAAATCCTGGTGGGCGCCATGAAGAAAATGCTGGAACGCCTCGATTGAGTGAAGCTAACTGTTCACTTCATTCCGGTTCTTCTCTGCACCCCTCCCTGCGCAATGCGGATGTCACAGCGATTTGTCCGCCGAATGCATCTCTGATAAAGCCGATGTCGTATGAAATCCGAAAGACTGACGACGACAAATCGAAACGATCGACAGGAAATCAGCTCCGAGGCGCACACCGGTAGCGCCGTTGTCGAAACAAGACGACGTGGTCGTTAGGCTGCTTTTCGTTCGTAATGCTTCAGCAACCCGCCGAGGCGTGTGTGACAGATAATCTCGCCGTCCGGAGGTTCGCCACTTTCCGGTTCCGGCCAATCGCCGGTCAGCGGTTTGTTGTCCAACGATTGATGTGGGCGGACGGTCTGATAATAGTCGACGTATTCGGAGACCAGGTAGTTGAAGTGGTCTTCCCCGAACACGATGAAGTGGTCCAAGGCTTCCTGCTGGATACTTTGAATCCACCTTTCCACGAAAGCGTTCATGTTGGCTGCTCGCGGACCCACTTTTTTCACTTCCGCGCCGGTGTTTTCGATGATGCTGTCAAAATCTTTGATGAACATGTTGTCCATGTCGTGAATCAACTTCTCGCACTTGTGGCCGGATGTGTCCATGTGCTCAACGAACGCCTCCGCCTGCTCTTTCATCCAAGCAGAATCCGGCTTGCGGGAGCACTTCGTGACGAAGACCGTGCGGCTGCCGACGTGAATGAATGCGAGGACGAAGTACTGACGTAAACCGGTCGGCGTCCAGATCCGCTTCGAGAAGAAATCGCACTGATACAGTGTTTCCGCATGTGTTTCCAGGAACTCAGCCCAACTTCCTTTCCCTGTGCCAGGACCTGGATCATGCCCGTTGGCCTTCATGATCTTCTTCACCGTGTTCCGCGACGGCGGTTTGATTCCGAGCTTCTTGATCTCACC
>JASLXP010000902.1 GCA_030740295.1 Planctomycetota bacterium
CTCACTCCGCAGCCCAAGGAGCTTGACTTCACTAAGGGGTGTCAGCCCGATCTGTCGGCCGGGGTTGACTGGAATCTGGGGGCGACGGGTGCCCGAGGCTGGATGCACGCAAAGTTCAAAGACACTTACCATGCGCGGCAGATTTATATCACCCAAGTGCACAAGGGCTCACCGGCTGAAGGTGTTCTGCAGATTGGTGATGTCATCCTTGGTGTAGGTGAAGGCAACTTTCAATTCGACGCGCGCAAAGCTCTCGGCCAGGCTCTGACGCACGCCGAAACCCGAGAGGGCAAAGGGCAGCTCAGGCTTCTGCGCTGGCGTAACGGCAAGACCGAGAAGGTCACCATTCAGACCGATGTGATGGGGTCTTACAGCAAGACGACTCCATGGGATTGCGAGAAGAGTCAGAAGATCCTCGACCGAGCCTGCGGTTACCTCCTGAAGAATGGCATCCAAAGCCAGGGCTTAATGGGAGGGCCGGCGATCGTGCGCACGTTGGCCTTGATGGCCACAGGTAACAAGCAGTATCTGCCGTTCGTCAAAGACCACATTCACCAAATCATCAGTCGGGTTGAGAAGCACGAGGCCGAAGGCAAGGGGCTTCCGGTCTGGGGGTATGCCTCATGGGGTTGGGGTTACACGAATGTGCTCCTGAGCGAATACTATCTCCTGACAAGAGACGAAAAGGTGCTCCCAACGATTACCAAATACAGCAATGCCATTGCTGAGGGTCAGTCCGGCGTCGGCAGTTGGGGGCATGGCATGGCGTGGCCGGATCAGCCGATGAACCGAGGGCGTTTGCACGGAGCGCTCGGTGGTTACGGGGCGGTGAACCAGGCCGGCAATGTCTGCTGGATTTCTCTGCTGCTGGCAAAACGCTGTGGCGTCACCGACCAGGAGATCGAGCAGGCGATTCATCGTGGACATAATTACCTGTCGACTTTCGTCGACGTGCAGACCATTGGCTATGGCGACCATCTGAACTTTGGCTCCAGTCACCACGACAACAATGGTTTGAACTCCGCCGCTGCGGTTGGCTTCGCACTCTTTGGTGATGAGTACGGCACAGAGTACTTCAGCAGGATGACCGTGGCGTCACATGCTGTTCGCGAGCTGGGGCATACCGGCAACTGGTTCGCCTTTGTATGGGCTGCGCTCGGCGCGGCCCGGGCTGGACAGGAAGGTTGCAGCGCCTTCCTCCATGAGTTGACTTGGCTGTTCGATCTGGAACGGCGCTGGGACGGCGGCTTTGTCTACCAGGGCAAGCCCGGATTCGGCACCAAACTCCATGCCGACGGCCCCAGGAAAGGCATGCAACGGAACACTGCCGAACACCAATACCCACACTGGGATACCACCGGCGGACGCATCCTGATGTATTGCCTGCCTCGGAAAGTATTGCACATCACCGGGAAGGAACTCATGACGGCTGCGATTCCGTCGGACGAGGTCGCTGAAGTCATCGAGGCCGGACGTGTGCCCGGCAGTCTGATCAAGGTATCGGAAAAGTATGATGACCATAGTGAGGAGCAGTTGCTGAAACTCCTGGGAAGCTGGTCACCGGTCGTGCGCAATTTCGCGGCACAGTCCCTGTCGAAGAAAGACGGTGTATCCATTGACAGAATACTGCAACTACTGAGCAGCAAAAATCGCTATGCTCGCTACGGTGCGTGCACCGCTCTGCGCAAGATAAAGACGAAACAGGACAGAGTGACTGAAGCGCTGCTCCCGCTCATTGCGGCGGATGATCAGCTCTTGCAGATACACGCCATCCTGGCTTTGGGCTTTATCGGCGACCAGCGTGCGGCAGTTCCATTACTGAAAATGGCAGCTCAGGATTTTCCCAAAGACAAACGTGGCACCATGGCACGTGTGCTGTGCACAGCGCTGTTTCAAGCCTCACCCTATAGGCCAGACAAAGGGCTTCTGGCTGATTCAATAGATGGAGTTGACGACAAACTTCTGATACCGGCCCTGAAGAAGTTGCTCTACTGTCAGGGAGGTGCCGAGCGGTCGATGCTGGCCAGGCCCGTTGGAAAACTCACGCAGGCGCAGCTCGACAAGCTCTGGCCCGATCTTGCCTATGCGCTCAGGGAAGTTGCCCCCAGCGGAATTATGTCGGCCTCTGGAATCCGCCTGGCAATTGCCGGGCTCTTGGCTGACAACAACATCGAAGAGGGAATCGATCTGCTGCTGGAATATCTGAAGGTTCAGAAAGGGCACGGAAATCGCGACCGGACAAAGAAGATCGTACCGATGCTAAAGCAGTATGGCGTGCACGCCAAAAGGGCCATACCGAAGCTCGAAGAATACCTGAAGAAACTGGAATCTGAACGGCGCCCTCCCGCAGATGTCATTGCCGTGATTCGAGAAACCATTGATGCGCTCAGGGCAACCAGGCAAGAGGTCGAGTTGGAGAGTATCAGAGAACACCTGCAGGCGAACGAAAAGGAGGACTAAAGCTGAGTAATACACCAAACACCGGTAGCATCGTGAGAGAGAATCATGTTGGCGGATATACAAGGGTCGGTCTGGAAGAAGGTGACGAGACCTATGGCGCCGGGTTCTCGATCTACTCCGCAGCGTGGCCGCTGTTGCAGGAATATCCCGGACACAAGTTTCAGTCAGGTCTGTTTGGCAACTGGATGTATTCGCAGAGCGACGATCCCGAACTGGAGGGAGTCTGGTTCTATTCCACCATTGAAGGCGGCCTCGGCTGGTGGCGTGATACGCGGTTTCCCACAGAGACGCCTAAGTTCATCATGGGCGCGGTGGCCCTGGGATTCTGCGCCTGGGCCAATGGCCCTGGGGCCGGTAAAGGCCGCGATTGGGACGCCCCCAAGGGGCATTACGGAATCGCTCAGCTCAGCCCCTGTCTATTGTGGCCGCCGGACGGTGTGAACATGAAACAGGGCACCTGTGGCGAGCTTCTCGGATATGGATATCTGCCACTCCCGCTTACAAACGCCAAAGAGACCACGGCAGGCGCGCCAGTCCCCACGGGTGATCAGTGCTGGACTCTCTTCCTGAACAGCCTCAGTTTCAAAGGGCCGGCGACCTTTGTTCTGCCGTACTTCTTTTCCGGGCCATCCGTGGATGAACCGCGAGTGGGCGGGCTATTCCTCGACAGTCGTCCGTCAGAACAGAATCGAACCCATTCAATGGAGACGCAGTATATCCCCTGGGCTCAGGCTACCGACGGACGTGGAAGAACCTACGCTCGCATGGCGCCGACGTTGTTCCCAGCCGGACAGGATGATGAATCCGCTGTTTTGCACCAGGTCACATCCTACAACCGGAAGGCGCTCTGGGATCGTGCAAAGGCATGGATGGATGGGGGAGACGCAGCGGACAGCGTTATCGATCAGGAGGGCGCGTTCGTGCACGAGTTCACCGGCAAAGGCGGAGTCCAGTGGGCTGTATTCGAGCCCGATGTGCCCAGAGAGGAACGCGTGCAGCTCGCCTCCGATCAGTCTGTCCGATTGGCATTGCCGGACGCGACTACATTGCGGATGTCACCGGAAAGCGATCTCGTCAGACGTGCCGACAGCAGCGATGGCGCGCTCATGATGCTGCCCGAGTACTACCAACTGGTTGAGGATTCGGATGGTAAGCGGAGCTGGGTTGCCGTAACCGCTGAGGGCGTGCCTCCGGAGCTGGGGCTAGACAAGGTAAACTTCGGTCGCCCGGACGAGCCCGAACCGCAGCCCTACGTGACACCCCAAGATGCCGAGAGTTGCTGGAAGAAACCGGGACCGGTTGCTGGCCCCTTCACGGCCTACCCGGGCGACGGCAGTGAAGTGATCTACTACTGGTATCGCTTTGCCGATCAGCCCGCACTGCTAAATGCAGATATGAGTGACGCGGAGCGCGAAGACATGCAGAAAAAAGTAGAAAAAATCCATCAACACTGGACCAAGGATCGAGAGTATCTGGCTCCACCTTCGGTCGGCACACTTGCTGAAATTGATCCTGCGCTGGTCGTCACGCCTCCCGATGGTCTGGAGGTAGGCTATGTGCCTGTCGTTACGAGGCAGGAGAAGAGTTGAGGTCTGTGCAGCGAGTGAAAGTGAAAATCAGCTGATATGTCAATGTCTCATACCAATCGTAGCGCTGCCCTCCAGGGCGGCGTTGTGTAGCCCAATGCAACCAAACATGAACGTAAATCGAATTAATCATCGTATCCAAAGAACTCTCTCGTCATTCGTGTGTTGTCTTCTGCCGCTCTTCATGGCGATGGTCCCTGCAACTGCCCAATCTCCATCGGATTACTATACGGAGCCGCAGATTTATGGGATGCGTCCCAATCCCCGGGGGGAGGTCGCGCTGGGTCAGATTGGGGTTACCGGAATCGAGGCGCGGATTTATAGAGGTGTAAAGGTTACCGTTGAAGAAACTGCGCCGAACACACCGGCCCATGGCAAGTTCACCAAAGGCGACATCATCATCGGAGTGAACGGGGTGGCGCTGAAGGGCAGGAATCCTCTTCCAATACTGGGCAATGCACTGACCCGGGCCGAAGCGACCGATGGCGTCTTGAAGTTCGACGTTCGACCGGGCAAAGAGGGAAAACTTGAACAGGTCACCATCAACATCCCGGTGATGGGCGCCTACAGCAAAACCTTCCCGTTAAACTGCGCCAAGTCGAACAGGATCATCAAGCAGGCTGCCGAGTTCTATTCCCGCAAGGATCGATTGAAGAAGCACGGTTTCTTAAATGCCCTTGCGTGCCTGTTCCTGCTGTCGACCGGCAATGACCAGTACGTCCTGCGTGTGAAAGAGTATTTCTCCCAATTCCTGGCGCCGGATGGCAGCGTGAGAGGCATCGGCGACATGACCTGGGACAACGGGTACAACGGCGTTGCGTGTGCCGAGTACTACCTGCGCACGGGCGACACGTCAGTCCTGCCAATACTGCAGCACTACTGTGATGATGCGCGGGACCGGCAGCACTATGGGCTCGGCTGGGGGCATTGGGGGCATGGAGTGAATCCCGCCTATGAGGCCGGTGGCGGTATGCAGCACAGTGCCGGCAACCAGATGTTACTGACTCTGTTGTTGGGCAAAGTGTGCGGCGTCAATGTGGATGACAGGACACTTCTGGGCGCGCTCAGACACTGGTACCGTTTTGTCGGCCATGGCGCCATCCCTCTTTCCGATCAACGCAATTGGCATATCTTTCGATCCGCGGGCAGAGACGGCGGGACTGCGGCGGTGATGCACGTTGCTAGCGGCGCCAAGGGCGACGTCTCAATCTACAGGCAGGCAAAGGAATATCTCTCCATGTCGGCCCTCACGAGTTGGCCATCCAGAGCCTACAACTGGGAAGTCTACTGGCACAGCCTGGCCGGACATTTCATGCTCGAATACGACCCTGGCACGTACCACATGACCATGCAGCGTTTCCGCTGGCGCTATGATCTTAGCCGGCAGGCCTCGGGGGCTTTCTCTTTTCCGGGAGGCCACGCTTCTCTGAAAGCCACCGATGCGGGTATCTCGCTGGCGTTGGCCTATACCGCGCCGCTAAAGGCCCTGCACATCACTGGTGCGCCGCGCTCGAAGTACGCCAAAGACTTCACACTGCCCGAGCACCTCTGGGGCAATGAGGCAGATCGGGCGTTTCTGTCTGCCAGGCACAACAAGGATTACTACAAGTTCGGCGATGAGGAAGAGGCTCACATTCCTTTCAGACAACTGCCCATCAGGCTCCGCTATGGTCCGCAGGACGTGAAGGCACTTCCACTCAATGTGATGCTCAAGAATGTTCGCCATGCTCGCTATACCGTTCGGGCCGGTGCAGCCAAAGCTCTGTGCATGAACAGACGGCTTGGCGAGCTGGAGCAACTGCTGCGCGATCCGGATCCGCGTCTGCGCCGGGCCGCGTTGGATGGCATCAACGACAGTCGCCCGTGGTTCACGTCACCCGCGGTGGGGAAGCATGCACTCAAGGCTGAAGAGTTTTCTCCAGCCATGACCGAGGCGATTACAGCGATCATGAGCGATCCTCATGAAGCATGGTTTGTTGTCGATGGTGCATTGCACGCGCTGCACCATGCGCCGCTGCCTTTGGTCAAGAAGAACATTCCAAACATCCTCGCATGGACAACCCACGTGGACTGGTGGCTGCGTGAAGCCGCGTTCATGGCGTTGATGGGGCTGCAAGAGGACGAGGAGTTCTTCATCGAACACCTTCCGACCATGATCGAGATCATGACCAAAGAGTATCACTACAATCCGCGCATCAAGATGATCGCGCAGCTTAAGGGCGCATTGGCAAAGTGGAAGAACGACAGCCCCGTGGGAAAGCGAATCATTGACGGCTTTGCACGCGCCGCCATGGAGAGCGAAGTCCGACCTGATGTGGGTAAGTATCCACGGTCTCGAGAGGGAACGACCAACATCATTGAGGTCGCACTTGCCTCCATCAAACTTGCGCCCGAGGCCGCGGCCGACCTTGCAGATTCGCTCGCCAAGAGTGGCCGGCTGGACGTCCTGGATACCGGCAGCCTGATGAAGATCGTCAAAGCCGCGGACGGCAGAATCCACGACCGCTTCATTGGACTATATCCCGCCCTGAAAACAGTTCCCCCGCAGCAGAAGCAGCGATTGACCGACATTCTGTTCGATGACTTTCGCCCGGAACTGGTCAAACGTCTCGAATCCACAGATAAGCAGGGCGAAGCCAAACTGATCGACATGATTGTCGACCTGACCCGGCTGAAGAAGCAGATCGCCGGCTGGGAAGCCATCGGCGCGCCCAAGCCGGCCGAACGCATCTGGCGCTTTCACTCATTCAATCCGCTCACCGAGAAAGAAGAACTGCACCCGCGAATCGGCCCACCCAAACGCCTCCGAGATGTGACGCTGCCCGCAGCCATGGACAAGTGGTACAAGCCCGAGTTCGATGACGGCAAGTGGAAGAGCGGCAAAGCTCCGATCGGCGTGGGTGAATTCAAAGCGCACGGGCATGGTCGTGGCTGGACGGCTACCCCCAACCACTTCTTCAAGAACAATTCCGACTGGGGCGACGGAGAGTTTCTCGTGATGCGCACGACCTTCGATGTCACCGATCTCGACTACGACTATCACCGGATTTCGATACTGGCGGACCAGGGATATCACATCTACCTCAACGGCCACAAAATCCACACCTATGTCTGGTTCAGACACTACCCCACCTACTACAAGATCATGCTGACCGAGAAGGAGATAAAGCATCTGAAGAAGGGCACCAACACGTTGGCCGTTTACTGCAATGTCCGGTACGAAAAGGACAAGAAGACAGATGCCTATCACCCCGTCGGCCAAATGGATCTTTTCATTGAAGGCCTGAAGAAGAGCGATATCGGGCTGTGACAGAATGTGGCGTAACGTGTGCCGCCGGCAGCCTCCGGCTCGAAAATTTCAACCCTCAACAGGAGACCAGAGCATCTTGCGATTACTCTTTGCCCTCTTCTTCGTCGCCAACACTGCTGCCGCCCAATTCGCGGATTGGAAGCACTCCAGTTCAATCTACATCCTGACCACGAAAGAAGGTGCTGATCTTCCTGCAACTGCTTCCGTGAAGGATTTCCCGCTGCTGGTTCGTTTACACCGCGACCACTTCAACTTTTCCGAGGCCCAAGCAGACGGGAGCGACATCAGATTCTCGGCCGCAGGGAAACCACTGGCCTTCGAGATAGAGCAATGGGATCGGAAGGAAGAAACAGCCAGCATCTGGGTGAGGATACCATCGATCAAGGGGAACGACCGTCAGGAATTCAAAATCCATTGGGGCAAAGAGGACGCCCAAAGCGCATCCGATGGCAAGGCCGTATTCAATAAAACCAACGGGTACATCGGCGTATGGCACCTCGGCCATGAGGTGCGTGACGTTGTAGGAAATCTGAAGTCCGAGGACAAGGGAACAACCCAGGCGGCAGGCATGATCGGCAGCGGTCGAAACTTTCCCGAGCGGGCTGGCGTTTTCTGCGGTACGGATATCCAGACGCTGCCTTTGGGCGGTGCGCCTCACAGCACTCAGGCATGGTTTCGGTCGGAGAAATCCAACGGACGAATTGTCTGCTGGGGCAATGAGAAGCGAGCGGGCAAAGTGACCATGATCTATCGAAGCCCTCCGCGCATAAGGATGGACTGCTATTTTTCCAACGGCGATGTCAGGGCAGAGATTCCGAACCAGGCAAAGGGCTGGACGCACGTCTTCCACACCTACGAAAACGATCAGTCCATCCTGTATATCAATGGTGAGAAGCGGGGAGAGGGAAACCCGAGACACTGGAAGCTTGCGATTGAGCGGCCAGCCCGGATGTGGATCGGTGGCTGGTATAACCGCTACGACTACGCCGGGGATATCGATGAAGTGCGCATTTCCGGTGTCGCCCGTTCCGCAGACTGGGTGCGTCTGGAGTACGAAAACCAGAAGCCGATGCAGGCCCTGGTGGGGCCGGTGGTTCAAGATGGAGATGAATTCGGTCTCTCGCTGAACCGCGCGACGATGCATGAGGGCGAAACCGTCGAGCTTACTGCCAGGGCGGACGGAGCGCAGAAGATCTATTGGATTCTCAAACAGGATGACCTCGAGAAGGTCGTTGCCGTTGACCGGCTCTCGTACCGGTTGGATGCCGGCCGAGTGAAAGGTACCAGTTCCCGTGTCGTGCAGTTCAAGGCCGTGTATCCTGATGAAGTCAGAACCAGGGACATACCCGTAACCATCAAAGAGATTATCCCTGAACCAGTGTTCGCTCTTCAGGCGC
The DNA here is from genome assembly GCA_030740295.1 of Planctomycetota bacterium. The sequence continues at coordinate 8,754 of JASLXP010000902.1, forward strand.
CGCCGACATGGAACGGCCGTGACACCATCGAGGTTGTGACACGCATCCGCAATCTCAAGGCAATGGCGAACAGAGATGCCGGCAAGCTCACCTATGAATGGAACGTATCCGGTGGAGCCGTGCTCAAGAAGGCAGTACTTGGCAAACTGATCCTTGAGCGATCGCAGTGCAGCGGGAGGATCGCAGTGACCCTTGCTCTCAATAACGGTGGGAGCGACGTGAGTGCCACCACCACGATCGACATCACGGAGCCAGAGAAAGACTCGTGGGTCAGGAGAGTGCCCGGCACAGACGAAAAACCACAGGACTTTCAATTCTACTCACGTGATGATACGAACGAGGGCACGCTCCATTACAACGGCGCCCTGGATCACGCTGCCGATTCCGTCTTCCTCAGGGTCTATGCGGACGACCGGCTCTACAGGACAGAGACCCAGACGCTCGAAGCAGACCGGCGATATGCGTACGCAATCAAGCTCAAGCCCGGGTTGATCAGATACCGCGTCGAGTTCGGCTCCAGGACCGGAGGCGTCGAAAGAATCCTGCACAAAGCGGGCGACCTCCTCTGCGGTGATGCCTACCTCATCGACGGCCAATCCAACGCGCTGGCGACCGACACTCGCGAGAATTCCCCGTCTGTGCCGAACGAATGGGTACGCAGTTACGGAAATCCGGGATGGTTCAAAGAGGAGGAGCGGGACAAGCTCTGGTGCAGTCCGGTCTGGAGATGTGCCCGGGGCAAGGAAGCCCAGACCTCCCGCAAGAAGCACAAGACCGAGCTGGGGTGGTGGGGTATGGACTTGGCCAATCGACTGGTAGAGACCCAGAAGATGCCAGTCTTCATCGTCAACGGCGCCCGCGGCGGCACCCGGATCGACCAGCACCAGCGAAACGACGAGAACCCGATCGATCTCTCCACGATCTACGGTCGCATGCTGTGGCGGGTGAAGCAGGCTCGTTTGACCCACGGCATCCGCGCCATCATCTGGCATCAGGGCGAAAATGATCAGGGGGCAGCCGGCCCAGATGGCGGATACGGATGGGAGACCTACCACCGGTACTTCATCGAAATGTCAGCAGACTGGAAACGGGACTTCCCAAACGTCAGCCGCTATTACGTCTTCCAGATTTGGCCGAACGCCTGCGCCATGGGTCGAGACGGTAACGGTGACATGCTGCGTGAAAAGCAACGCTCCCTCCCGCATCTGTTTTCCAACATGGAGATTCTAACGACCCTTGGAATTCGTCCCGGCGGCTCCTGTCACTACCCACTTGAAGGCTGGAGTGTTTTTGCCAAACGGATTCACCCCCTGCTTCAGCGTGATTTCTATGGACTCAAGGTCAACGAGTCCATCACCTCTCCAAATCTCACACAGGCCAACTACACGGATGCCGCCAGGACTTCGATAGCATTGGAATTCGACCAGCCCGTCATCTGGAATGACATGCTGGCGTCCCAATTTTATCTGGACGACGCCGCAGGAATCGTTGTCGGTGGTGAGGCGAAGGGCAATATCCTCACGTTGAAACTGAAAGAGTCATCCTCTTCCAAGCGAATCACCTATTTGAAGGAGAAGTCCTGGAAGCAGGACAACATCCTCATCGGAAAAAACGGAATGGCAGCCCTGACATTCTGCAATGTCCCGGTATTGCCGGCCAAGCCAAGGTAATTCCGATTGCTCAACGGAACTTCCCGGCGTGCCCAGGTTGGGCCCCGGCCACCAGGCCCGAGGGCGAGACCGTGTCACAATATAGCTCCGAGATTCTGGTCATGATTCTCCGGACAGGCTCTCAGCATCACCTCGGCAGTGATTCGATCAGGCCCTTTGGATATCGCCGGCCATCGGCAGAAGCCATCGTTCTGTTTGTGATTTGGTGTCGACTTCGACGGTGACGTCCTCGGAAGCCGAACCTGTTATTCCTCCGCCTTTCGGAGGGCTGTCATTGAAGCTCCAGATGGAAACAAAAAGCGCGCTGTCGGTCTCAGTACGGACGATGAGACTTGTGCGCGGTTCGGGGACGCTGCGGTCGCCGATGGGTCGACGACTGTCCGGTTCGGGGTCTCGGGCCATGACCAGCCTGGCTTCTGGGTCTCCCAGCCAGATCTCAGCTCGAGCAGGGACCGAATCGATCCGAAAGGGGACTGTCTGCCAGCCGCGGTGGGACGATAGGGCGCGGGCGTCCGTCAGATGCCTGTAGCCTCGGTTCTCACCTAGTTCGATCGTCTCGGAATCTGGAGCAGCCATATCAAAACTGCCGTGGCAGTGCATCGACCAATCCATAAGGCGTGGCCGCTCCGCCGCGACCCGGTAGACGTCAAGCAGGTAACCGCCGGTCAGCACTACAGTCCGATCCAGTATGACCCCACGGTAGACATCGTCGTTGGACGCTCGAATCGCCTTGAATTCACTGTCGGGCTGAAAGCACACCAGCTTTCCATCGGAAATTGTGTCCCGCCAATGATCGCACTCCCACAATGACTCACTTGGAAAGTCGTAGGGGAACATGGACTCTCGATCGATGGTCACCGTATTGTGCGCGATGGTCGTGCGATACCAGGTGAGATGCTTTGGCTCGTCATAACCAGCGGAGTAGAGATGGGGAGCATTGGTGATGCGTCGGCCGCAGGCATGGATATCGATGTGTAGAGCCGCAGGCGAACGGTGTCCGGCCGAATGAGGGCCCCAGTACAGGTAAGCCCCAAGTGCCGATTCATCGGTCGGATCGCTGCGCAGAAGCGCAGAACCATGGTCGGGAAACAGCGAACAGCCGGAGACATGCCTGCCGGTCAGGGAGAACTGCCTGTCACGGGACAGCGGGCACTCGCCCTCAGGCAGGTCGCGTCCTTCCACCCGGACAAAGTGGACGGCCCCGCGCCTCTCTGCGAACCAGGTGGGTATGGGGCCATCGGCCGCGGCAATCCTGCCGTCGTTGATGTGCTGAAGAGCCCAGGCGTATCGCGGCTCTCCAAACACATCGAAGGCCTTGTTAAACACCGGCCACCACGCCTGGGTGCCGCGAAGATTGCCAAGCACCTGGTCGTGAAGCATGGAGTAATCACCGTTGGCGAACATCTGATAGATCAGGGCATCGAAGGCCGCTGGCAGCGTCTTCATTCCTTTCGGCCCCCAACCGCGATGCTCATCGAAACCATCGTCCTGCATCAGAGACGGCCATTCACGGCGCCAGAGATCGACTCCCAGATGCTCCATGATGGTGAAGCACTCGCAGACCAGCCCCAGAACGAGCATGTGATAGCCGGGAACCCCTTCCCATTGCATGCCATCAGCCAGGAAGTCGTGGCGGAGAGTATGAATCATCCCGTAACACCACGGCCCACCGCGTTGCGTCCCATAGAAAACGTCATGAATCGATTGGCGATCCCCCAGCGCAGCAGCAAGCGACAGGCGTCCAACCAGCCCCATTGCATTGTGATTGTTGCAACTGCGATGGTCGGCGCAGTCCATTGCTGTCAGCAGTGTCGTCAACATCTCACGGAAGCGGCGGTCATCATCCGCTTCGAGACCGGAGGCCACCAGCAGATCGTAGGCGCGGCCCGCAGCGTCCGCTTCATTGTGCTCGTGACCGTTCCAGGTCTCGGTCTCGTCACAGCCCTGCGCCGCCAGTCGCATCGCATCCAGGGCACGCGCGAGGTGTCGGCGGTCATTGGTAATGCTCCAGGCCAGGGCGTTGTGAAAGGCCGATTGAAGCCAGGGAAGAAGCGGTCCGCCCCAATCCGGATGCTTCGACGGGGGCGGCATCGGCGGCAGGTCTGTATCGAGATCGCAAGCTGCTATCAGATGTTGAAAACAGTGTTGATCCACAGCGCTCCCCTCGGCGATCCGCTCTCGCGCCCGCTGAAGCTGGGCGCCGGTAGCGAATACCCGCGGAGTTGGGGGCAACTCCGCGGGCATCACCTGAAACGGGTCGTAATCGACTCGAGCCAGCAAATCCGGATGGGCGCGTGGGGTAATCGGATCAGGGTACATGGCAGTTCAGGTGGAGGCGTTGGAAAGCAGATGTGTTCATTACCACGAATTGGTCGATATCGATACTGGTCATGAGAGGAAGAGGGTCAGATCGATTCTCAGAAAGGAAGATCACAGATACCGACCGCATGTCGTCAGTTCCCTTTATGGAGCAGAATCCGAGGGTCCGCTTCATGATTCCTGCGGAATGTGAAGGGTTCTTCAGGGGCGAAGCCCCGGGCAGGTTGCCTAGCACAGCCCAATGAGCCGGGTATGTGTGCGGGTTTGAATTAAGGGGCAACACCCCGATCATTTGCCTTCCGGTGTTCAGGGACTCCATGGCGTCCGGTGTCCGCGCCAACGACTCGGAAAAACGGGTACACTGATTCCACTAAACGGATGTCCATGCTGATGGAATTGGTCCCAAGAAAGGATAAACACGCGTGCGAATGCTCAAGACCGGAATACAGATCTCAGGATTGATGCTGATTTTGGCCCCGAAACAGAGTTCCTTTGCCGAAAGCCTGACGGGTTTACCAACCCCGCGTGAAGTCTGGAAAGACTTCGATCCGGACAAAGGCGATCTCAAGGAAGAGGTGATTCTCGAGCAGACCAGGGACGACATCTACTACCGCGAGTCCTATATCAGCGCATACGTCCTGGGGGAGGAAGTCCGGGTTTACTGCAAATACAGCGTGAAAGCGGACGCCCAAAATGCACCGGGGCTGATGGACGTTCACGGATGGATGGGTGCGCCGAATCCAGACAAGAACTACGTCAACGACGGCTGGGCAGTCATGGCACATGACTACTGCGGCAAGACGGGCAACCGCCCGCACTACACGAAGTATCCGGTGAAACTCCGCCATGGGAACATGGATGCCAAAGAAGGAGTACGCATCAAATCCCGCATGCCCGATGGCAAGTCCATCACCGATCCCAGGCAAACCGATGACTATCTCTGGTACGCGATTCAGCGCCGAGCCCTCAGCTACTTGCTGGCGCAAAAGGAAGTCGATCCGAAACGCATTGGCGCGAAAGGTTATTCCTACGGTGGCACGATCATGTGGAACCTGGGTGTGGACGCGCGGGTCAAGGCCATCATCGCTTACTTCGGTGTTGGCTGGCTGGAGTATTACCGGAGCAGGGGGGCCTGGTGGTACAACAGGCCGCCCAACGAGCCGGAGAAAACGCCGGGCGAGAAGCTCTACCTCTCAGCGATCGCGCCCCAGGCCCATGCGCCATACATCACCGCAGCGAGTCTGTGGCTCAACGGCACGAACGACCACCACGGCGGCCACGAGCGTGGTGAACAAACGTTCAAGATGTTTCAGCCGAATGTTCCCTGGTCTTTCGCACACCAACCGCGTGGGCATCACGACACGCAGGACATCGGGCACAACGCGAAGCTCTGGCTGGAGAAGCATGTCCTCGGCAAACGAGTTCAATGGCCCGCGCAAGCCGAATCCAAAATCGTGCTTGATGCCGAGGGCGTTCCGGAACTCCACGTCAGCCCTGCTAATCCTGACGAGGTCGCCGAGTTGAAGGTGTTTTACGCCCTGAAGAATCCAGTGAGCTTCGGCCGGGCCTGGCGCGATGCCAAGGCGACCTGTCAGGGCAACACCTGGATTGGCAAGATGCCGGTGATCAACGTCGATGACTACGTTTTTGGTTTCTCCAACATACGTTATGCCAACACCATCGTCCGCTCCTCCCCCTTTGTTGCGGCGATCCCCTCCATGCTCGGAAACGCCAAAGCGACAGACAAACCGTCAACGAACCTGAGTGACAGCACGGGCTCGTGGACCAATGCCGGGCCCGTTCAGGGCAAAGGCGGAATCAAAGGCTTCCGGGTGCTCAGCAACCGGGGGACGTTGAATCAGCAGTTCAGCGACCCGAAGTGGAAAGCGCCCAAGGGCGCCCGGCTTTCCTTCAAGTTCTATTGCACCCAGCCACAGGAACTCATCATGGCGGTGAACAACCACTACCAGGCGAAGCTGAAGATGACTGCGTCGGATGATTGGCAGGAGATGGCACCCCCGGCAAACCATTTCCTCAATCGCTTCAATCAACGGCCGCTCAAGGACTGGAGCGCCACGCAAAGAATCGACATTAAACCTGGTCCCGGAGCTGACATCACAAAGGTCGTGTTTGCCGATTTCAAGTGGACGGATTCGAAGAGTCTTCAACCACGGCCTCAGCCGAAGAAAGCTACGACCCCAGCTCAGACGCGGACAGAGATTCCCGACGGTCCCCGAGTCTATCTGACCAGGGAACTTGCCAGCCGGGTAGAAAGTTTCGTGAAAGTTCAGAACGACAAAGCATGGGAAGGGGGCTCGATCCGCGTGGGCGGCAAGACCTACAAGCGCGGCCTTGGCGTCCATGCCGAATCAAAAATCACTTTTCCACTGGATGGCAAATACCAGAGCTTCCACGTCGTCCCCGGCCCCGACGACGCGCACCATGGCCTGCTGGAAATGAAGGTCCTCGTTGACGGCAAAGAGGTCTTCGCCAGTGGCAAGACCCGCAGTAAGGACAAGATCCTCCGCACACCGCTCAGTATCCCGACAAAGGGCGCCAAGACCTTAACCCTGATTGTGACCGACGGCGGCGATGGCCGCGGCGGAGATCACGCCAGTTGGGCTGATGCTTATCTCTTGAAGAAATAACGTCAGATGCGAATCTCAGAACATCTCCTGGAGTCAGAGGGTTTATCGAACAGGATAAATGATGCGTGAAGTGATTGATCTTTCGGGCGAATGGCGCGTGGCTCTCGACCCGGAAAACGAGGGTATTCGCGAGGGATGGCACTGCAGGGAGCTCAGTGAAACCCTGGCCCTTCCCGGCACGACCGACGAGGCGAAGATTGGCGAGTTCGTTGACGAGCAGTGCGATAATCGTCTCTCAAGAATCTGGCGCTGGATTGGTCCGGCCTGGTATCAGAAGACGGTCACCATCCCAAAGAGGCGGAAGGACAAGCACATCGTGCTGTTCCTCGAACGCACCAAGGACAGCCAGGTGTGGGTTGATGGCAATTGGATGGGCAGTGACGATTCGCTCTCTACTCCGCACGAGTTTGATCTCTCGGACGCGCTCAATCCTGGCAGGCACACGATCACGCTCCTGATCGACAACGCCAAGCTCCCGCCCGTCGGGCCGTGCCACCAGGTAGACGAGCGAACCCAAACCAACTGGAACGGAATCGTCGGCCGGATCGAATTGCTGGCCACGGAGAAGATATGGATCGATGACCTGCAGGCGTATCCCGATGTGGAACGCGGTTCGGTGCGTGTAGAGGCATCCATCGAAAACGCCACGCGCTGGTCAGGCCATGTGGATGTCTCCGTGCATGCAGAGGTGATCGGACGCGAGAAGGAGTTTCCGATCGAGTCTCAACTTTTCGTGGTGCGACCGGAGGGGCAGACCACGAAAGCCGTATGCGAATTGCCGCTGCCGGACGACATCCCGCTCTGGGATGAGTTCGACCGGTCGATGATTCGACTGACGATGGAGACGAAGGCGCGACCTCGAGCGAGGTGGGTTTGCGATTCAGTTTCGATCACGTTTGGCATGCGACAGTTTTCCGCAGCGCGTGGGCAGCTCGTGATGAACAGGCGTCCGCTCTTCCTGCGTGGGAAGAATGACGCCGCGCTGTTTCCGCTAACGGGATATGCCCCCATGGGCGAGGTGGAGTGGCTGCGTTTGCTCGGCATCGCTGCTGACTGGGGAATCAATCACTACCGCTTCCACTCGTGGTGTCCGCCCGAAGCTGCCTTCGTCGCGGCGGACAAGCTTGGGATTTACTTCCAGGTCGAGTTGCCAAACAAACGCGGCATCACCGAGCCGGACAACCAGGACTACAGCCCTCCCAGGGAAGCCTATGAAACGCTGGATGAACTCGTCGGCGACGCTGGCCCGCCGGCAGTGCGCACCGCTTACCTGACCCGCGAAGGCGAGCGGATTCTCAAGGCCTACGGCAATCATCCGTCCTTCGTGATGATGACCCTTGGCAACGAGCTCGGAGGCGATGAAGCCGTGATGAAGGGCATTTGCGATCACTTCCGCTCGCTCGACAGCCGGCATCTGTACGCCATGGGCACCGGCCATTTCCACTGGGATGTGAAGTATCGAGAGGGCGATGATTTCTGGGTGACGTGCGAGACATCCCCGGGCCAGCCTACCCGCGGCGCATCCTTTCAGGCCCGCCATCCGTGTCATGTAGACAACCAGCCGCCCTCGACCACAGTGGATTACAGTTCCGCGCTCCAGGGCGTTCCCGTCCCGGTGCTGGGACACGAGATGGCGCAATACGAGGTCTATCCCGATTACTCTGAAATCAAGAATTACACCGGGGTGCTTCGGGCACGGAATCTCGAGATCTTCCGTGAGCGACTTGAAGCAGCAGGCATGCTCAACCAGGCGGTGGACTTTCTGAAGGCATCCGGCGCGCTGTCCGTCATCTGTCACCGAGAAGACGTAGAAGCCGCGCTTCGCACACCGGGCTTCGGCGGCTTCCAGATGCTCGACCTGCAGGATTTCAGCGGCCAGGGCACGGCGCTCGTGGGCATGCTCAACGTCTTTATGGAATCGAAGGGATTGATCACGCCGAAAGAATGGCGCGAATTCTGTTGCGAGACCGTGCCGCTCCTCCTGATGACCAGATACACGTGGACGAATGACGAGACTTTCTGCGGCCGCATCCAGATCGCGCATTACGGGCCAGACGATCTGGCGAACAGTACCGTCGAATGGCAGGTAAAGGACGGGAAGCGTCTGCTCGCGCGCGGCGAAACGCGCCGCCTGCATATCCCAACCGGAAGCGTCACGGAGATCGATCTGATCAGCGCGGAACTGAAGAGTGTCCGCAAGGCGCAAAAGCTCACGGTCTCCCTGAAAGTAAAAGGGACGATATACCGGAACAATTATGATCTTTGGGTCTACCCGGCGAACATCAAGACCACCTCGCCCGATGGAATCGTAGTAGCCCGATCATTCAGCCGTAAAGTGCAATCCGATCTGGCCGAAGGAAAGCGAGTGTTGCTCATTCCCAGACCGGACAATATCAAACGTTCGGTGGGCGGAGCATTCCAGACCAGCTTCTGGTGTTGGCCCATGTTCCGGCAGGCCGCCCTCAATGCCGGTGTCGAGATCGCCCCGGGAACGCTCGGCCCGCTCTGCGATCCGCGGCATCCACTGTTCAAGGATTTCCCCACTGAGTTTCACGGAAACTGGCAGTGGTGGCATCTGCTCAAGAATGGGCGTCCTCTTATTCTTGATGACACTCCGCCAGGTTACCGTCCCATCCTGCAAATGGTCGACAATTTTGCTCGCAACCATAGGCTCGGCCTGATCTGCGAAGCGCGTGTCGGAAAAGGCAAGCTGCTGATCTGCAGCATCGATTTGCCCTCCCTGCGGGAACACCCGGAAGCGAGGCAATTGTCAGCCGGCCTGCAGCGTTATGCCGCGAGTCGGGATTTTAAACCGAGCCAGGAATTGGAGCCCGGTCTGATTCAAACCATCGTGTGAACGTGCGAGACAGGTGGCCGCCCGTGGTCGAACATTGCTTTAGCTCTAAATGAGTGTTCATGATTATCGCGCTTTGATCTGTCCCGAAGGGACATAGGCGAGTAGCCCCCGGTTGAAACCGGTTGAAACCTCGGGCTAATTGCCTCCGTCCCTACGGGACTATTGAAACTGGCAACATTATTTTGGCCTGACTCCTTAGGGATTACGTTCTACCTCGATCTTTAGGACGAGTAGCTCGAAGTCTGCGGGCAAATCCAAAGGTATGACCATTACGCGGTTGTCCGGCACTGCCCGATCCGTCCAATCCTCTTCGTTCCAGAGTTCTGTCACTCTGGCAATACGTTTGCCTTCCGGGAGATTGATTTGGATGCAGGTCTGGCAGGCCACCGGCGTATAAGGGAAGAGGACGGCCAATAGGGATTCGACGTCTGAGTT
>JASLXP010000903.1 GCA_030740295.1 Planctomycetota bacterium
TGGCCAGGGACTTCCGATAGGCTGCATCCGCTTCGTCGAACTGTCCGGCCATCCGGTACACCATCCCAATCTGGTGCCAGGCGGTCGCTACGGAGCCTGGCTCATCAAGCTCTTGGTAGATTGTCAGGGCCTCGTGAAAACCGGCCAGTGCCTCCTCATAACGCTTCTGGTCCATTCGGGCCGTGGCGAGATGTTCCTTTAATACTGCGAATTCTCTTTGCCGTCCTGCCTGTTCAGTCAATCGGATGCCCTCCTCGTAGGCATCCGCGGCTGCGTCCAGCCGCCCGATGCCTGCCAGGCAGTCGCCTATTTCCGTGAGGCAGACCGAGGCCATTTGGGCTGCGGCTTCACGTCCCGCATCAGACTGGGCCTGGAATCGGGTCCGGGCCTCCTCCAGGAACGGAAGTGCGTCATCGGACTGCCCGGCCATGCTGAGCACCCGGCCCATGCGAAAGTGAGCCACGGCCAGATCGTAATCGGCACCGGGGTAGGCATCTTCGCCCGCGGCCTGGCACTGCTGGAGCAGGTCCTGCGCGGCCTGAAAGGCGCCGGGCAGATCCCCACGTTCGAGCAGGCGATCGACGGATTTGCCGGCGTCCAGGTATCGGGCTTTGCTCCAATCCCCCAGTTCGCCCGCCGCTTCTTTGCGGATGGCCACCACTGCTTCCATGGCCCGGGGCCGCCCAAGAAACCGGATCAAGTCCTCAACCTTCGAGGCTTCGCCCACCACATCTTCCGGCGAGGCGTGGCCGGCGAGCCATTCCAGCCAGGCCAGCAGGTTCGGCAGCTCCAGGAGTGTCAACTGCGCGGCCAATTCGGCGTTCTTGGATTGTTGCTCGTAAAGGAATCGGCAAAGCGCGCCCATGCCGGACGACCATGCCTCTTCGAGGGCCGACGCCGAAGGCATGGGGTCGATTTCGTCCCGACTGCGCAGATAGGCTGGCAGGGCCGGGTCGAGCCGGAAGTGCCCGTCCCGGATGTGCGAGGCAAGGCCGACTTCCTGGAGGGCCGAGAGGAGATCCTGGGCGGAGGGGAGAGGGGGGAGGGGAGAGGAGGGAGGAGCTTCTTTCTGTGCTGTTTCTGTCTCAACTTCCTCGTCGCTCCGGGCTGTGAGAGCATCACGAATTACTTCAAACATAATGCGCACAACTTCCTGGTGCGCGCCGCCCTGAAAAGGCGCCAGCACTTGCACGGCTCTTCGCATTTCTTCCGGCAGGCGCAGCAGGGAGAGCTCCAGGCTGGCGAAGAGGGACTGCTCCCGGTCGTCGGGATGCTTTTCGTGCAGGCGGGCCATGAGGGTGTGCAGATTTTCGGTGGTGGAGCGCACGCCGCGGCGGGCCACCTCACGGGCGAGGAGGACCAGTGCGCGGGCGTGGCAGTTCACGGCCTCGACCAGGTCGCGGATCTCTTCCGGGGTGCCGCCGGGGTCCTAGGCTTCCGGCTCCAGGCCCTCGTTGGCCATCACCTGGCTTACCAGCTCGACTGCGTCGGTCCGGGCCAGGCGGCCGAGGCGGATCTCGTGCTTGCGGGCATCGAACGGTTCCGGCAACGGCTCACGGGTGGTGAAGATCAGGCGCGTCTCCGGGGCCGATTCCTGCAAGAGGCGGCACTGCTCGAAGAGATCATCGACATCCGGGGCCGAGGCCGGCACGTTGCCCTCCTGGTCGGGCAGTACCGTTTCCAGGTTGTCGATCACGATCACCGTCCGTTCCTGGCCAAGGGCCCGTTGCACAGGCTGGAGGGCCTCTTCCAGGTCCGAGAACTGGACGATGGACCACGAATCTGTCGGGAGCAGTTGCCGGCCCAGGTGGTCGAGGACCCCGCGCAGGTCTGAGTAGTCCTCCATACAGACGAAGACCGCCCGGCGGAAGCGTCCGGAGCCCACCAGCCAGCGGGCCGCTTCGCAGGCCAGCTCGGTTTTGCCTTCCCCGCCCTGGCCGCGGAGGACCACGTATTGGGCGCCCCCATGAAACAGGCGCTCCAGGGCCAGCAGCTCGCGGCTCCGTCCGTGGAAGTGGTGCTTTGGCGGTGAGGGCAGGTCGCCCAGGCTGAGTTTCCTTTGCCGGGCCATCAACTTCTTGGCGGCATCCGAGTGCAGGATCTGGAAGAGCTGCGGGTCTTCCTCTTCCTGGTAGAGGACCGGCACAAACCAGTCCTGCAGGTGGAGGTCTCCCGCGGCCATGATCTTTGCGCGCCAGGTATCTTCGGCGAGGGCGCACTGCCCCTTGAGCATGGCGGCCCCGACCCGTTCGCCCGCGGCAAGGGAACGGTAAAAGGCATCGACGAACCTCCGTGCGGTCTCGACCAGCACGCTGTGGCTCATGGCCACGACCGATGCCACCCCTTTATCCAGCAACTGGCCGGCAACGGAAGCATTGACCTCCTCTTCGGATTTGGCGGTCTGGCATGCCTCCAGAAAAACGAGCGGGATGCGGTATTCCTTCAACGCCCTGGCCAGCTCGTCCGCGGGGATCGATTCCGAGGCCCGCTTGATAAGCTTGCCCCCGTCTTTTGGGTCCTCGAAGCAGAGCGCGCCCAGGCCGTGGCGCTTATCGTAGACCCCGTGCCCATCGAAGTGGACCACGTGGTACGGCTCGCCTTTCGTGTCTGCCTCTCCGAGGGCTTTCTTCAAGGCGGGGAAGGTCGGCGGCTCCAAAACGGTCAGCTCGGCGAGGTCCCCCAGATCGGTCACGGCCTGTACCAGGGGCCCGGCGCTGGCCCGGTGGTCAATGTATCCGACACCCTCCTCCTCCGGCCGGGGACTGAGCAGCAGAATCCGGATTGGGAGCTCGTTGTTTGCGGGCGGCCGCGGGCTGTGGAACGGCATCCGCCGCCGCACTCGGACCGGATGTTTGCCCTGGAAGAGCCAGTCTTCGCAGTCGTGGACCAGCTCCCACGGGAGCGCCATCAGGAGGCAGGCCGCTGCCTGGGCTGCCGCGGTCTCCTCTTCCGATGCGCCCTCGATGAGCTCGGTATCCACCTGAATTGAGAACCGCCGTTCCGCGTTCCCCGCGCTCTTTGCCCATTCGGCAAGCTGCTCCTTCCCGGACTCTGTACTGAGCGCGGCATCGAACAGTTGCCGTCCCCAGACCTCCAGGTTCTCTTCAATCTTCTTTGCCCGATCGGCGAACAGCCCCACGGGCCAGATGTAGAAATTTTCGAGATACCAGCGCAGGTCCCCCGCTTCGATGGGCCCCAGCGGCTAGGTGAATTGAAAGGCCCGGCTCTCGGTCTCCCGCCCTTCCGCGGGCCGGTGCACCACGACCGCCCGGGCCGAGACGCGCTGTTTGCCCTCCGTGATTTCGAGCTCCGGCTCGGAAAGCTTGAGCAGCAGCTCATCGAGGGGCTGGGCGGCGATCTCCGGCTGCTCTTCTGGTTTGTCAGGAAGCTGCTCGCCAAGGCCCACCATGATCTTTGGCATCGCCTCCCCTAATGCCCCGGGCTTATCAGGGTCGATCATCACGCAGAGCTTCTCATCTGGAATCCACGCTTTGACAGCCTCCGGTTTCAGGGGCGGCAACAGGATCGGCACGATCCGAAAATTCTCGTTGGTCTTCTGTATTTCCCTGGCCTTATCGACTTCCCAGCGCACCCATTCGGAATTCACCGTCACATCACTGAGGACCAGGATGAAATGCTTGGCGTCCTCAATGGCCTTCAACAGTTCATCATCGAGGTCGTCCCCCGCCCGCAGCTCATACGCGTCGAGCCAGACCTCCTGATCCAGACCTTCAAGGGATTCCTGAAGCTGGAGGACAAAGGGCTTATCCTTTGAGTGATGTGAAATGAATATATGAGCCATCCCTTTCACCGCGATGAGGAGCAGGATAGTAGAACCACCAAAGCTGCGTCAGCTCTCAGCTACAACCAAAAGAGAACAGTTGATTCTCCTGATTCCATTCAGAAATCCGAATAGAGAATGACGATTCTTGATCTCTGATTTCTGAAGTCAAGCATTCGTTTGAGGAGCTTTATCCAGGTTGCCGGTAGCAGATGGTTCTGCCGAAGGTCACCTGTTCCAGGGAGGATTCCTGGTGCAACAGGTTTTCTGAAGAGCCGAGGAGCAGGTAGCCGTCGGGTGCGAGGATGCGTTCGACTTTTTTCAGGATGTTTCGCTTGGTTTCCTCGGAAAAATAGATGAGGACATTGCGAAGGAAGACGAAATCCGGATTGGCCAGGACGGGCCAGGGGGCGATGAGATTGAACTGTTCAAATTCCACTCGTTTGCGGGTGGCGTCCTTCAGTTCCCATGTATCTGATTCAATTCCGGTGAAGTACTCTTCCTTATATCTGGAAGGAAGCCCTCGATTGATCTCGAAAGTCGAGTACTGGCCCAGTCGAGCTCTATCGAGAAACGCTTCAGATAAATCGATGGCGATGATCCGGACATTCCAGGTTACGAGCTGCGGGAATTTCTCCTGGAGCAGTATGGCAACGCTGTATGGCTCCTGTCCTGTTGAACATCCGACAGACCAGATGGTCAGAGTCTTGCGCTTTTCACGTTTTTGAATCAGGTCCGGCAAGATGAATTCTTCACAGGCATCGAATGGAAACCTGTCTCGAAAGAAAAAAGTCTCGCCTGTGGCAAATGCCTGGGCCACTTCCTCACGCAGGCCCTGGAGCTTGTTTCCATGAAGATGGCGGACGAGCTCCTGGAGGTCCCTGAGTTCGTGTTTCCGGAGTATCGGTCCTAACCGATTATGGATCAGGTAGTCTTTTTCGGGCTGGAGAATGATCCCTATGTCATCCTCCACAACCTGGCGGATGTAATCGTGCGGTTTAAGCGCGTGGAACTCGCTGGAGCTCATGGTTTCCAGGCTCTGTTCTGAGCGACTCGGGTGGCGATTTCGGAATAGATGCCGTCCAGCGGAACAACAGAGTGCGCGACGCCGGCTTCGGCGACGGCCCTCGGCATGCCCCAGATGGTGCTCGTTCCTCTGTCCTGCGCGATGACCTGTCCGCCAGCCTCGGCGAGCGCGGTACAGCCGTTCAGCCCGTCTTTTCCCATGCCGGTGAGGATGGCGCAGACGGCCCTGCCGCCAACTGCTTTGACAACGCTTTCGAGCATCACATCGACTGAAGGGCGGCAGTTGTTCACTCTCGGGCTGCGGTGCAACTGAACCTTCAGTTCGATGGCCTCTTTAGTTATGCCCATATGATGGTCACCGGGCGCAATCAACACCATGCCCGGCCTTAAGGATTCCCCGCCCACTGGTTCAATCACATCAAGCTGGGACTGGGTTGACAGCCTCTCCGCAAGGATGCGGGTGAAGTTGGCCGGCATGTGCTGTACGACCATGACAGGCACGGGAAAGTCTGCAGGAAAACGGGGCATCAGATCGCTGAACGCCTCGGGCCCTCCGGTGGAAGCACCGATAACGACTAAATCTAATCGCCTGCTGGCGGGACGAGAAGGTCCTGCCACGGCCGGCGGTTTGCTCGAAGTGGGCGTCGCCTGAAACGCGGCGGCCCGCGACTCTTCGGCAACGAGCTCTTTGATTTTCGGAACGACCGTCTTCCGAATCTGATCCTCAACGGCGGCGCGATTATCCATCTGCGCGGCCTTGGGAAGGTAATCGTCTGCTCCGAACAGGAGAGCATCGACCGTTTCTGTGGCGCCCTTTTTCGTGAGCGCGCTGTACATGAGGATTCTGGTCCTGCGGTCCCGCTTACGGAGTTCCTTAAGCGTCGACAGCCCATCGAGGACAGGCATGATCACATCGAGGATGACGATGTCTGGCTTGTGGACCTCGAATTTCTCGATGGCGATTTGCCCGTTCTCTGCCGTGGCGACGACCTGGAATCCTGGCGTCTCAGCGAGGACTTTGCTCAGGATGCCACGAATGGCGATAGCGTCATCAACAACGAGAATTCTTGTGATTTTCATTTCTGTCAGCCCAGGCCGATCTGTTTCATTTTCTGCTGCAAAACTTCTGCGGAAACCGGCTTGGCAAGGAATTCATCAGCCCCGCGCATCAGGGCCTTGATGACCAGTGATGGCTGATGCTCCGTCGTGGCCATGATGATACGCATGGCATCGTTTTCCGGCTTCTTGCGCAACTCGGTCAGTAACTCCAGGCCGTCCATAACCGGCATGTTGAGGTCCGTGATGACGAGTTTGATTCCCTGGCCGTCAAGCCTTTCAAGCGCGTCCTGGCCGTGTTCGGCTTCCAAAACTTCGTGCCCCATACTGCGCAGCATGTCGCCAAGGATCTGTCTGAGCGATTTGGAGTCGTCTACGATGAGGACGTTCATTCAAACCTTCGATGATCGTGGCTGGTGATCTTCTTTTTTAAGACAGTTCGCGCAGTAACTTACTCGAATCTATCAGAATCAGCAGGCGATTCTCAAACTTGAATGCTCCTCGCACGAGATCTCTGACGGGTCCCTGAAGAGTTTCCGGCGGCGGCTCCAGCTCATCCAGGTCCAGTTCAACGATGTCGCCGATATCATCCACCAGCAGGCTGACTGGCGAGCCATTGCCCCTGAGGACGACGTTGGCCTCTCTTGTCTCCTCAGTTGTTTCGCAATCCAGACGATGCCGCAGATCGATGGAAGGTATGATCTGCCCGCGCAGATTGATGAGGCCACGAAGCATGACCGGGCTGAGCGGGACGGGGGTCACCTCAAAGTGGCGTGAGATTTCCTGGACCTCTTCGACGTCCACCGCCAGGAAATGTTCTGCCAGGTAGAATGTGCAGTAGTTCTTACTCTGTGACATGAGGCGCGGGTGCCCGATGGGTGGGGGTTCTGACGCGCTGTTGGCGTTCTTGGAGTGGGCTCAACGTCTTCTGCCCCACTCACAATGCCCCAGGGACAGGAGGCGATAAGGAGTATCCGTAACTGGAACCATTTATGAAAGCGACCACTGCGTCAGTCAAGTTAATTGCTGCACGCTGTATTTGCGCCGGAGCATTGAATCTGTCTTTTGGTTTCCAGTCGTCAATCACCGCGCCACGGGAGCAGGCCAGGTGGTGGCGGGAAACGTTTCCGTAACAGAAACTGCTTGACATAAGTACCACGGATGGCAAAGCCATCCCACAGAAGGTTTAAAACGGTTTTAATTCGTGGGATGGCTTTGCCATCTGTGGTGAGACCCCCTCTGTTGCGACGGCTACCGTGGGAGGCGAAGAAAGAGAGTGCTTTGGGTTTCCATGATCACCTGGGCACTTTTACAAATCGGGTCATGCCGCTCCTCCAGAAAAGGAGCAGACGTTGCCTGGAAGGATTCTCAAGAATTTTCGAAATCAGTTTCGGGGACATCGCTACCCCATCGACGGACAGCACAACATCCTTCAACCTGAGTCCGGCAACCGTCGCCTCACCTTTTTCCGCTTTACTGATCACCATCCCATCGATCCCTGGTGGCAGGAGCAGGCCATCTCGAACTTCGTTGGTCAGCTCAGTGAATTGGAGTGCCCAAGGCTCGACCTCGTGCTGCACGGCATCTACGAGACTCTTCCCTGCTTTTTCAAGCACAGCCGTCAGTGCAAGCTCCTCAGTCTCTCTGAGGATCTTGAACTCAACCTTCTTGCCGGGCTGCTGGTAGAGAAACATGTCATCGAAGTCAGAGGACCTGGTATCTCTTTCTCCGGGCGGAGGGATGCCATCCACTTCACGAATAATGTCGCCAATTCTGAATCCGGCCTCTTCCGCGGGAGAGGATGATTCCACGCGGGTGACGACCACTTCGTTCTTGAAGAGCCCCCACGCCCCTGCGTGAAGTGAATCCAGGGGCCGCACATGAAGCCCCAGCCACGTGCGCTGGCCGGGTTTGAATTCCTGAATGGAAAAGAAGGCAGCAAAATCGAGGATTCGCCTGGCGGGAGTCATCAATGTTTTTCGGCCGAGCAACGATGGGATAAGCAGGCCCTGCCATTTGCCGGAGGCATCGTACACGATGCCTTCCGTTCTTGGGAGATGATCCTGCGGCAGAAACCGCGCGTGGCTCGAATCATCTGTCTGCAGAACACTGCCACTTATCTGATCGCGAATTCTGGCGTTCGTGTTCTCCTCTGGTGGCGTGAGCTTAAACCACGCTTTCGCCGCCTTTGAAATCTCTGATCTTGGGGGGCGCACAACGGCAGGCAGGTTGTCCGGTTTTGACGTCTGGATGAAGCCCAGTGAACTGGCGCGCAGTTGTCCCACCAGCCGGCCTTTCGTTTTCGCACCGCCGGGCCAATACACCGAGAAGGAACGATTCGCGAGGCTGTTGGCAAACACCGGATCGGAGACAACAACCGGCAGGTCCGGTCGGAGCATCATGCCCGTAGCACTGATCGGTCGATAAAAAATCTTGAAGTTGTATGGCACAGGATGGCTATGAGTTTCGTGTCCGGTCTCGATCGTAATCTGCAGACGCTTCGTCTTGGACTCCACCTGGACCGGTACCGGGTTTGTCGTGTGTCCGGGCATCGCATCACCGCGTTTGATTGGCGCACGTGGTCTCGCCTTAGACAGAAAGAACGGCAAAGATTCACGACCGCGATGAACCACGAAAATCGGTTCGGCATCCGGGAGTTCGAGATGTTCGTCGTGGATCTTCCGCAGGCCTTCAATGGTTCGTATCCGCTGGTTATCCAATGCCACAAGGATGTCATTGGTACGAAGCCCGCTGCCGTGTGCCTTCGAGCCGGGCTTCACACCGGCTACCCGGAGGCCATGCCCATGGTGTCCGAAGATGCGTCTTGATTTTGGGGACATCTCCTGAACCGCGAATCCCCAGTGCTCGCATTCGAGGTAGCGACCATGGGCCGGCTCTGCTTCGGCTGCCACGAGTTGGACTGTGACGACTTGCCCGCCTCGCTTGAGTTTTGCCGTATAGACGTTACCGGGATCGAGAAACGCGACGCTTTTTTCTGCAACCGGGAGGTCTCTCTTCCGCCGGGCATCTATGTGGAAGCCGCCCAGTTTCAGAAGCACATCCCCCGGCCGGAGGCCCTCATTCGCGGCGGACGACCCAGGGCGGACATGGGATATCACCGCGCCCGATTTATCAGCGAGCGATGCTTCCTCCAGGCTCTGAATCTCGAAGCCGAAATCAGAGAGTCCGGCCTTGCCGAATACGCGCAGCCTCTCGGCCATCTCATGCAGGTAATCGCCAGGGATCGCCAATCCAAGGTCTTCCCCGGTATGACGCGTCGCCATGCCGACGACCTGTCCGCGCAAATTCACCACGGGTGCGCCACTGCTGCCCGGTTCGATCACCGCGTCCGTCTGCACCCAGTGATAGAGCCCGCCAAAATCTGCAGACGTGGAGCCAAACAGTCGCCGGTAGTAACGCCTGGGATGGCTCACGATTCCGAGCGTGACCGTCTGCTGCAACCGTTTGGGATTACCCAACACGAGCACAGTATCACCGGCCTTGACCCGGCTCTGCCGGCCAAAACGAACAGAGGGCAGCCTCGCCTTTTGCTCCATCTGTAATCTCAGAACGGCGACGTCTGATTCAACGTGCCGTCCGACGACCTCCGCTTTGATTCGACGGCCATCCTGCAGCCTGCAGTGAAGACGAGAGGAATCTCTGACCACGTGCTCGTTGGTGATAACGAAGCCATCGGCCCGGTAAATCATGCCCGACCCGGTACGGAGTGTTTTCTCGGCCGTGCCGGAGGAGTAATCCACGACTACAGATTCCACCTGCACCACGGCCGGCAGAATTTTTCGTGCTGCTCTTGAAACGGAATCAGCGATGGCTGTGCCGGCTGCCAGAAAGAGCAAGGCAGAACAGAGCGTGCCAGAAGCGAATCTTCCGTCGCTCGGGCTGCGCCGGCTTGTCAGCGCTTTGTTGTTTGAACTCAAAACGACTTACCCGGCCGTCTGCGTGCTGGACAGGAATTCGGTGATATCCAGTAATTCCGCAACGCGTTCCTGGATGACCCCTCTTCCGTGAACGAACCTGCGGGGGCTCTGATCCTTAACCACGAACTCCTGGCGAATGACGTCCACAATTCTTCGGACAACAAGCCCAACCGCGGCGTTGTCTATCTCGCAGACGACGATCGGGACGAGCGAGTCTTCTCCAGTGATCAACTCTTCAACGGATTTAGCCGCGGTGCTGTCCTGGCCTTCAAGACCTTCGTCCAGGTGGAAGAGAGGCAGGATGCTGTTCCGGTATTGGATTACATTCTGGCTACCGGAAATTTCCAGGCGAGAGACGGGAATCATCTCCAGTCGAAGGACGCGCTCCATCTTCATGACAAGCCATTCGTTTCGAGAGTTTTCGACAAGAAGAAGCGGTTCGACGGACGCGGCGTCCCCGTCTGTTTCCTTTTCGGCGGAGCCCGCTTTCTGCGCGCCGGCCACAACGGCGTGTGAACGATGCGCGAGCCCGAGCACATCCAGGATAAGTGCAACCTTACCATCGCCCATGATGGTGGCGCCCGCGTAGACTTTAAGATCCTTGGCACCGGGAGGGAGCGGCTTCACGACGATTTCCTGAGTATCGAGAATGGAGTCTACGACGAGTCCGAAGGTTTGATTCTCCACCTGCAGCACAACGATGCTGATGGTGCCGTCGAGCTTTGCGCCGAAGAGCGCGGTCTGATCGTCGATGAGGTCGAGCTCGCGATTGAGAAAGACAAGCGGAAGCAGTTGGTCCCGCAGGCGGCAGATCGGCGCGCCCTGAAAGACCTCGATGCTTTTGCGGGTCGTCGTCTCTTCGATTCTCACAACTTCGAGCAGGCTCAGTTGAGGAATGGCGAAACGATCCCCACCGCTTTCGACAACGAGCGCAGGGATGATGGCGAGTGTAAGCGGGATTTTGATCCTCAGAGTCGTTGCCTGGCCGGCCGGGGGTTTTATGGCCAGCCTGCCGCCGACCGGTTGGTTGTTCGTTCGGACGACGTCCAGACCGACGCCGCGGCCCGAAATATTTGTGTCCTG
>JASLXP010000904.1 GCA_030740295.1 Planctomycetota bacterium
GCCCCGACGGAAAATGGCTGGCCACTGGAAGCGGTGACAAGACCGCCCGATTGTGGCCAATAGGAACAGAACTAATCGCGCTGGCTCGACGTGCTGCAGGCCGAAATTTTACCCAGGGAGAATGGAAGGAATACTTCCCCAACGAGCCTTACCGAAATACATTTCAATTTGATGGCCTTCCGTCCATCGAGGAGATTCAGGCCTTTCAGATGTACTCCACGCGTGCGCGAGATCAGCTAGACAGTACGAAATGGGATCAGGTTAAGGATGTGGGTGCCAAACTGAGGGAGATACTCGAGCTGCCGGAATCACTGAGAGGCAAACCCACCTATGAACTTCGCCGCGATGGCCTGATACAGTCGTTTCGATTGATCTTGGCTCCTCGATGTAACCAACTGGCTTGGTTATACAGCCTCAAGAGAGAATCGACAGCTTCGGAGCGCGAGAAAGCAGTGGTTCTTGCAAAGAAAGCTACCAGCCTCAGGCCTGATGTTGGAGCCTACTGGAACACCCTCGGTGTGGCTCTGTATCGTCAAGGAGACTATTACGAAGCTATCAGACTGCTCCTGAAATCAATAGAAATGCGGAAAGGTGGAGATCCCAATGATTTCTTTTTTTTAGCGATGGCTCACTTCAAGCTGGGCAATAAAGAGGAGTCAAAACAGTGGTACGACAAGGGAGTCAAGTGGATGGCTGACAGGGCGACCCGAATCCGCGGAAGACTGAAAGAAGAGCTTGAGTCCTTTCAGAAGGAGGCAGCCCAACTGCTCGAGTTGCCGGTTGGAATCCAAAAAACTCCGGTAGAAGATTCCGACGCAGCACCAACTGATATTCCATAGACAGCAGCGAGACAGACGGGGAAGCGCGATCACTGCCGGAAGTTATCCTGCTCTGAATGAAACGTTGAAATCTTCTCGGAGCTTCGAAGAACACCTATGAGTGGGCCTTTACGGGAGAATTGGAAGGTCTCGTTTTACTAATCAACCACCGCTCTCTCTTGTGATCATCATGTCAATCAGAAATCAAAACATTCTTGTCGCTGTAGCCGTGGCTTTGCTTGTCGTGGTGAGTGTTTCAGCGTTCCTCGCACTCAAGAAACTCGATCGAATCGCAGCGACTATCGAACGAGCTGAGCGGGACAAACTCGAGCGCGTCGTGTCAATCGCCGAGCGTCTGGAGCGAAGAGCAATGGCAGTTCTTCAGGCCGGCGCGCCCCTCGGCGCGGCTGTTGTCAAGAAAGGCACTGAGGTCGTCAGCACAGTGGATGGGGAGCACCTCGCTGAGTCGGCCACCTCTGGGCTCAAGGATTTGGGAGGCGCCACTCAAGACGGAGTAAAAGAGATTGGCAGCGCCCTGAAACGTAAAGTGCTGAAAATGATCGAGGAGGGCTCGGCGAAAAAACCATCAGGCGGCAACGCGGACAATAAGAAGGAAGAGATTCCTGACGACTGAACGGCATCGCTCCTCCCTCTAAAGGAAAGCCGCCGCGACTACCCAACCTTACTTTTCAACCAATCCGTAGTAATTTCGAGCACCTGTCTCTCCCAGTCGATGCTGTAGAAATTGTGGTTCGCACCTTCGATAAAATGGACATCCACGTCGATGCCGTTCTCTTCGCAGAATTGTCTGTAATAGTCTGGCGCGCCGACGACCTCGTCATCGTTTGTACCATAAATGAATAGGATCGGACCGTGGTAATCTCTGAGATCGGACATGATATCCCGCAGCGAATCTTTCGGATTGCGTCCCGATTCGTCTTTCTTTTCCTCTTCGCCCGATATGGCCTTGCTCACCATACCTACATTTACCTGGCCCTTGACAAGACGAATCCACGTGCTCGGGCGAAGCGCTTTCTTGAAATACTCCATCAACATCATCCGACGCTTCTTGGATTTGTCCGACGCCTTCTTGAATGGCGCGAACAGCGGTGTCGACCACAGTACGAGACCGGCAATTTCTTTATCAAGCGACGCGCTGCCGATACCCACATTACCGCCGGAGCAGATTCCCAGCAGGACAGGCTTGCCGACATCGGCACCTTCGGCAAGAAATTTCTTTGCTGCCAGAGTGTCGCCGATCATGTCATCCAGATTAGTGCAGTGTTTATCGCCGTCGCTGTCGCCGCGCCCGCGCAAATCAAACCTCAGGCTGGAGATACCCTCTTCGGCCAGGTGCCGGGCCGCATGCACGAACATTCTATGGGGACCGGAGCGATAACCACTCCAGCCATGAAGAAAAACCACGCCAATTCGCATTCCGTTATCGCCTTCAGGCAGATTAAGTGTACCGACGAGCCTGGTCTCGTTTTGAAAGGCTACTGGCTTTTCCATTTTGCCTTAATCCTGCAGCATTGGATTCATTCGGGGATGGGCCGGTCGAAAAATCTAACTGACGCC
Organism: Planctomycetota bacterium; assembly: GCA_030740295.1. The sequence continues at coordinate 2,397 of JASLXP010000904.1, forward strand.
GTAGGACTAATCCCAGAACAAGCGCGATTCCTCGCATACTGATCGTGGACAAGAGCTTCGACATGAGTCGAGAAGCAATTCAAGTGAAACAACTCTTTACGCCGAAGGCGTTAAACAACGTAGCCCAGGGCAAGCGTAGCGCCGCCCTGGGTATAAATGCACCTCCCGACCTATGCCAACAGCGCAAACTCCCGGCAACCTG
>JASLXP010000905.1 GCA_030740295.1 Planctomycetota bacterium
GCATCTCTGATGCAAAGGACGAAATCAGGCGGCGGCACAAACACGGTATCAGAACCTTTACACTCGCAGACGCCGATTATCCATCCAATCTCAGACTCGCTGCTGATGCCCCCATAGCGATCTCGGCACTTGGGGAGCTGAATTCCGTTGGGCAGAACTCCGTCGCCATCGTCGGCTCAACAACACCCGTCTCAGCGAACGCGGACACAGCGCTCCACCTGGCAGGCTTCTTCGCAGAGAACGACTTCATCATCATCAGCGGCCTTGCCCGCGGGATTGACACCGCGGCACACAAGGGCGCGCTGGCAGTCAGAGGCATCACCGCCGCTGTATTGGGAAACGGTCTGCGCCGACTGTTCCCTCCGGAAAACCGTAATCTTGCACGCCAGATATCGGAAACAGGCGTTCTGATTTCAGAGCAGCCAACGGATCAACGAGCGAACGGCAGACTCCTCATGGCACGCAACCGGATCACCAGCGGAATCTCAAAAGCGACCATTGTCGTTGAGGCGCACGAAAACAGTGGCAGCCTCGCGACTGGAAAACGCGCCCTGAAACAGGGCAGACTCGTCTTCGCACTGGACATCTCTTTCGCCGGCAATCAAGAGCTTCTTCAGCTTGGCGCACATCCCATATCGCCGGTTGAGTCAGAGTGGCCCTGGGTAACGGATCAGGTGAACGAATTCGAAATAGAGGTACCCAAGCCCATTGACCGGCAATTGAATTTCAACTTCGAAAGCAGGACTTGTGGACAGTAACCATCCAACCTGATTCACCTGTTGGGCAAGCCGTAACAGGTACTGATAGGTTCCTGTTACGGATATGACTTTGGGTCACGTCCGGAGCTTGCTTCAACATTCGATGATCCCCTGGGCCCGCCAGCGTCCCGCTGGCACCGGGAGCGACCGGAGGTCACTAGCCTGCGAGACGCCGACGTGCCCAGGGGGACCGGTCATGGTGTACGCATTCTTCCATTCCTGCTTTCGTAAAGCTCTCCTTGCTGCAAAATATCTGCATGCTCGAACAGATCGACCATGTAAATTTTGTTGTCGAAGACATGGAAGGTATGTCCGCCTTCTATTGCGACCTCCTCGGCCTGGAGATTACCAAGGAAGTGACTATCAGCGGTGACTGGGTCGAGCGCGTCGTTGGCCTCAAAGGCGTTGAAGGCTGGGTCCGATATCTCGACCTGCCCAACGGCCCGCGGGTGGAACTGATCAAATACCGCTCTCCGAAAGGAGCGCGCCCGGCGGATCTGGACAAACCCAATACACACGGCCTCCGCCACCTGGCCTTTCGCGTTAAGGACATCGATGCCATCGGCGCGCGACTTGCCGAACGGGGGCTCGAGTTCCACAGCGAAGTCCAGGCAGTCCCCGACGCCCAGGTCACTTACAAAGGGGGCGTCCGCAAACGTCTGGTCTACTTCCACGACCCGGAAGGAAATCTTTTGGAGCTCTGTGAATACACGTAGTGCGTAATGAGTAATGAGTAAGTTTCGGACTGAGAATACCGTGCTTGTCTCAACGCCGGCTCACGATTGCCACTGGCAACACTTCGATTCTGGGAAGTAATTCAGTCGATGACTTGTGAACAAATTCCTCTTCCTCATTCGTTTTTTCCCTGGATTCGTTGGAGGCCATTTCTGAATCTGTTTGGTTGCGGCCAACGGATGCTTTGTGAATTACGCATTACGCATTACGAATTACGAACCACGCATCACGAATCCCCATGAGCGACGAACCGAACAAAGTCATCTACTCCATGGTCAGGGTCGGCAAGACCTATGACAAAAAACAGGTCCTGCGAGACATCTCCCTGGGCTACTTCTACGGCGCAAAAATCGGAGTGCTCGGGCTGAACGGCACAGGAAAGAGCACCCTCCTCCGCATCATGGCCGGCGTAGAAAAGAACTTTGATGGGGAAGTTCATCCCACGCCCGGCTACAGCGTCGGCTATCTCGAACAGGAACCCCAACTCGACGAAAGCAAGACCGTGCTGGAATGCGTTCAGGAGGGCGTCGAGGAAACGGTCGGCCTGATGCGGGAATACGACGAGATCAATACTCGCTTTGGCGAAGAGATGTCAGACGATGAAATGAACGACCTCATCGAGCGCCAGGCCAAGGTCCAGGAAAAGATCGAAGAACTCGATGCCTGGGATCTGGACAGCCGGCTCGAAATGGCGATGGACGCGCTGCGGTGTCCACCTGCCGAGACACCGGTAAACATTCTTTCAGGAGGCGAACGCAGACGGGTTGCCCTGTGCCGACTGCTCCTGAAAAAGCCGGACATCCTGCTCCTCGACGAGCCCACTAACCATCTTGATGCGGAAACCGTCGGCTGGCTGGAGCAGCACCTTCAGCGTTATGAAGGCACCATCATCGCTATCACCCACGACAGGTATTTCCTTGACAACGTCGCCGGCTGGATTCTCGAACTGGATCGCGGCCACGGGATTCCCTGGAAGGGCAACTACTCCTCATGGCTTGAACAGAAGCAGCAGCGTCTACAGAACGAGGCCAGGGCGGAAGACAGAAGAGCCAAGACTCTTCAGCGCGAGCTCGATTGGATTCGCCAGAATCCGAAAGGCCGACAAACCAAAGCCAAGGCACGCCTCAATGCCTACGAATCCCTGCTGGGACAGGAAAGTGAAAAGCGCTCAGAGGAAATGGAAATCTTCATTCCTCCCGGCCCCAGGCTAGGTACGACAGCCATTGAATTCAAGGGAGTCAGCAAAGCGTTCGGAGAGACTTTGCTCATCGAGGACCTCACCTTCGATGTGCCGCCAGGTGGCATTCTCGGGGTCATTGGCCCAAACGGCGCAGGCAAGACAACCATGTTCCGAATGATTACCGGCCAGGAAGAACCAGACTCCGGAACGATCACCATTGGCGAGACCGTCATACTTGGCTACGTCGATCAGAGCCGTGATTCCCTGGCCGCTGATAAAACCATCTACGAAGAAATCTCGGGCGGCGAAGAGAAGATCAAGCTTGGCAGCCGGGAGGTGAACGCACGCGCTTACACCGCGCACTTCAATTTCTCCGGTACCGATCAGCAGAAACTGGTTGGCGATCTTTCCGGCGGCGAGAGACACCGCGTGCACCTCGCGAAGATGCTCAAGGAAGGCACGAACGTTCTCCTCCTCGATGAGCCAACGAACGACCTGGATGTTAACACCATCCGCGCGCTTGAAGACGCACTCCTGAACTTCGGCGGATGCGCCGTCCTTATCAGCCACGATCGCTGGTTTCTAGATCGCGTCGCTACGCACATCCTGGCCTTCGAAGGCGATAGCCAGGCGTTCTTCTTCGTTGGAAATTACGCAGCCTATGAGGAAAACCGCAAAGAACGGCTCGGCATCGACAGCGATCAGCCCCACAGAATCAAGTATCGAAAGCTGACAAGGGAATGAGCGTAAGACGGTTTCCTTTCGGTGTTCAAGGTATGGCAGATCTGTGTAAAGCACATACTGGGGTTCCTTAGTAAAGTCGATTCTGAACACTCCTCGCCCCAACGGGGCCAAACATATCAGCCCAGGGCAACGCCCTGGGTCCAGATGGAGAGATGTCCCCAGCCCTGAAGGGGCGCCACAGAATGCTGGGCCTCAACAATCTGTTCCGCCCTTTCAGGGCTAATTCGGGCATAAATCGCTCACCCAGGGCGTTGCCCTGGGCTATTTTTTTTTGGCCTTTCAGGCCGGGAAACTATGGCTGGTGACCTTTTGCGAGAGAGTCTGGCATTCCGGCCTGCGATCCCAATCTGCTCTTGGTGACATCGAACTATTCTTGGTGACATCGGATTATGGGGTAGAGTGATCTGAAGCCTCCCCCTCCACAGGTATCGCTTATGCTCCGCGAAGTGCTCATGGTAAAACAGGTCCCGGGTCAGCCCTTCCGCCGATGGTTCACTGACAGGCAGAACGATTTATATGTCTGGTATGACGACCGCCGTCGTGAAATCATCGGTTTTCAGTTCTGCTATGGTCGGAACAAGGACGAAAAAGCCCTGACCTACTTGGACGACAGAGGCTGGAAGCATTCGTGCGTCGACGATGGCGAAACTCGCAAGAGTGAGAAGGGCACCACCATTCTCGGCCCGGCGCACATGACCCCGATCATGACAAAGGAGGCCGGCTACGACGCTCCAGAACTCGCCAATCGATTTGGAGAGACAAGCGGTGATCTCGAGCCGAAAATCGCCGAATACGTCCACGATAAAATCCGGACCTCAGTAGAGGAATCGTAGAAAGTCTGGGGGCGTTTCCTCGAGACGGAGTAGCTCGGTATAAGATTCTCGCGTCTCCTCACTCCTTCATTACGAACTTGGGATACTTGGCCACCCCGTTGTGAAACCATCCACCTGGAACGCTGGGCCCGGAGTGATGGTAGCGATCCTTAAGATCGCCATTCTGGATTACCGCCAGGATTGAAATCTCCTGGCCCTTCATGTCCCAGCCGATGCCCTCCACGATCGGGCGCCCGTCTTCTTCGATAGGCGGATGCTTTTTAGTCAGTTTTTTCTTTAACGGCACGCCGAGGCCTATTAGCGGAAGGCGGAGTTCGGCGGTGTAGCCCGTATCAACGTCGCTGCCATCATTCGGGGTGGATGGGTTGCCGTCCGCCTTTGGCTTGAGATGCACTGCTGTCTTGAGTCGATAATTCTTCGTCTCGGTGAACAGTTTGTAGGATTCATCCTGGATGTCTTCCCCTTCCGCGAAATAGATGCCATATCGAGCGATCGAGGATTTGCCTTTCTTCCAATATGGGAGGTCACGCATGATGAGAACATCCCCCAACTGATTCAGCGCGTTGTGGTGAAGCTCCCAGAAGAAATTCTGATCCCCGAAAGTAATGAAGAACTCGATGATGTCTACATCCACACCATCTTTCCAGATTTCGGCAACCACTCGCTGGTTATCGGGCGGTCCGTCCAACCGTCCCTTGCTGATGTTCACCAGGTTCGCATCGTTGACCTCATAGCCGATGTAGAGATAGAAATCGTCCCAGAGGTATTTGACCCGCATGCGCGGTTCCTTGCTGAGGGTGTTCAGCTTGCCGAAGATGTAATCCACCTTCCATGATTTGGCGTCTTTCCACGCCTTCTCGCCCAGGACGCCATCGATGGAGATCTTCTCTTTTACCTTCTGGAGCTCGGCAGGTGCCACTTCGGACCGGAGACTCGGGAGCACAAGAAATAGAACTGTGGCAATTGTTTTAGTGAGCCTGTATTTCATGTTGTGATTTTCGAAGTGAATTCATTCTAACTGATCCAATAAAAACCAAGAACGTTCGTCATTAGGTAGGTTACGAACTGTCCGCCCAACCGTGTGAGGTACACCCGGGCATGTTGCACGATGCGGCCCAAGCCAGCGGATGCTCTGATGTTAACGGGCCGGCAAACGAATCTCTAGTCTAGAACCGGTTTGGAACTGAGTGGACGGATTCCAGCCTGCGACTTGTCGAGACAACAATCTACGTTTGTCACGAGCTTCGTCGCGGGCTTTATCGGAAGTTCGTCCGTTGGATTATGCTCGCCACACACGCCTCCGATCCACTACCATCCGGTGTTCACGTTTTCCAATCTCCACACCTCTGCTCCCAGAATAACAGTGAGGTCCATCATGCGACTCATATTCTCGTCTGCGCTGTTTCTGTTTCTCCTCTCGCCTGCCTGGACAGAGAACTCAGAAACTCCAACTGAGCCAAAAGCCACGGATGGCAATTTGCCGACCAAGATCGTTCACGAGGAGCACACGGTCTACATCCCCTATGATGAGATTGAGCGGGTTTTCGAGAAGGAAGGCCGGGGCGTGTTCCTTCCGTACGCTGAGTTCATCAAGTTGTGGCAGAAGGCCCGGCCGATCAAGCCGCCAAAGCCGAAACCGAAGCCGCCCTTCGAAGCCGCGATTTCTGCGGGCAGTTACGAAGGCAGTGTTAACGGCACCGCTGCGACCATTACGGCTACCTACAACGTTGAGATGCTGAAGGAGGAAGGCTGGGCTGCGCTTCCGCTGCCGCTCTCTGGCGTGGCGGTCACGGAATCCGCAATTGAGGGCGGCAAAGCCATCCTGAACGTCACGGATCAGGGATACGTGATGCTCATGGAGAAGCCGGGAATGTATAAGCTGACCATGAAATTTGTCGTCCGGGTGGACCGGAAGCCCGGACAGAACAGCTTCACCTTTAACTGTCCGAGAGCTGCAGTGTCGAGGCTGCAGATGACTCTCCCCGGCAGTGACCTGGCCGTAAAAGTCGCCCCTCTCCTTGTTGCCAGCACCAATGAGGGTCAGAACGGAAAGACGGTGGTTCAGGCCTTTCTTGGTTCGACAGACAGGCTCTCCTTCGAATGGCGACCCAAGACAGTGCAAAAAGGCAAGGAGGATTCGCTCCGGTTCGCGAAGACTTCCATCAGGGCATCGGCCCAGGAAGGCGCGTTGCGTGCCGAGGCTGAGATTGCCTACGAGATCTTACGCACGCCTGCAGACTCATTTCGCGTCAGCTTGCCGAAAGAGGTGAACGTCATCACCGTCGACGGCGCCAACATCAAGGACTGGAATACCGCTGACGAAGAGCAGCGGAAGATCATCAGCATCTCTCTTCACACCCCTGAAAAGAAGGCTTACCTCCTGAAGGTCGTCGTGGAGCAGCCAGTTGATCAGTTTCCCGCGGAGCTGGCATTTCCCG
>JASLXP010000906.1 GCA_030740295.1 Planctomycetota bacterium
CGGAGGTGAAGAAAAGCAGTTCACTGCGCTCGAAACTGAGGAGCACTCCGGCGTGTTCATCGGCGGCCTCTTCCCCGTGATGGCCAAGCCCCCTGGAAACGCCGATGTCCCGCCCGCGAAAGAGGACGCTGCCAAGCCCGATGATTCTCCTCCCGGTGATGCTGTCCCGGACGATATGAAGCTCCTGATCAAGGAGGGCGACGAGCTCATCATCAGTTACATGGACATGGAAAACACCGATCCGGGCATCCCGTGGCAGCGCACCACCACAGTCGAGCAGGCATACTATGTCGACCCCGAAGTTCGGGCTTTCCCGGTGTCCTCCGCTGCAATTGAACCGCAAGCCAAAGAAGATGAAGAAGCGTTGCCATTGCCGGTCGGCGAAGAGTTCTATCCGGTCACCCGAACCATGACCGTCATCCGTCCGGAGGAGGAAGAGCCCAAAGAAGGCGGCGTCATTGAAGCCCTCCTTGAAGGCCCGCTACTCGTCGAAGTGCTCTGGCCAACGGTTACGCTTTCCCGTATGAGCACGGTCACCATTTACGCTCAGACCTCGACCGCACGTGCAAAAGCAGGTGTCGCGGAAGGATCGCCTTTCGATCCGAAAGTACCTGGCACGATGAGACTCACCGTCACGCCTCGCGAAGTCGGTGTCGCAGGCGTCCCCGCACCGGGATACGAATCTATTGCACTCGAAGACGATCCAAATTCAGTCACCCCGCTCGACGACGGACGCTACGCCTTCAGCATCCCATACGGATTGGGCGATGTTCCAGAAAAGACGTTCGTCACCGACGAGCCACGCGATCCGAAGGCCGAGAAACCGAAGCTGTACGTCAACGGCAACGATAACGTGTTCGTTATCTTCAAATACAAGAACAAGGCCGGCGAGGAACAGACCGTCGAACGGAAGTTCAGGTTCAAGAGCGATTCCTTTATCGACGTATTGGATCGGCGCTTCCAGGAAAAGGTAGAAGCTGCGCACGTCGGCGAAACGCTCTACCTTCGCGTCCGGCATCGAGCCAGAGACACTTTGCCTGGTAAGGACGACCTCACCATCAAGGTCGGCAGGGCATCGGGCCAGCTCCAGGAAGTGAAGCTCCTCGAAACCTACAGTCACACGGGCGAATTCAAGGGCTTCGTCCGCCTCGTACACACCAAAGACACCGAAGCCGCGGAGGCCGTCAATGCGCTCGCCGTCAATCACGGCGACACGCTCACCTTCACCTACGGCGAAGGCGATTCTGCAATCCATCAAATGGTCAGGATTCACAAAGGCGCAGACGGGGTCGTACAGCCATTCAGCAAGCAATTCACGGATCCTGAGATTGAAGTCAAGACCCAGTTCATGATCGCCGAAGCGTATTTCGAGCTGGCCAAAATGCACCGCAGCCTCGCCCGGCAGAACAAGGGCGACGAGGCCCGCAACAAAAAGCTCCTCGACCTCAGCCGCGACGAGATCGCCCAGGGCAAGAAGCTGCTCGAAGAGGCCATGCGATCCAATCCCGACACCTCGGTCAAAGCCCAGGGGGAATACCTCCTCGCCAACCTCAGCCTCGAATTCGCTGATATGACCGACGATACGGATCAGAAGCAGCGACACTACCACCAGGCGGTCTCGCGCTTCAGCGATCTCATCGCGGAATACCCTGAAAGCGAATACGCTCCGAAGTCGCAGTACAAAAAGGCGCTCGTCTACGAAAAGATGGGCAAGATGGAGGCAGCCAGCGAGGAATACGTAAAGCTCTCTTACCGCTACCCGGATAACGAGCTTGTCGCCGAGACCATCGCCCGCCTGGGCCAGTATTTCATGCTCAAGGGCAAGCAGATGAAAAACGAAGCCAAAGCCCTGGCCGCCGAAGGTAGTGAACTCGCAGGCGAGGAAGCCGCCAAAAAGCGAATCGAGGCCGAGCAGATTCGTCTCCGGTCTCTACGTACCTACAAGACTGCCGGCCAGGTCTTCGGCCGCCTTGCCGTCCGTTTCCCGAATCACAACCTTGCCGGCAAAACCAACGTCCTCGCCGGCCAGGCGTTCATCATGGCCGGCGAGCTCGACAACGCCACGACCATCCTCCAAAAGACCTTCGAGACCGATGACATCCAAAAGGAAATCGCTGCCACCGCCATGTACTGGTGCGGCCATGCCCACACTCTCAAAGAAGACGACGACGGCTACCTTCAGGCCTATCGCATCTTCAAGCGCCTGACCTGGGACTACCCGGCCAGTAAATGGGCCAAATACGCCCGCGGCCGCCTGACCGAAGACCAGTTTTCAGAGATTGAAGATGAATAAGAAATTGAAGATGTTTGCCTGCCGGAGCGCAATGACGTAGTAGGACGGACAGTTTGTCCGTCAAGAAAGCCGGGCTACCACACCGGCCTGCGATTTGGCTCCGGAAGCTCCTAGACTTTCTCCCTCTTCATCAGTTATCTCTCTTTGCCATCCGTTGGCCCCATCTCTAAAAAATCAACAAACAACCCTCCCTAAACTCATCATTTGAAGGATTTTCATGAGCCAGACAGAAGCACAAGACCAGAACGATGTAGCTCTGGTTAAAGAATGTAGCGAAGCTCGAACCAAGCTGTTGGCTGAGTTGCGGAAAAGCATTGTCGGGATGCAGGAGGTGATTGATGACGTTCTTACCGCACTGCTGGCCAATGGGCACATCCTCCTCGTTGGTGTGCCCGGTCTGGCGAAGACACTGCTCGTCAGTTCGGTCGCACAGGTGCTTGATCTGAAATTCAAGCGCGTCCAGTTTACTCCCGATCTGATGCCCGGTGATATCACGGGCACGGAGGTAATCGAAGAGAACGTTTCCACCGGCGGCAGGTCATTCCGCTTTATCGAGGGGCCGATCTTCTGCAATCTGCTACTGGCCGACGAAATCAATCGCACTCCGCCGAAAACGCAGGCGGCGCTCTTGCAGGCGATGCAGGAACGGCAAGTTTCGGTGGGCAATCAGACTTATGACATGGCTTCGCCTTTCATGGTTCTGGCAACGCAAAATCCGATCGAACTGGAGGGGACTTATCCGCTGCCCGAAGCGCAGTTGGACAGGTTCATGTTCAACACCTTTGTCGACTACACCACCGATGAGGAATTCGGCCAGGTCATCGATATGACGACCGGCGAACAGACCGAGCAGCCGCAACCTGTCCTTGGTGGTGAAGACATTCTGCGTTACCAGCAGCTCGTGCGGCGCGTGCCGCTGGCGCCACATGTTCGTGATTACATTCTCAGGTTGACCGTGGCAACTCGGCCACAGCGTGAAGACGCTCCGCAATACATCAGAGATTATGTGTCCTGGGGCTGCGGCCCGCGGGCGGGACAATTCCTGGCCCTGGGCGCAAAGGCACGCACGGTTTTACAGGGCGAATTTAACGCCAGCGCAGAGGACGTCCGAGCCGTGGCGCGAAGCGTTCTGCGCCACCGAATTTTCACCAACTTCAACGCTCAGGCTGACGGAGTCGATGCGATGGAACTCATCGACCGTGTGCTCCAGGATGTGAAGGAGTAGCCTCCGATGCCATCGAGCCAGCGCAAATCCCCTGGGCACGCCGGCGTCCCGCCGGCATCTATCGACGAACATCGCCGGTTCCGATACCTCGACCCGGCAATGCTTGCATCCATTGCGAGTATCGAGCTTGCCGCACGCTACCTGGTTGAGGGGCTCTGGGCCTCTCGCCATCGCAGCCCACAGTATGGAAACAGCGTAGAATTCGTCGACCATCGCAACTACACCTTCGGCGACGAATTGAAGACCATCGACTGGCGCGTGTTCGGGCGAACCGATCGGTTCTTCGTCAAGCGTTTCGAGATGGAATCCAATATGGATGTGACCATCCTGCTGGACGTCTCCGCGTCGATGGGATACGAGCCTGAAGCGAAAGGACACCTAACGAAACTGCAATACGGCAGCTACCTCGCGGCCGGCCTGGCATATCTACTGTTGCATCAGCAGGACGCGCCGGGTCTGGTGACATTCGACAGCGAGATCAAAGCGTTTCTGCCCCCGCGCCAATCGCGCCGGCATCTCTGGACGATCCTGTCGGAGCTCGAAAAAGTACAAGCCGGCAATGACACCGGAATCGGCGCCACGCTCGAAACCATCGCCGAGCGTCTCAAGCGCCGCGGGATGATCGTGCTGATCAGCGATTGCATTGACGACGTAGACGCCATCCTCGCCGGCATCCGAAAAGTCGCAGCACGCCAGCACGAAGTGCTCGTACTCCAGGTGCTCGATCATGACGAGAGGCACTGGCCGTTCCAGCAACCGAGCAGCTTCATCGATCTGGAATCGAATCAGAGCGTCGAAGGCGATCCCGTATCGCTGCGCAAAGAATATCTGATCCAGTTGGAGGAGTTTCTGGAGTCCATCAGATCCGGCTGCAGCAAATCCAACGTCCACCACGAGCTCCTGGAAACCACGACCCCTCTGGAGCAGGGGATGCGGAACTACCTGTTGAGAAGGCTAGCGCAAAGTAAGTGATGAGTATGATGCTTCTCTATCCAATCATGCTGATTGCCGCCGGTTCCATCGCGGTGCCGGTGATCATTCACCTGATCCAGAAGCAGAAGTTCCCGAAGCGATGGGTCGCTACGGTTCGATTCCTGCCGACAGACCAGCGGGTGAACCGGTTCGCCCCGCGGCTGATCGATCCGCTGCAACTGCTACTGCGGATTGTCGTGCTCCTGGCGATTGCCGCGCTCATGGCTCGACCGTTCATCGGTTCCGGGAAGTCTGCGACTCGCAATTTCGTGCTCGTGCTGGATTCTTCAATGAGCATGAGTGGCGCTGGGGCTGATGCCGACAGCATCGCGTTCTCAGACGCGAAGGATTGGGCGAAACAGATGATTGACGGCCTTGGCCACAACGACCGGGTCGGGCTTATCATTGCCGATACCGGTATCGTGAAATCTATTCCCCTCACCCGTGATCACGAAAAAATTGGCGCGGCCATTTCAGAATCATCGCCTGGTGATAAGGATTCGAGTGGCATCGTTCCAGCCATTGCCGTCGCTTGCGACATGCTGGATGGAAAGCGCGAGCGGGCAAACATCATTTTCGTGCTTTCCGATCTGAGGGCCAATCTCGTCCAGCAGGGACAGGACAAACCTTCAGGACGAATCCGAACTGCCCTCGGCGACGAGAGGCTTAGTCTCCGCCTTGTGCGATTCGGCAAGGACGAGGCCAGGAACGCCGAAGTCGCGGGATGCCTGGTGACGCCGCGGGTGGCCGCGGTGGGATCGTCCATCAAGCTGTCGACAAGAGTGCGGAACCATTCGGATAAGGAGATGAAGGTAACAGTTGACCTGCGTCTCAGAGGTTTGCCTTCCGGTTCGGCACGGCCGGTGACTGTTTCGGGCAACAGCGAGTGCGTGGTGGATATCGTGACTCGATTCAAGACCCGTGGAAGTTCGTACGCGACTGCAGCCCTGAACAGTGACGACCTGGACGCGGACAACGAGTTTCACGTGCCGCTCCGTCCTTCGGCGCGCTCCGAAGTTTTGATCATTGCGGGGACGAGTTCGGCCAAACCGTCTGATGGCGACGACGTGAACGAGGTCGATGTTCCCACGATTCTTACCTATGCGCTGAACCCGGCCTTTTCGCTGGCCGGCGACGCGGGCACGAATCTCCGGCCGAAAGTCGTGCGGGCCGATTCGATCGGAACCATTCCGCTCGACCGCTACCGCCTGTTCATTTTCAGCGGTGTCTCCTCTCTCCCCGATCGGACGCTGCAGGACATTCGCGACTTGCTGTCGGGCAGCCGTGAAAAACGTGGCCTGATTATCGTGCCCGACGATGCGATGAACGCGCTGCAGTTCAATGAGATTTTTACCGCAGTCGGCGGCTCGGAAAATCTTCCGCTGACTGCCGCGAAGCTCGGCCCGATGGTGGCCTGTGACCCGCCCCTGGACTGGGCGTCATCCGCCAGCGGCAGCCCGATGATGGCCGCGTTCCGGGGCCCGACCGGGCTGGCCAGGGACATCCGTATGTTTCAGCGCTTCGACATCGAACCGGTCGAAGGCGCCGAGGTTTTTCTGCGGGGCACTGACGGGTCGGCCCTGGGCGTCATGATGGACTACGGGCGGGGCCGCATCGTCACGCTGGGTTTCTCATTCGCCAGGCGCTACACCAATCTTGTTGGCACTCCGGCCATGCTCACCTTCGCGTGGCAGCTTGCGGATCATCTCACCGGACGCGACTCACTGCCGGAGCGTGAAGCGACCCGGGCTGGCCGGCAGATGGCCATTGACCTGTCCGAGTTTCGCGGCATCCATGGCAACATGCGGCTTCTACGGGTGGGCGATGATTCCGAAGAACCGCAGTTGTTTGCCCTCGAAAAAGAAAACGAATCGGTCATCCCTCGATTTGAGAAGAAAGGGGTCTATGAGTTCGGGCACGAGAAGCGTTACCGTGACCGCAGCCGATACATCGCGGTGAACGGCCCCGGCGGTGGCGAAGGAGATACAAAGCCTCTGACGGACGAGCGGATGTTCTCGGCCCT
>JASLXP010000907.1 GCA_030740295.1 Planctomycetota bacterium
ATTGATGGCCTTGAACGCATTCTCCCAATAACGCTCGTCCCACGTGATTCGATACATGTCGAGCTGGTTGTGCCCGGTGACCGCGTGGCCCCGGTGCATGTTGCTCAGGGCCAGGTCGCTGTCCAGCTCTCGTTCGCCGGAAGCCAGCAGCACGTCGAGCGCGCGCCGGTATCCGGTGAGGTAGTAATACATCATGTTGAAGCCGATGGGGTCGTTGTGAAGCGACATACTGGTTGGCCTGCTGCAGTAGTGGGCAAAGCTCATGGGGTAGAACTGTCCCTTGCGCCGAGGCGGCCCGACGTCATCGCCGGTCCAGTGGATGATGTCCACATCCATGACGTGTCTCGACAGCATCTCCGCCCATCGATAGTAAAGACGCTCGCCGGAGCGCGCCCACAGCAGCCATGGTTCCATGCCACAGCGATAATCGCTGACCAGCCAGTAACGATGTACGCTCCCGAACTTGGCGGCAGGACCGTACGGGTAGGACTGCGAATGGCGATCTCCGTAATGAAGCCAGCCGTAATCGTGGCTGCGATCCTGGAGGTAGGAGTTGCTCACCCAACGGGCACGAATCTTCTCTTCAATGGCAGGGAAAGTCTTTGAATCGGCAGCCCGGAAGGGACGGAAGACTCGGGCATCCGCGATCCACTGCGGACCGGCGCGAGCGGCGAGTGGCTGTTCGTATTTGTGTGCGCTCTCCTGGGCTTGGGCCGCAGTGCGGGACGGTAAACCAAAGTCGAGCCATACCTCCTGGGTCTTTGACATACCGAGCGCATTGATTCGGTCGTAACCGTGAATCTTCTCCTTGTCTTTCATCAACACCTGTTCGACATACTCGCGAGGCTGGAGGTCCATGAAAGGGCCGTCCGTGTATGGCCAGCGATGGACGCCGTAACTTGCGGGACGCTCGCGGAACTTGAATGAAAAGCCATGCTCCGGCCAGAAGTGCACAGCGAACGAATCGCGGGCGATCTCGAGTTCGGCGGGGTAGTGCTGCCAGAGGTCGCGAAGGTGGACCAGAACCGAGTGTTGCCCGGTATTGGCCATTGCCCAGCCGCCGCTGCGTTTGCCAGTCTTGAGGAATGATGCCTTCTCGCCCTGCCAGTCTCTGATGGCGAAGCGGTCGGAATCTTCCTGGACGAGGCTGACCCGTTCGCTGTTTCCGAAGTTTCCTTCAAATGGTGACGATTCATAAGCATCGTCCACGCCAAAGGCGAAACGCTTGACGCCACCCTGGAGCGGGAAGCGGATAGAGATATCGCCGAACCGGACCTTGCGGGAATCGTGAGTCAAAACCCACGTGTGAAGAACCCTGACGAATTGCTGTCCGGCGAACATGTGAATGCGGATGTCGTAGCGGCAGAGACGCTCGCCGTCCTTCGCCGTATACCAACCCTGTTGTCGCACGACGGCGCGAACAGGGCCGGTCTCCTCGACAGAAATCTTCGGCGGTTCACGATCCCAGGCCGAACAGAACAGCTTCCGATCCTGGTTCTGAAGGAAAGTCCCGCCATCTTGACCAGCGATCACTTGGACGCCTTGCCGGAGGACTTCACGAAGAATCGTCGCTTTACGCTTGTCAATGACCAGCCGCAAAGGCCCAGTGTCGACGGCAACGACCTCGCCGGTCTCGGTCACCTTGACCCTTTGGCTGACAGGCGAGCGTTCTACATTGCGGCCGTACTCGACGCGATATTCACCACCCTTGTTCATCGTCGAGGATGCCAGAAAATCAACCATGAGCCAGCGAACGTCTCGCCGATCCGCGTTCCATGAGGAGGTCGCCGTGATCTGCGACGGCACTTCTTTGCCATTGCGGTCAACGAGTCGCACGTGATCCGCCGAATCGAGCGTCGCGTGCGGAAACGGAACCCCAAAGGTCGCCGGAAAGGACTGCCACTCTCTACCGACCGGTTCGTCAACGGAGACCGGGATGGTTGCTCGTTCGGGCAACACGATTCTTTCTACATGGAACGTGGCCGTGGCAGTAGAAGGAACGTGCGGTGATTCCACGCGAAGGGAGTATCGACCAGCGGGAAGGCCTGTCGGGCTGAAATCAAACCAGCCCTGGCCCGCGCCTCCGGGCAGGTCAGGCAGGTCGAAAGAACGGATCGGCTTCGAGTGGGCATCGGACACGGTGGCCCGGAGACGTATGGTCTCCGCGTCGCCCGCAAGCACGCGTACCCACAGCCGAGTCTTACCGTTTTCGGAAATGTGGGCGTTGCGAAAGGAGAGCGTCAGACCGAGCGGCACGAAAAACGTCCCCTTGACGGAATCGATGACTTTTTCCGGTGTCGTGTCTTTACGGACGACGATCATCTCGGCCTCAACCTTTCGATTTTCGCGGTCCAGAATGTACGGAAGCTCAGTAGTTCCTTCGTTTCCAGTCAGCCGTAAATTGCCCATAGGCTTCTGATCCAGAGCCAACCGGGCTTCGTAAATTCCCTTGGGAAAGTTTCTGAGCCTGATGCGAAGGTTGTTCGTGCCCGGACACAGATTGCCCAGGCTGAGCTCTTCAATGGTGGGAGCAGCGGTTGCTTTCCGATCGATGACCACTGGCGCGAAATGTTTGGGGTCGTTCCATCCCGGTCGCCAGGAAGTCATCTCGCTGCGACGAGTGGCCGTGCGGCAGAACTGCATCTTGACTGCGATATCGGAGCGACTCCCATCTAGCCCGATCGCCTCAAATGGCACGACAAGCTCTGCGGACCAGAAGTCCTTGTTCACATGCGCGGCGGCCTGAAGCTCGGCCTTCCACTCAAGGCCACGGCCATTGTTTTCCGCATAATAGAGTGCGCCGGCCGAGTTGATGATGAATTGGTAGTGCTTGCCCGCGCCTCCTGTCGGGTCAATGAAAAGCTCGACGCTGTCGTCACGCCATACGGGGATGTTCCTCTTAGCCACAGGCTTGACATCGGAGCGAATCCGATTCATCTCTGGCTCGTAGCACTTGCAGGCCAAGTAAAGGTTTTGAGCGTCCGCCGCAACCAGAATCTCAGTCCGGCCGCGAGGCTGGGCAGTACCGAAGGACAGACCATTAATCTTGTTGGCCTTGCCCCAGACTGCATCATTCAGTTTCCCGTCAACGGCGGGTGCCGCCAAAGTGCGACGCACGAAAAAGGCCGTCTTCGGTTTGAAGTCAATTCGCCGGTCGATG
>JASLXP010000908.1 GCA_030740295.1 Planctomycetota bacterium
CATGACAGGTTGGATAGCTGCCGAAATAGACTTTGCCGTCCGGCCCCGTATCCATGCTCCACGCGTATGAGTTTCTGTGACCTGCCTTGATTTCCCTTTCCGCATCAATAGTCCAGTCTCGAATGTCCACGGAATAAAGATGCAGATCCCCGAGTGATTCGAACAGCATGCGATCCGGCCCAATCTGAGCCATGTCCCAGCCGCCAACTCCCTTTGGGAAGACCGCCACACGCGATTCATTGTTTTCATAGTCGACAAGGATGGCACTGCCACCACCCGAAGCGCATGAGTTGATAGCGAGCATGTTACGCCCGCCATCAGGATGCTTCACGAAACGTCCGATTCGGGCATTCACGATGCGGCATGGCTCGCCGAGTTTTTTCGCACCGGCATCATGCATACTCGTGGCTTTCGGGTTTTGCTTCCGCAGCATCTCGCTTCCTTTCTTATCTTCCAGCGGCACAAGGGAGACAGAATCGAACCAGACTTTCCCAAGGCCCCGCGCGACTTGCATCTGCAATACTGTACGCTCGACCGGCCGGTCGAGGTGGATAACAAACCTGTAAAGCTTCCACGGAGTCTTGCCTTTGCCGACCGGAATTTTCTCGACGCCCGGATAGGCCAGGCGAAAAGCTTTGCCTTCCTTCGGAAGGGAGATAATCGCCGCTCCAGCGTTGCCCTGTTTAAGGTCCGTACGCATCGCGAAAGAGAAGAGGTAATAGCCCGGCGTCAGCGAAAGATGGGGCTTGGAGAGATAGGCCGCCTGCTTCATCACTTCGGTCGATTGTTCGGTGAGGTGAATCATCGCGCTCTTGCGGCCCTCGAAGGCATCTTTCTCACCGGATAACTGGTACGTCGTTCCCGGACCACCACGCAGGCCCCACAGATCGAGTCCTTTCTCAAAATCACCGTTGTCGATACGCACCCGTGCAGCGCGGAATTCTGCATTTGTACACGGCGAAATAATCAGGTCATCAAACCAGACCTTGCCTTGACCTTTCTTGACCTCCAGTTGCAGTAACGTGCGTTTGGAAGCTTCCGTCAACTCAAAGAAGACTTCGATCTGCTGCCATTCAGTCTTGCCCTTGATCAACGGTATATTCTTACCCGAAATCGCCAACCGTGTGTTTTCGTCATCCTGTGAAAGAGCATTTATTGAAGCTGAGGCAGTACCTTGCGAAAGCTCGGTGCGCAGGGCAAAAGCCAGGCGATAGGCACCCGGTTTCCGGGGCAGGTCCGCTCGACCGAAATAGGCCGCAACTCTTAGTTGTTCACGTGAATCTTCTTTCAGGATAATGCAGCCCGCCTGCTTTCCTTCATGCGCGTCCACCTCTTTCGACAGTACATACTCAGGCCCCGCACCGAATCTCAGCTTCCAGCCACCGAAACCCTTTTCGAATCCGCCATTGGGCAGTGCGGTTTCGGATGTTGCCGGAGAGGCGAAGAGAGCGAACGCGATAAGCAGGCTGAGGTGGTGCATCTGTGGAGTCACAAGAGTTATTCGATTTCGGTCTTGACGACAATATCTCGTCGCTGCTAATCGATCCAATCTGCCAGCCATCGCGATCAGATTATTCGATAGCTATCCGATTCGGTTTCGAGTAATTGAGAACACGATCAGTTGCATTGACGATTTGCCCGAGTTCGCGAGACCAATTTGGAACCTGGAAACTCACTTTAAGGAGAAAACATGGCCAAAATCACCGAGTTCAAAGGCTACACAGACGAGAGCCAGATTCCGGACATCCCGAAACCGGAGACCCCTCCTGACCCGATGATCGTCCACGCTCAGGATGGTGTACCCGTCGTGTACCCCGGCTGCCATGGCGTGGGAGTTCGGGTGGTGCACCCGGTGAACCCGAAGGCCCCCGCCGAGAATATGGGTCTGGTATTGTTCTATGTTCCTCCGCACGCGGTATTGGAGCCTGGCTCACACCCAACGGAAGAAACGTACGTCATCCTGGAAGGCGAAGGGGAGATGACATTCCACCGATACAAGAAGCAGGTGAAGAAAGGCGATTTCGTTTACCTGCCGTCCTGGTGCGTGCACGGAATCGAAAACACCAGCAATGAAACGCTGGTGGTCTTGATCTGTACCTCCCCGCCGAATCCTTAGGGCTGAGAGGAGAGAGGAGTGGTGGAATGTGAGCGGCACGTATCAGTCAGTGAGAATCTTGTAGATCAGGAAAAAGAACAGGAGAGGAACAGCAGTACCGGGCCTGCCAAACCAATGAATCGCGAAAATCGATGCGACGATGCCAATGCTGGCTGTCAGGAATACCAGCACCTGCTGTCCCATGTTTGAATCTCCCCCAGGTCCGACATTGCCATAGGGATTAAGTTTGTCGTCATTAAACCGAATCTGCTCACTGCTCTCTTTCTGACGGACAAGAATGGCCTCAATGGCTGCAAGCTTGGGGATGACGGCAGCGTATTCCTGGTACTCCGATATCGGTCGCCACTTCTGGCCGACCAGATTCTCCAGCAACAGTTGCCCCAAGCTGAGCTCCTGTCCACCAAATCTGGTCCTGCTGCGAATGGCGGCGATCGCCTTTGCCGTGGTGCTCGGCGCACAGAAGAGAAACTGTGAAATGAGATAGGCAATACCGAGCGGTCTGTTGGCCATCCATCTCGCTGCAAATTCGGTCTCCGTCCCGGTGAAACCCTCGTGGTGAAAGGAGCCGGTGTATTCTTCAAGGTCGAGAAATCTCTTCTGACGCCGAAATCCTTCGAACGCCAGAATCAGACAGCCCACCCCTGCCCCGCCATCTGTCACCCATCGTGAGGGCCACCCTATCCACGGCATGCACACGAACCCAATCAGAAACTTCATCAGGTAGAAAGAGCCCACCCAGAGCAACAGCGCAAGCAGGGCGAAGATAACCGCCTGCATCATGGACAAGGTACTGTGCCGCCTGATTATCTTTCTCAAGCTGACCGCAGGTTGGGAGTCTTCTGGCATTACTTCTACTGCTTATCCAATTGCCTCAGATCCACCGGCTCGGCGCCGGACCATTCGGCCACCTCGGGCATGTGGTGCATCGCGAACGAAGTCTGTATCGGGTAATTGCATATACAGCCCACTGAAAAGCACGGGACGTTCAGAATGCCGTCTGCGGCCACCAGGCTGTTGCTGCAGCCGGTTCGCAGGTTTCGCAGGAAATGGGTCTCTCCCGTTTTGACGTCGATGTAGGATGCCGTGCGATTCCGGAGGAAGAGCAGGTTTGGGTTGCCCACGACGTAGTTGCAGCCGCCGCGGGCACCGATCAGATCTTTGCCGCTGAGGATTTTTCCGGTTCTGGTTTCGAAGACGTGGCCTCGCTGATTCAGGAACTGTTCGCCGCGGACGAGAAGAGGTGCTTCTCCGCCGTAGTCAGTGCGCCAGATCTCTTTTCCTGTTTTAGCGTTCAGGGCTATGAGGAGTTTGTTTTTGCCGGCCAGAACGATTCCCTGCCCTTCCACGTAAACCAGGGAATCATCGCGGCTGCGCATTCCAATCCAATTGCCTTCGCCCCATGCCTGCTTGCCCGTGTCGATCTGGACCTGCCATACCTCTTTTCCCGTGCGGCTGTTTAGTGACATGATCGTTGAGATGGTTGAGGGCTCTTCGCCGCGGCGCTCGGTTTCCGCGGATGCTGATGGATTCGCTGAGTCTGTGCAGAAGACATACTTGCTGCCCACAGCCACTGAATTGATGTTGAATCGCTGCTGCGCTGGTTTGGACCAGAGTTGCTTGCCGGATTTGCGATCGAACGCGACAAGCGCTGTGGCGTTCCAGAGCCCGTTCTTGAGGCTGCGCGTCTTGTCGAAATCGATGGCGATGACGACCAGCTCTTCAGAAACACGGATGTCCGAAACACCGACTTTTTTGTCGCCCGTGTCGCCGATATCGATCTGATATTCACGAATCGGTTTTCCCGATGTCGAGTCGTAAACGATACATTTATCCGCGCCCGCGACGTAGACGCCGTCAGTCATCGAAGCGTAGCGAGTGACACTTTCCACCTTCTGCTTCCAGATAAGACGCCCTGTGTAAACATCGATTGCATGCATGGTTCGGCTCATGATTTGAAAGGCGAACATCCGCCCGCCCACCACCTGCGGCTTCACCCCGCTGCCGTAATCTTTACGTTTGTAAAAACCGTGATCCGGGCCGTCCCCATACCACAGCACGCCGAGCGGGGCGCGCACGAGCCGGTCATCGGAAAAATAGGTACGTGCTGCATTGCCCGTCTCGTGGGTCCAGGTGGCCGAATCAGGGAGGGGACCGTCCCGACGGCAGATCAAGTATGGGTCGCTCTTGGTGATTGTCGCGTCAGGCAGTGCAGCAGGAGACTTTGCAGCGATGGGAAAACAGGCGGCGCCTCCGTAAGGCCTGAGCGACTGAAAGATTTGCCTCCAATTCAGTTCTCCCATTTTTTCAGTGACGATGAGATTGGCGATGTAAGGCGGCAGAGGAAACTCGAAGGGGACGCCCGTGAGCGCTTCGGCTCTTTGACCGTACAGACCCAACAGCATGAGTTCGGAACGAAGGGCATTCACCTTTTGACTATTACTGTCGATGGCGATGACCTTCATTTTGGATTGCCGCAGAATCTCCTTCACCAGCCCGCCGTTCTCCAGTCCAAGCACGAGGCAGTATCCTTCGGTCGCGCCTGTCTTCTTGAGGATTTGTCCTGCAGTGGCGGCCGCGTCTTTCTGCTCTGCGAGTTCCTTCTTTTCCAGTTGGTGGACTTTCTTTTCCTGCTTTCCCTGGCCAAAGCAATAGAGCTTGCCGGACGAGGTCACGGCAAAGAGACGATCATCCGCGGCCAGTAGACTTGAAGGCGCGGCGTCCAGGCTGGCCGTCCAGGTGATTCTGGGTTTTGTGTCCTCTTCAGGAAGGGCTACCCGGAAGAGCTTCCTCACGTTGTGGCTGAACAGACTGTTGCCGGCCTTGATCATAAAGTAGCTCGCAGGTTTCTTCGCGGCTTCGGGAGTGGGGAATTTCCAGGCAAGCTCTACTTCCCACTTTTTGGGTTTCAATTCGCGGCCGGCGAATTTGCTCTCGTAAATGGTTTCCTTCACTTTCTTCAGGTCGTAAGCGTGGACCGCGCCTTGGTCGATCCCGTACATCATGTTGGCATCGACAACCGAGCGATAGTTGCATGCCTTGATGAATTTGTAGGGCGAGAGCGGGCCTTCGAAGAGAGCCAGCTTCGCGAAATTCCAGCCGTCAGGCGCCTCTTTTCCGGCCTCTACCCATCGATTGCCGACCTCGCGGCCGTCGTTGATATTCAGCACGCCGGCAAAGCCAACGAAGATGAATTTTTCCGAAAGTGAAACGCGGCAGTCGCCGCGCCGATATCCCTGAACGAAATATTCGAGCTTCCCGGACTGGCGTTTGAAGCTCGCAGGCATGGAGCGACCGTTCGTCACAAGTAGCCGATCTCCGGATACGAGGAAATGCCCCTGCGGCGAGATGCCGGACTCGTGAAGCACGTTGTGGTCGATGCGCACGTTCTTGAGATAGTTGCTGCGCGTGTTTCGCCAAATTACTTTGCCTGTTTCAGCATTGGCCGCAATGATGAACGTGCCCATCGAAGGCCAGATACCCGCGCCGAAGTAAACGACGTTGTCGGCGATTGCCGGTCCGCCCCGGGCAGGCCAGAAGGAGATAAGCCGGTTGTTGCCGAGATGAAAACGCTGCCTGCGGCTTTCCGGCGCGCCGGAGACTTTCCAGAGCTCCTTACCGGTCGCGGCATCAAGCGCGTAAAGATGGCCGTCGTCAGAGGTGACGTAGACCCTGCCCCCGGCAGCCACGGGCGCCAGTCGGACCGGGCCGTTCGTGTAGAACCTCCACATCTCGCTCCCCGTGTGCGTGTCGTAAGCAGTAAGGCTGCCATCGACAGTGCTGCCGATGAAAATCCGTTGTCCGAGCACGACCGGTTCGATGGAGGTATCGAAATGCAAACGCCCTTCGTTGGGCCACGCTGGCATCGGTTGGGGCAAATCGCGCACCCAGTGGAGTTCGAGATCGGCGGGGAGGTCGTCAGGGGCTGCGGCTTGGCGCGCGGCGTTGAAACGCCACATGGGCCAATCGCCCGCGATGAGAGGAGTGGCTGCAACCAGGGGAACGAAGAGGAAGATCAGACGAGGATTCATTAATTTGATGGTGGGGCTCTGTGAAGAATAGACAGAATGATTCAGGACGGAACCACTCTAATCCTACAGCGCTACATTCTGGCAGAACGACCAGTTTGTCGAAACGGTATCCGCTGACTGATCCGGGAGTCATGGAATGTCACGGTTGCCGTTCAAGTGCATACTCTCTCGATCATCTTTCCATACACCTCGACCGAGCGTTCCAATTGATCGACATCGACGAACTCTCCGACCGTGTGGGCCTGATCGATCGAGCCGGGGCCTAAAACCACTGCCTCCATGAACTCGCTGTATGCCTCGGCTTCCGATCCATACGGGACGCTTACAGGACTCTCCGCGCCGGAT
>JASLXP010000909.1 GCA_030740295.1 Planctomycetota bacterium
CGCCCCCCCCCCCACCACCCCCACCCCCCAAACCCCCCCCACCCGTCAACCCCCCCCACCCCCCAATACTGGGTTTTTTGCCCCGATTCCAGGTTGGCCGGAGTTTGCGCTGTTGGCATTCACATTTGCGTGTGACTGTTCCCAGGGCGTCGTTCGCTTCGCTCACTTTGCCCTGGGCTACGTTGTTTAACGCCTTCGGCGTAAAGAGTTGTTTCACTTGAATTGCTTCTCGACTTATGCCGAAGCTCTTGTCCACGAACAGTATGCGAAGAATCGCGCTTGTTCTGGGACTAGAGTGAGATCAGGAGTCGGTGCCCATGTCAGTAGAAGGAGACATCCACTCTCCTGCCACTCCGCTCTTCCTCCGCCCCGTCTGACAACCACCACTTAACGGGATAGACTTTCACCCTAAGCCCCCCCACCTGATGATGCACGTGATGGACGCTTCACATGGAGCGAAAGATATCCTGTCCTAAATGCCGGCAGAACTGGACCATGTCGGACGCTAAGACTGGCCAGACTGTCCAATGCCCCCGGTGCCAGGATGCGGTGACCATCCCGGCCGATGAGGGAGTGAGCGATAAACGCCGGCTGGGCAAATACACCATGCAGAAGAAGATCGGTGAGGGCGGCATGGGCTCGGTCTACCTGGCGGAACAGGACGGTCTCGGCCGGCTGGTGGCCCTCAAGGTCCTGCCAAAAAAGATGACCAAGAACCCGGTGCAGCTCGAGCGTTTTAAGCGTGAGGCGCATGCCGCGGGTGTGCTCAACCATCCGAATATGGTCATGGTCTACGAATTCGGCGAAGATCGCGGCTATTACTTCTTTTCGATGGAATTCATCGACGGCGAGAACCTCATGGATCGGATACGCGGGAATAGGATTCTCCCGATTCACGAGGCTGTCAGGATCGCCCTCAGCGTGGCGGAGGCGTTGAACTATGCGTGGAATCGCAGCCAGATCATTCACCGCGATATCAAGCCGGCGAACATTCTGCTGACCAAAGATAACCTGGTAAAAGTAGCTGACCTCGGGCTGGCCAAGAGCATTGAAGAAGACACTTCCGTGACCCGCGAAGGTGCGGCTATCGGCACGCCGGCATTCATGGCACCGGAGCAGGCCCGCGGGGCCAGGGATGTCGATTGCCGGGCGGATATTTACTCGCTCGGAATCACTCTGTATAGGGCGATTTCCGGAACGATTCCCTACAAGGGCGATACTTCGCTGGCGGTCATGATGGCACATACTGAGCAACCGCTCCCGGACGCCAGAGAGCTGAATCCTGAGATACCTGATGACCTCTGGGCCGTGCTGCAGAAAATGGTGGCCAAGAATCCGGAAGAGCGTTACCAGAATTACGATGGCCTGCTGAAGGATCTCAAGGCCGTTGATGATGGCCGGGCCCCAACCAATACCACCATCATCAAAGCAGCGGCCGTGGCCCGCGATGCGACCTTTGACAGCACTGTTCCCGATCAAAATGGGGAAGATGATCAACTGACCATCGACTCGGATGCCCCAGCGTCTCTCCCTTTGGCACGCACGCCGGTAACCCATTCACCCGTTCAGATTGGCATCCTGGGTTTCCTCTGTATGGCCGCGGTCGTCCTTGGTTATTCGTTATTAAATCGTCTTACCACCGAACCTGCCGAACCTGATCCGGAGAATCTCGGTATTTCGGAAATCGTGGATACTAAAAAGAAGAAGACCGAAGAAGAGGAACGCAGATTCGAGAGTCTTACTGATGGTCAGCCGGATGAAGTTCCTGACGCGGCTGCACTGCTGGCAAAAGAAGAGCTTGAAGAGATCAAGAAACTCGTGAGTGAGAATCCGGATCGCATCGAAGAGGCAATTGTCCGTTTTCGTGCTTTGGAGGACGACCCTAAGCTCGGCCGTGAGGCCCGTTCTGAGCGAAGCCGGCTGGAAAAACGGCGTGCAAAGATCGTGGCATCCCAGTTTGCCCAGCTCTACACCAGGGTGACCACACATCTGAAAGCCGGTGAATTCGCCCAGGCGACCGCGGATATCAATAATCTGGCAGGCATCCCCGAGCCTTTGCAGAAGTACGTCAGCAGCAAATCAATTTCTTTTCTGCGACGCCGTGTTTCAGAAGCTGCAGCGCTCAAGCATAAGCGGGTCCGTTCCGATGCCTTTAAGCTGGCCAGCGAAGGCAAATTCGATGAGGCGCGGCTGGCAATAAAGAAACTGGCTGAGCTCGGGCTCGACTCCGGTTCAAACAGTCTGGCCGGTGACATCAATCGGATCGACCAGATGGAAGCCCGTGCAAAGGAGGCAGCCAGGAAGGAGCTCGACGCGGCCTTTCAGGTAGCCGCGAACAAGGTCATGCCCTTTGTAAAGAAGAGGGATTACACCGGCGCCAGGCAAGCCTCTGCCAAAATGGCTCAAGACCCCGTTTTTGCACCTCTGAAGAAACGGCTGAAAGACGCGGAAGAGGATCTGCGTCGAGCTGAAGCCGGATACAATCTCATCCTGAAGGCGCTGGCAACAAACATCGGAAAATACGTCGAACTCGGCCGCCACAAGGGCCGGCTTGCAGGAATTCGAGACGGCAGATTTGTGATGAAGGAAGACAGAGTGGAATTTTCGCCCATGCGCGTGACGGACCTCAGCATGCCCGAGCTCATGAAGCTTGCTGAGAGAGGGCTCAGAACGGCAAGCGGAGACGAACTGCTGCAGCTTGCGTTTTTCTGGAGGTTCGAGGGGGATCAGAATTTGTCGAGAGAAATGTTGGAGCAGGCCAGGCTTGACGGCGTCGACACACAACCGGTTATGGATCGTTTTATTCCGGTGCTGGTCGTCAATTCCAGTCCTCCGGGCGCGCAGATCAGAGTGTTCGCTTATCCACCGGGGGTGTCCGGATCGAGGCTGACGGGACTCTCCGCCAGGCCGACCAGGATGTCGCCTTCCAGATTTTTCCTTCAGCCTAATACCATCGCGGAGGTCCTGATCACCAAATCCGGCTATCGGTTTGAAACACGTACGGTCGAGCTCGGCCCGCTTGGCGAACATGAAATAGAAGTGAAGTTGGAACCCGCCGGCCTGCCTGATGAAATGAAGGGCACGTTTGAGCGGATGACTTCATCAAAAGACGCGTATGGCAATTCAGTCAAAATTGGCATTGATTCCGCCCTTGGTTTACCGAGAGAGATTCTGCACAAGAAGACGGGCACGCACATGATGTTGATTCGGCCCGGCCTTTTTAAGATGGGTGCTACCAACGTCAAGGATGCCGGCCCCGTTCATTCGGTTCTGGTGTCGCGCCCCTTTTATCTGGGGAAGTATGAGACCACCCGCGGACAGTTCAGGGCGTTCGTTGAAGCGAGGAACTACCGAGTTGTCCACGCTCGCAAGTACATCCACACCGGTCTTGCCTGGATGAGAGACCCTCGGAAGATAGCGAGATACTCCTGGCAGGATCCCGCGTATGAGCAGACGGACCGGCATCCCGTGGTGATCGTCAATCGCCGGGACGTTGCCGAGTATCTGAGCTGGGCCAACTCGGGCCTGGCAAGCCTCCAACTGCCCACCGAGGCTCAGTGGGAATACGCGTGCAGAGCCGGCTCGACGAGCGCTTACTTCTGGGGAGGTGCCCCCAACCAGGCAGGCCAGTTTGCGAACGCGCTCGACCGGACGGCCCAGAAAAAACTTGGCAGTCGTTCAGGCCGAGCCCTTCAGACTAATGACGGCTTCGTTCAGACAGGGCCCGTGGGCAGCCTCAAGAGTAATGCCTTTGGCATTTATGACATTATTGGCAACGTCTCCGAATACTGCTCGGACGTTTTTGATCCAAGCTATTATTCGCGGAGCCCACTCAAGGACCCGGGCGGGCCGCCTTATCCGACGGGCAAATCGAGGAACTCCGTCAGGTTAACCGACCGCGGTGGCTCATGGGCTGCGTCTGCAGAATACCTGACCAGTGCCAAACGAATGTCCGGCGACCGGTATTTCTGCTCTAACCTCTCCGGCTTCCGGGTGGCGGTAAACGTGCCCAGATAGCAGATCCTAGAGTTTCAAGTCTGTCGAAGCAGGGGTTGGAGCAACCCTCAAAGGGCCCGCTAAATAAAGCCGTTACTCCAACTCCGGTCGCCGAGTACAGAGATGGGCTCGTAGTCTGGTCCTCCAAGACGGAGTCGTTTTGACGGATTTCAGGGGCGAAGCCCCGGACTGTTTGCCTAGCCCAGCCCAACGGGCTGGGTGAATGGTACAAATTTCTGAAAAGGGGCAACGCCCCGGCTATTTATCAGGAGGCCAACCATTGCGGCAAATGACCGGGGCGTTGCCCCTAAGGATGACCTGCCCGAAAACCCAGCCCGTTGGGCTGGGCTAGGCAAACAGCACGGGGCTTTGCCCCTGAAAATTGTCATTCAGATCCGTAAGAGTGCCCTCGTCTCGGCCTACTGGTCTGACTTTCTCCTCGTCTCAATCTCAAACTGTTCAGGAGCGAAGATTAAGACGAAGAGGAAGACGAAGAGAAAGATAAAGCTTCAGCCTTAACCTGACTACTATGGGGTTACTTTGTTCTGGCCTTTCAAGCCAGCAGAATGAGAGTTCACGATCTATTGAAGCAGGGGTTGGAGTAACGGCTTTAGCCGGGTCCTTCCACTTTAACCTCACAGCTTCGCCAGACCCGCCTGAATACAGCCGACTGGATTCGCCATCCCCTCAAAGAACTCGCCTGAATGAAGGCGTTACTCCAACTCCTGTCGCGCCGACAGGAGAGATTCACATTTTCTTGGTCCCGACGCGTGAATAACTGCAATGGATAAAACACAGAAACGTGTTCTCAGAGTTCTGTCTGCCACGCTCATCCTTCTATGCCTTGTGGCGCATTCTCTGGCAGCCCCAACGAAAGAACAGCAAGGCAATCTGAAAGTCTACAGCGACGTCCCCGGCTTGAAGCCGTCTGGCCAATACTCCATTCGGGTCAGGCTTGCTGAAACGGGTAACTGGTTGAATGCGTTTGCATTCATCACCACCTGCAAACAAGGCATCAAGGGCAAGAACGGTTACTTCTCCCACCTGAGCGGATGGAGCAACACCTATGTTAATTTTGAGATGCGCGAGCTTCCGGTCGAGGTGGAGATCAGCAGGCCGTATGGCCGGCCGATTCAAAAAGCTGCTGCACACCCCGTGCGTATGGCCAAATCCTGCGTTGTGCGCGAGGGCAAGGCATACGTCACTATCGACAGACCGTGCCTGATCGCGGTCGATATCGACGGGCAGATGGATGACCAGGACACGGGCAGAACGAAGAAAGGTAGATACAGCGGACCGCCGATTCACACGGTGACGCTGTTCGCGAATCCGTTTATCAAGGGCCGCCCGAACACCAACGATCCGGATGTCCACCTCGTCAAGCCGGGAGAGAAAGCACCGAGTGAAGGGACATGGAAGACGCTCTACTTTCTGCCGGGTGTTCATGACATCGGCATTGCCTTTCCCGTTCACGCAAACAGAAACTACTACATCCCCGGTGACGCCATCGTCTATGGCACCATGAATAATCATGGCGGATGGGAGGACGGGCACCACATCAGGATCTTCGGTTACGGCACACTGTCCGGTGCGCGCATCATTCATCCAAAACTGGCTTCACCTCCGCCTGCAAAAAACAGTTTGCACGATCCGATTTTTGTTGCGGGCGCCCTGAATACTCGCGTTGAAGGAATCACTCTGGCTGACTCTGCGTTCCATTCACTGATGCTGGTCGCCGGCTACAAGCCTGAAAAACCCACCGATGTCAGATGGGTCAAAATCTTCACCTGGAGAGCAAACGGAGACGGCATCAATCCGTTCGGCAACACGCTGATCGAAGATTGCTTCATCCGAACGCAGGACGACTCAACCTACGTCAACGGCCGAGGCATCCGGCGTGTCGTCTACTGGAACGATTACAACGGTTCGACGTTTGTTCTCAGCGCCATCCCCAATCGCAAGCTCATTGTGGAAGACTGCGACGTCATTTACGCAAGGGCGGGATGGCACCGATGGAGCGGTGGCCGCCTCTTCAACATGCGTGGCGAAGGAAAAGGCAGAGGCGGTGAGGGCGTCGTCTTTCGAAATATCCGAGTAGAGGATCCGCGCCCAACGCTGCAGCATTTCATGGTTGCCATGCAGGGCCTGCGCCCCTACGCCGACCCGGCCCAACGCAGACGCGGCCCGGGCGATCTCACTGGAATTCTGTTTCAGAACATCGAAATCGCAGCGCCAAGCTCACTGGCAGAACCCGATATCCTCTGGGGAACCCCTGACGCGCAGATTACCGATCTGATGTTCGACAACGTGACAATCGGCGGCAAGAAGATTTCCGAGCTCGATCACTTCAAACACAACGAGCACGTGAAGCGCATCAAATTCAGATAGACGTCCTGACCCCACTGACCCACCTTGCCATCGCACGGTACGATGTCTTCCATCCGCTGTGAGCCTCCAAGCTTTTCTTTGCGCGTCTTTCAGAAAGCCATCAATTCCTTTGGACGACTTCGACTACAGTGCCGACCTTAACAGGACCTATCTCCTGCTCAGTGCCATCGGCCCAGATCACCCGGACGCTATGCACCTCGCGTGACGGGCCGAGGCCGAAGGTCAGCGGCAGCTCTGACTGGGACAGGTAACTGCGGGTGGGCATGATCTGGCGTCGTTGCACGCCGCCGCCGGACTGCAGTTCAATCCAGCTTCCGATGGCGTCGCGGTTGCTCTCTGTTCCAGTGAGCTTAAATCGGATCCAGTGATGTGCCAGCTTCTGATCGTTGCGCAACAGCAGCGGCCGGCCTCCCACTTGGGTGATCAAGACATCGAGATCGCCGTCGTCGTCGATGTCCGCATAAGTCGAGGCGCGACCGACAACCGGGCGCGACAGGTCGCCCAACTGATCTCGAGGCACCTCGACGAAGCACGATCGGGCATCGGATCCCGCGTTCCAGAAGAGCTGCGCTGGCTGACGGTACTGCTGACTGGCCTGCACCTGGCTGATCTCCTTCTCCAGATGGCCGTTGGCCTGCAGCATGTCCAGCCGTCCGTCCAGGTCATAGTCGAAGAAGAACAGACCAAAGCTAAGGAACAGGCGGCTCGGCGCTCCGACGCCCTCGCCCATCGCCTCATCCGAGAACAGCAGTCCGTCGCCCTGGGACACGTACAGCGAGGACATCTCGTTGGCGAAGTTGCCGATGCCCACGGCGATCTGGTCATCGTTGCGATAATGCGCCACGTCGATGCCCATCGCACCGGTGGCATTGCCGTTGCCGTCGAAGCCAACGCCGGCTACGGTGCCAATCTCCTCGAACGTGCCTTTCCCCAGGTTGTGTAACAGGAAGTTCCGCACAGTGTCGTTGGCCACGAACACGTCGAGGAATCCGTCTCGATCCACGTCGATGAAGGATAGGGCCAGCGCCTTGGCCATGGGCTTCCCGGTCGTCGGGTTCACCACCTGCACCCCCGCCTGGGCGGATACGTCCGTGAATCGTCCGCCACCGTCGTTGCGATAAAGGTAAGGGAATGTGCCCTCGTAGTTGATGGGCGGCCCGTAGGACCGGTCGCGGCCGTTCAGCGTGAAGTTCAGTCTGGAGTCGATCTCTTTGGACCAGTTGACGTAGTTGCAGACGAACAGGTCGAGGTCTCCATCGTTGTCGTAGTCGAAGAACCCGGCGCTGCTGCTCCAGGCGAACTCGCCTCCGGCAACGCCGCTCGATCCGGTCACGTCCCGGAAGTGGCTGCCCTCGTTTTCAAACAACCGGTTCTCACCCAACGCGGCGACGAACAGATCGCGGTCGCCGTCGTTGTCGTAGTCGCCCACAGCCACACCAAGGCCGTAGAGGCTGACGTCCAAGCCTGCGGTGGCGCTGACATTCCGGAACTGTCCCCCCCCGTCGTTGGTGTATAGTGCCATGGTTGGAGGCGGCTCGGAGACATGGGAACCCGGCCACCAGGCGCCATTGACCAGCAACAAGTCCTGGTCTCCGTCACCTGTCACTGTCCTTGACAGTGTGGGGCGGCCACGCGTTTCGCCCAGCAGTAGAGCAATTTTATTGACCTGAAATGCATTTCAGGTGATCTGCATTGGGCCAAAACCGGAGCCGAAATGTTTTGCACCATTCCTGCTACGGAAGCCTCCAGAGTTATTTTGCTATACTTTTGCCACACGAAGGTCTCTTTCGCACTGGTTGTTGTCGAAAGGGATTCTGAAGTCCTTGGTAAACGCGAGGACGTCCGCTCCTTTGCCCTTGCCGTCTTAAACCCTTATCCGCCTTGAGCCCGACTGGCGTTTTTTTGGCATCGCCGCCTCCGCCTACAGGTCGCAGATCCATGAAGCAGGAGCTGGTCTTTCAGAGCAATTTCTGGCCATCAGACCATGATCATCGACTCACACGCCTATACTTTTCAGCCTGGCGATCATCCGGCAGGATTTGCGAGCGTCGAAGATCACATGATGTGGATTCAGCAGTCGCAGCCTCTGCATCATCAGCCTGCCTGGCGGATTCGAGACCGGACACCGGCTGCCTCGGTACCGTTGGGCCCCGAGACCTCTGAAGATTGGCGGCGACTGCCTGATGTGAATTTTCGCGTCGATCACGAGAAGGGGCGCGTGGTGTGGACCGTCGATGGCGAGGACTACACCAAGCAGTTTTACCCGCCGAATTTGAGGAATCTTGAATTCACACCGCACAGCCTTATCGCTGAGATGGATTACGCGGGAGTGGACCTGGCAGTCATTCATACCAATCCCATGCTTGGGCGTGACTGCACTTTTCTGGCGGAGTGCGTTTCCCTCTATCCTGACCGATTCAAGGCCATGGCTCCCGTGGATGAATGGCGTATCGCGAGCGAGACGGACGCTGTCATCCATGAGCTGACTGAGGCGATCACCGTTCACGGCCTGCATGCGATCAAATGCAACGCGAGCCTTCCCTACTTTGAATCACCGGATCCCTGGGACGACGGACCCTACCGGCCCTTTTGGGAGGCGGCTACGTCGTTTGGCGTTCCCGTCTTCATCACCCTCGGGTCCGGCCATCGCAAGTTGAATCTCGGCACATCCATCTCCAGACAACAGGAAGGTTATCTCGCCGAGCAGAGGAATCTGATGCGCTTGATGGAGCGCTATCCGAGCATGACCTGCAATCTCACCCACGGGTTTCCCTGGCGCGCTTTTCTGGACGACGAGGGCATTTCAGTGCCCGACGAAATCTGGCTTCCCTTCGAAAATCCGAACTGCAATCTCGAAGTCTGTTTTCCAGTGCGCATAGGAGACGTGTTCGAGTATCCCTATCAAGAGGTCTGGCCCATGCTCGAGGCCATGGCCGAACATGTAGGCCCTGACCACCTCAACTGGGGCACCGACATGCCTTTCCAGAACCGGTTCTGTACGTATCGGCAGTCACGAGCCTGGATCGAAAATCACTGTGACTTCCTGAGCGCGGAAGACAAGGCCATGATCTTCGGCGGAACTGCAGCGCGGATCATGGGTCTGGAGTCGATGTAGCGACAATGGATCGCAACAGGTTCAGCGCGGCAACTTCACCACGCGCTCCCGCTTCCCTGAGAGCTCTTTGTCCGTCCGAAACATCTTGCATCGATGCTCCCTCCCCATTGGTCGGCTGCGGACCACGACAACTGAAGGAACGCGAGCCATACATCTGATGTCATTAGACGATCATTGGATGTATGGACTGTTCAGATCTCGGAGACCACAAACTCCTGGTCAACAACACTTTATCTAAAGAGAGACTCCAGGAATGGCCGTTGCTTCGGTAACGATGTTCCCATTGTAATTCCTCTGCAGCACTGCCCGACAACAACCAGGAGATCAAATGATGACCAGATGTCTGCCGATAGCGTTCACCACCATCCTTGTATTCACACTCACAGGGGCTGCCCAGGGCCTGCCCTTCAAGAAAAAAATCGAAACATTCCGCAACAAGGAAGGCGACGTGATCGTCTTTGCACTCCATCTGGAGCAGCCCTTTCTTGCCGAAGAATTCGAGACCAGCAACTACCTGCGCCTGCAGCCCCTCGCCAAGAGCGCCTACCTCATCTATCCCAAGGAAACAAAGTTCCGCCAGAAACATGCCGCGTTTTATGGCCGTCTGCGCGGCAAGGGAAGGGTCAAGCTGCGGCTCTCTTACGAAGTGGTGACGGAGAATCTTGACGGCTCGAGGCGCGTGGAAGTGCGCAAGAGCGAGGTCGAAGTTTCCATCCCTCAAGAGGAGGCCGGACACGTCAACACCTATCGAGCGTGGGCGCGCCACCAGAATGCCCATTTCCGTGAGCTGCTGAGTTTCTACCCTCGGGAGACGTTCTTCCAATACTGCCTGCTTCAATCCAAAGACCGCTATGGCATCTCTGCTTCGAATCCTCAATCCGCGCCTACGCATTTGCCGCAACAGGCCCGGGATGTCGAGGCAGACCTTTACCGGGTGTTCACCGGCTCGCTTGCCATTCAGGAAGCATTGCAGAAACAGGCTTACAGCGGCCAGAAAACCAGGGGCGACCACAATATACACATCAGCCAGTTGAAGCCGCCGGAGCTGCAGTCGCTCCCTTACCCCAAGCTGCTCGAGGAAGCGGCGAAGAAGAACCTCGAGCCCAAAGTTCACGAGATTTCAAAGCTCGTCCCGGCGGACCAATACCTTCTGCATTTTAACTCCATCGACACTGCCTGGAAGCTCTCCGACCTGACGGAGAGTTGGGGCGATAACCTGCTCCGCCTGTTCACCATTCACGCCCGGCATAACCGCATCCAGAAGAAGATCGAAAATCAGCTCTGCCTCAAACGCGATCCGATCACGCAGTTATTCGCAGGTGGCGTGATTGGTGAAGTGGCCGTGACCGGGTCAGACGTTTTTATATTTGAAGGCACTGACTTGACCGTCATCTTCCGGCTCAAGAACGCGGCCGAGTTCGAAAAGAGCGCCGCCGGCTGGGTGAAAGAAGTGAAGCAGAAGCATCCCGA
The DNA here is from genome assembly GCA_030740295.1 of Planctomycetota bacterium. The sequence continues at coordinate 10,970 of JASLXP010000909.1, forward strand.
AATGATCGAGCGGGAGTTCAACTATCGTGGCCACAAGCTGACGGCCCGCTACACCGAGGACCGGCTGGTCAGTTCCTTCCTCCTCAAGCACGAGGACTTTGTGGTCTATTCGAATTCGCATGTCTCGATTCGAAAGATGGTGGACACCATCGTTGGCAAGAGCCCGCCGCTCATCGAGGCCGAGGACTACCGGTACGTCAGCACGATCCTTCCGCCATCGGACGAAGGCGCATCCAGTTATTTCTTTGCCTCGGAAGCTTTCCTTCGCCGGCAGGTCGGCCCTGAACGAAAGATATCTGAAAAGCGCAGAATTCAGTGTTTCAACAACCTCGTCATGCTCAATAACGCGTCCATGTTTTACAGGCTCGAATCCGGCCGGTCTCCTGCCTCGTTGACGGACCTGGTGAAGGGACGCTTCGTCGATCCGGCGAAGCTGGTTTGCCCCCACGGCGGGGCTTACGCGTTTGATGCAGAGCACGATGCGGGGACCTGCTCACTGCACAATCGCCTCAAGTATCTCACGCCTAACACAGAGCTGAAGGTGCTGAAAGTCTCATCCTCCGAGCGGCAGGGGTACAACAATTACAAGCGGCGCTACCAGGAGTTCTGGCAGGGCGTATTCGACCCGATTGCCATCCGAATGACCGCCGGCGATGCCAGGGTCAAGATCGAAACCTGTGTGCTTCCGTTCGCCAACGGCAGTGTTTATTCGAGCTTGCAGGAAATGCTGGACAAGACTCCGCAGCCGCACGACACCTCGAAGATCGCCGAATCCGCTTTGGTCTCCCTCGGCCTGACGATGGGCCAGAAGGGCATTTCAAAATTCCTCAAAGAGATCCCCGGCATTCCGGATACCCTCGCCGCCAACCCAACGCTGACAGACCTGAGCTGGATTGGTGACCGGTTCTCCCTGCATCTCTGCGACGAGGACACGATCCTCGAAGTCGATCCCACAAGGTTGCGTACTCTTAACGTCCTCGGGCGCATTCCCGTGACCACGCAGTACCTTGCCGGCATTGCCGTGCTTTCTGTAAATCTACCGACCTATCTCACCATCGAGGTGCACAATCGAGAGAAAGCAAGGCAGTTTCTTGAGCAGCTTTCATCAAAGATTTTTCTCAAAGGAGACGGCTTTATGGATCTGCCCACCAGCTTCGATGCGTACCGTCTGCCGGATTACAGAGGACACGCCAATTACGTTCTGAGTTACCAGATTTACGCGCTGAAGATCCGCCTGCATGCCGCGCTGGTCGGAAACCAGTTGGTTGCGGCCACCCGGTCAAAGACGCTCTATGAAGTGATCGACGCGGCTGATGCGAAGCCCGGCGAGAAGCCAGGCCCAGTGCACATGATGCTCCGCTTCAACCTCGGGGCATTGAACACGCTCAAAGACGACCTCCAGCTCTACTGGGCTGAAAAATCTCGACTGGCCTGCCACGCGAACATCATGTCCATCTACAATCTGCTCAAGCTCTACGAAGTGCCCGTCGAGCAGCTTGCCCGCCTTTCGGAGGCAAAGTACGGCGTCACCTATTATTGCCCGGAAGGGGGCGCATACAGTTTCGAGCAAGGCCGCGACCAGGTCCAGTGCAGCGTGCACGGGAATCGGCAAAGCTCGAAGCAGAACCTTGGCATGAATCCGGAATCTTCCTTCGCCCAGTTCTTTGATACTCTGAAGCAGGTCTCGGCCGATCTGCGCTTTAGGGAGGACAGCCTGATTACCACGGTGGTGATCGATCGGGAGAGAAAGCAGTAGATTCATGAAGGTCCTTCGCAATCCTGTCGATTGTTTCTGCGTGCACAGGCAGTACCTTCTTGGAACGAAACCAGAGACTGACAGAGTCTCGCGATACCCGTTCAGACCAAAGGAAGTTCCAGATGAGCACAGACCTGAAACCCGTTGCCCTTCAGCTTTACACTCTCAGAGAGCGTCTGGGAGAATCGAAGGAGAGTTTCCTGGCCACCATGAAAAAGGTGGCGGACATCGGCTACAAGGGCGTCGAGGGTGGCCAGGGCAACGCTGCAGCGTTCGGCATTTCCGTCACGGAATACAAGGAATTGCTCGACGACCTTGGCCTGCAGCCGGTGTCAGGACCGGGGCCTCAACCCGACCTGAGCAACATCGATGAGCTCGCCGAGACGTGCGGCATCTTCGGCGTCGATGTCCTGATGGGCGGATTCGGGCGCGACCAGTTCAAAGACCTTGACACAATCAAAGCTACCGCGGAAACCGCCAATCGAATGGTCGAAGCAGTGAAGCCGCATGGTTTGCAGCTTGCACTCCACAATCACTGGTGGGAGTTCGAGAGAGTCGACGGTCGAATCGCCCAGGAGTACATGGCCGAGCTGTGCCCGGGAGTCTTCTTCGAGCTGGACGTGTATTGGGCGGCTAATTTCGGTGCAAACGATCCAGCCGCAGAAGTGGCCAAGTTCAAAGACCGAATCCCCCTCCTTCACATCAAGGACGGAAACTTGGAGCCCCCCAGCCCGGACAAGCCCGGCGGCGGCGACATGACCGCAGTCGGCCAGGGAAAGATAGACACTCCGGCTGCCATCGCCGCAGCAAGCCCTGATGTCCTTCGCTGGTTGATCGTCGAATTGGATCGCTGTGAGACTGACATGCTCGAAGCCGTGGAGGACAGCTATCGCTACCTAACCGAAAACGGCCTTGGTCTGGGAAACGTCTGAAACATGACCACCATCACATCCCTGGTAGAGCCGGTAAAGAGCGCGGAGGCTCTACCTCTGTTCAAAGATGCGACTGGAACATACCAGAGGCCCAACGCAAATGATGAAAGGAATATTACCAATGAGAAATCTGCTCCTGCTGACGGTCCTCAGCGCGCCACTTATCGCGCATGCCGAAGATCGTCCTAACATTTTGTGGCTCACCAGTGAAGACAATGGAATTTCGTGGGTGAGCTGCTACGGCGGCCGGAACTGCAAGACGCCGACCATTGACAGACTTGCCGACGAGGGATTCCGCTACACCCACTGTTTCGATAATGCCGCGGTTTGCGCGCCGACTCGTTCGACCTGGATTACCGGCATGTATGCCATTTCAAACGGCACGCAGCCCATGCGCAGCCGCAACAGGATTCCGCACGATGTCATCAAGTATTACCCGGATTTACTGAGAGCGGCCGGCTATCACACTTCAAATGCATCCAAGACGGATTACAACATCGGCGGCCGTCCGGACACTGCCTGCTGGGATCCCAGGGGCAAGAAGAAGGAACGCTACCGCTGGCGCAATCGAAAGCCGGGTCAGCCATTCTTCGCGGTGGTCAACCTCGGTAGCAGCCACGAAAGCCGTGCACACGGGAACGTGGAGAACACCCGGAATGATCCGAAGAAGATGAAACTTGCCTCCTACCATCCTGACCTGCCTGTCATTCGGAAAAACTACGCCAAGTATGCAGACGCTATCGAGAACATGGACAACGACGCGAAGAAAGTTCTCGATGCTCTGAAGAGCGACGGCCTCTACGAAGACACCATCATCATCCACAACTCCGATCACGGGGGCGTCATGCCTCGCAGTAAACGCTTCCTGTACTCCAGCGGCACGCACTGCCCGCTCATCATTCGAATTCCCGAAAAATACAAACACCTCTGGCCGGCCGAAAAGCCCGGCATGACCGTTGACCGCCTGGTCAGTTTTGTTGACATGCCCAAGACTTGGCTGAGTCTGTGTGGCGCCGAGACTCCGGAAACGTTTCAGGGCACCGTCTTCCTGGGCAAAGGGATCGAGCCGGAGCCTCAGTACCACCTGAGTTTCAGAGAGCGCGCGGACGAACGATGCGATTCCGTCCGGATGATCCGCGGCAAGCAGTTCGCCTATTACAAAAACTACATGCCCTTCGCCCCGGCCGGGCAACATCTCTCCTACCTGTGGCGTGCCCCGGCAGCTCCTGCCTGGGAGATGCACCACAAGGAAGGCAAAACAAACGAAATCACCGGCAGGTTTTTCAGGCCGCGCGTTTCGGAAGAGTTTTACGATACCGTCAAGGACTTCGATAACGTCCACAACCTGATCGGCGAACCAGCGCATCAGAAGAAGATCGCCGAGATGAGACTGGCCATGCGCAAGATGCAGCTCGAGCTGTTCGACTCCGGGCTTCTTCCTGAATCCATGAGAGTCGATCGAGCAAAGCAGAACAACATGACCATCTACGAAATGGTCCGAAATCCCAAACTCTATCCGCTGGAGTCTTATCTCGACGCGGCCGACACGGCTCTCGAACGCGACAAGGAGAACCTGCCAGCTTTAATCGGCGCGTTGTCGCACGCCGACAGCGGCATCCGTTACTGGGCGGCGGTCGGACTTCTTCTCCTAAAGAAGGACGCGGCGCCTGGAACTGAAGCAGTCGCCAAAGCCCTGAAAGACGAGTCCCACCAGGTCAGGATTATGGCTGCCTGGACGATGGTAAAACTGGGCCGGAGCGAGGAGGGGTTGGGTTGTCTTCGCAATCTCCTGAAAGATGGTACGACCGCCGGCAGAAAGCTCTATAACGTGCTTGACTGGATGGGCGAGGATGCCCTTCCTCTCATAAGAGAATACGTTGAATCCAAACCCAGAAAGCTCGACAAGATCATTGCCCGGGTTGCTGCCGAACATGGGATCAAAAGACCGAAGTAACCTCTCTGGGAAGATGTCCCGCCGCATTACCCCGTCATGATTCCAACAGCCGAACATTTATGTAATAGGCCCCGATAGAAAGCCCTTCCCCATCCGACATCGTCGTCTGCAGGTGGGCCGGGCCGGGCGCGAGATGCATTTTGAAGGTGGCACTGGTCGCGGCCTCGGCGATCTCCGATGACTGTTCCTGATCGCCAATCCTGAGACTGGCAACCGTGAGGGGCATCGCCTTGCCACCGGTGTAGAGGCTTGATGCTCCTTCAGGGATCGCGTCTCGGCGCCACTCAATATCATCACCATCGATGCCGGCGGTTACCGCGTGCCCGGCCTCTTTCGGCCATCGACGCAGTTCGAATTCGTAATCCCCTTCCTGCTCGATCTCGATTTCCCAGTAACCGTTGGCTTCGTGGCCGCGGCGGATGTGCCCCTGATTCCAGGGACAGTCGCAGTCCTCGTTCCGCCAGTCGTGGCAGGTGAGGAGCGTCTCTTTCGCCGGATCGGCACCAAGCGAAATGGGGATGTCTTCTTCGAACTTAGTGGACACAATGTCCCACCATTTCTCGTATTCGACGCGCAGTTCCTCGACCACATCCGGATGTCGGCCTGCGATATCGCTGCGCTGCTCACGGTCTTCGTTGATATCGTAGAGTTCTTTTCCGTTGATGAGACGCCAGCGGTCGGTCATGACAGAGCTTTGACGCCACTTCACCGGATTGGTCAGGCGCTGAGAGTCGGTCACCATGGTGCGTGCGGGCCATCCTTCATCGTCGCCGTGGAGGAGCTGCTTCACGCTTTGACCGTGGAATGTGCGCTCGGAGGGCACCTCAACGCCGCAGAGATCGAGAATGGTCGGCATGAAGTCGACGTTGGCGGTGAGGTGGTTGACGTCCTGTCCGCCACCGACATTCCCGTTCGGCCAGCGAATGAAGAAAGGAACCCGGTGCCCGCCATCGTAGGGCGAACCTTTCAGGCCGCGCAGGCCCGCGTTGAAGCCGTCGATGGGGAACGCGTTCTTATCGAGCCTCGATGCGCCACTGGAACCGTTATCGGTCATGAAAACCAGAATGGTGTTGTCCTCGAGTTCCAGTTCTTTCAGCTTGGCGTGCAGCTTGCCGAAGTTTTCGTCGATGTTGGTGATCATGCCGTAAAACCGGGCGCGGGCTTCCGGGCAGGAATCGTGATAAAGCTCGCTGTACTTGTTCTCTACGTTGTAAGGGCCGTGCGGCGCGTTGGTTGGAATGTAGGCGAAGAAAGGGCGGTCTTTGTTTTCCTCGATGAACTTCATTCCCTGCTCGAACCAGACATCCGTGCAGTAGCCTTCAAACTTCTCCGGCTCGCCGTTCACAAAGTAGGTGTCATCAAAATAGTCGTTACCCCAGTAATCGGGCGTCTGGCTGATGCCGCCTCCACCGTGCACTATCGATACATCAAACCCGCGGTCATGCGGACGATAAGGATACGCGTCGCCAAGATGCCATTTGCCGAAGATGCCCGTTCGATAACCGGCATCCTGCAGTGCAGATGCGAGGGTCCATTCATTTTTTCTGAGCAGAGAGCGGCCGCCGATCGTGTGCCAGACGCCGGTGCTGTTCGCGTAGTGCCCGGTCATGATGCCGGAGCGCGTCGGCGCGCATGTCGGCCCGACGTGGTAGTTGGTGAGCCGGACGCTTTCCGAATGAAATGCGTCCAGATTAGGTGTCTGGATGACCGGGTTGCCATGACAGCCCAAGTCTCCGTAGCCCTGGTCATCAGTAATAACAAATACGACGTTTGGTTGAGTCTTCATAAGATGTTCTATTCAGGGCTGGTTAATGCGTGGCAAACTGGATGACTCGCGGTACACGACAGGGAGCAAGAGGCCAACTCGTGACTCTCTCCGAAAGGGAAAGGGCGTAGCACGTCTCTAAGAAAATAAGAAACGCAGGCATGATCAGCCACTATGCTGGAGCTTTGACCACCGTTCTTTGCCCCCGATCGCCAGCGGACAAACTTTGTCCGGGCTCTGGCGAATTCGGTTGCCAACCGTAGCTGAATTCGCCAGAGTCCGAAACCTTGCAGCGTCTTTTCCCGAACTCTGGCGTGTTCGGCTGCCATCGCACGGTAACGTCCTCGCCCGTGAGAAATCCCGGCTGGGACATTCCTTAACTCTCTTGGGTCACTGAATCATGAACCAAGTGCGCATCCCGTGGGCGGCCTGGTACGGTGATGGATCAATCACCATCGATTTTCCGGATTCCTGGCAGGTCGGTGTCTGCAATATGAAAGGCGGGACGGATATTGGTGATGACGGCATTCGGGAGGCCCTCGCCAGGCCTTTCGGCGCAGCACCGCTTCGAGAGTCTGCCAGCGGCAGGCGATCGGCAGCTATCCTGGTGGACGATCTCTCCCGGCCAACGCCTGCTTTCCGCCTGCTGCCGTATGTTCTCGAGGAGCTCGAGGCTGCGGGCATTGGCGAGGATCAGGTAAAAATCATCGCGGCACTCGCGGCTCATCGGCCCATGACACGGCAAGATTTCATCAAGAAGGTCGGTCTTGACATCGTCGACCGGATGCAGGTGCTTAACCACAACGCTTATGAGAATCTGGAGTTCCTCGGGTACTCGAGCCGGGGCATCCCGATCTTTGTCAATCGTGACATGATGTCCTGCGAAGTTAAGATTGCCTTGGGAATGATCACGCCTCGGGGAGCCATGTTCGGCGGCGGCGCGAAGCTGCTTATCCCGGGCGCCTGCGGCCAACAGACGATCATGCTTAATCACCGGTACATCCATGAAAATTTCAGGGAGCACCTCGCGGAGGTCGCCCGCAAGGCCGGCCTGGACTACATCGTTAATCCGTTGTTGAACCCCGCGCTGGAGATTATCGGACTGGTTTCAGGGGAGCCGGAAGAGGCATTCCAGAAGGGATGTGAATTGGGACGCGATCTTTACGCCACGCCTATCCCGGACGAGATTGACATCGGTGTCTTCAACGCGTTCCCGAAAGATACAGAGCTCTGCCAGGCCCCATTGGCTCTCGTTCCCCTGACCAGCACGGTCAAGAACCCTCTTCGAGAGTCTTCAACGATAGTGATCTGTTCCGCGTCACCGGAGGGCCTGGGTTGGCATTCTGTTCTGGGGCCCGGGACCGCGCTGGGTGGCCAGCCCGGCCGCCAGAAGCATCGAACCATCCTGTTCTCGCCCGGAGTCAACAGATGGGACTGTGTGGCCAAGTTTGGCAAGGATACGGCCCATTGCAGGACCTGGGCAGAAGTGGTGAGTTTGCTCCAGGAGTTCCACGGAGAAAAGGCCAGAGTTGCGGTCTTTCCCGCAGGCGCCCTCCAACTCGCCGCAGAGTAAAATAATCGCCGCTGAGCAGGACGCGCTGCCGAGAAAACAATGCCGATGGCCAGACAGATGCTTGAGACGGATGATTCGCCTTTTACTTAATGATCGCGAGAGAGGAATCCAATGAAGCCACGTGACATCGTCCTCGGTCAGATCCACCATAGCGAAACCGGTACTGTTCCCTATACGCTGGCCTTCACGCAAGACGTGAGAACCCGGCTTGATGAACACTTCGGCGATGAAACGTGGCACGAGAGAATCGTCCCGTACATCTCCCAGTGTGGCAACGTCGCGAGATTCCAGAACGAGAAGCTCGATGACACACATCATCGAGACCCGTTCGGTTCCATCTGGCGAACAGATCAGGAACCATCGTCTGTTGTCGAACCAGGGCTTAAAGCCCCTACCTTCCAGGGATATGATTTTCCAACGAAGGACACGCTCTTTGACCCCGAGGCGAAAGCTGCGGCGAAGAAACGCGTCGCCGAATCGCCCGATCTTTTCACCATCGTCTCGCCGTCGATTTGCCTCTGGCAAGGGTGGTACCTGAGGGGATTCGAGACCACATTGATGGACTGCATTGCCGAAGAAGACTTCTTCGCTGAACTGCTCGACCGGCTGACCGAGCTTTGCCTGGGACTCATAGAAGAGTGCGCCGACATTCCGGCCGATGCGATCATGATGGGGGATGATTGGGGAGTCCAGCGCGGCGTGATGGTCGGTCCCGAACGATGGCGGAAGTTCTATAAGCCGCGCTACGCCCGAATCTTCAAGGCCATCCATGACCAAGGCAAGCTGGCCATCATGCACTGCTGTGGAAGCGTGGCAGACATCATGGGTGACATCGTCGAGATTGGTCTGGATGTTCTCGAGAGTGTCCAGCCGGAGGCATACGGAATGAACCCTTACGGATTGAAAAGCGCGTGGGGTGACCGCATCACCTTCTGGGGTTGTCTGGGAACGCAGCAGGCGATTCCTTTCGCACCGCCGTCAGAGCTCCGCCAGGAAATTCGGCGCCTGCGGAGCGAAATGAGCAAGGGCGGCGGCTTCATCCTCGCACCGGCCAAACCGCTCCGGACGGAGACACCGACTGAAAACGCCGTCGCTGTTGTCGAAGAGTTCCTCGCCAGCCAGGAAGCCCCTGCCAGTTGAAATCAAGATGACCGAATCGCCAGATTTGAAGCCGGAAAAATCGTGGCCCAATCCATTGTGAAAGGGGATGAAATGAAAACTCAACTTACGAGCAAAGAGCGAATGACCGCCGCGCTGGAAAACCAGTCTCCGGACCATGTGCCGCTCTGTTTCATGATCTTTGGAGCTCTGCAGAGCAAGTGCAGCGGCCAGCCTGAATTCGTGCGAGAGCAACTCGCCCTCGGCCTCGACGCGGTCGTGTCATTGCCTTCACTGCCGCTTCACGATCCAACAGAGACCTCTGACCTGCCGGGGCTCCCCGTCCGATTCAATCCCGGTGTGATGACGCGCGAGTGGCGCGAAGACCTTCCGGGTGAGCGATACCCTCTCCTTCACAAGGAATACACCACCCCTTCCGGCCCTTTGACCACGGCGGTGCAGAAGTCTGAAGACTGGCCCTACAAAGATCACGTTCCCTTTCTCGATGACTACCTGATCCCAAGGTCGAAGAAGTTCCTCGTTACGGAACAGGATGACCTGGAATGTCTTCAGCACTTGCTCCGGTCACCCACTCCGGCAGACATTGCCACGTTCAGGGAGAATGCGATGGAAGCAAAAAAGCTTGCCGAAGAGCAGCAGTTGCTGACCACTGGCGGATGGGGCGCAGGAATGGACATGGCATGCTGGCTTTGCGGAATGGAGAACCTGATGTTCTTCACCTTCGATCAGCCTGACTTCGTCCACGAGATGGGAGGGATGCTCTCCAACTGGAATCGAGGCCGTATGGAGGTCATGCTCGATGCCGGTCTCGACCTGTTCATTCGCCGCGGCTGGTACGAGAACGCGGATTTCTGGTCCCCAGAGATGTACAGGAAATTCATTCTCCCCGACCTGAAGAAAGACGTTGCCCTCGCCCACGAGGCTGGCGCGAAATTCGCCTACATCATGACCAGCAGTTCCACCCCTCTGCTGGAGATGATCGTTGAAGCCGGGGTTGACGTGCTTGTCGGCATCGATCCTGTCCAGGGCAACGGCACGGTGCTGCCAGAGGTCAAGCAGGCGGCCGAAGGCAAAATATGTCTGTGGGGCGGAGTGAATGGATTCGTCACTGTGGAGATGGGCACAGAGACGCAGGTGCGCGCTGCGGTCGCCGAAGCGATCCAGACTCTCGGCCCTGACGGATTCATCCTGTCCCCGGTCGACAACATCCGCGACGAATCGGACAAAGCCTGGCAGAACGTGCTGGTCTTCATCCAAGCCTGGAAGGAGATGAGGGGATAAAGAAAGTTCTGCGTGAGAAGGGTGCAGGCAAGTCGTTTCCGGAAGCTCTGCACTACTTGCCTCGCTGGAGATTCATCGGCTCGCCGAGGTGTAAACATTTGCCGTTATCGAATCAACGATGAGATGCTAAAGTAGTTTCACCGCCTGCTCACGCCTCACGTCTCGCCATCCCAGGCCCGAAACATGCCCGTCATCAAGGAAATTAAGTGCATCCGTTCCCGTCATCGCGGCACTTGGCTGATTGTGAAAGTGATCACCGATCAGCCTGGTCTTTACGGCATCGGATCGGCCAGCGATAACTGGCATACGGAGACTGTCATGAAAGCAGTGGAACGGCTTTCAATTTCGCTGATCGGCAGAGACGTCAGCAACATCGAGGATAACTGGCAGCTCGTCCACAACAATTGCTACTGGCGCAACGGCTCGATCCTGAACACCGCGCTGGGCGGTATCGATATGGCCCTCTGGGATATCAAGGGAAAGGAAGCCGGCATGCCGATCTACGGCCTCCTCGGCGGGCCGTGCCGGTCGGCCGTGCCGGTCTATGGCCACGCAGGCGGAAAGGATTTTGAAACGCTCGAAGAGAGCGTCCGGCAGTTCATCGATCGCGGCTACCAGGTCGTCCGATGCCAGGTGGGCCCGTACGGCGGTGGCGGTTTTATCGAGCCGGGCCAGGCGCGGCTGCCTGATAATCCCTGGTCTGAGAAGGCGGTGTTTGATGATGAAGCCTATCTCGACACCATCCCGAGAATGTTCGATCATTTGCGATCCAGGATAGGCTTCGATGTCAAGCTCACGCATGATGTGCACGAACATCTGAAGCCGCAGAACGCGGTTACTCTGGCAAAATCTCTCGAGCCGTTTCGGCTGTTTTTCGTGGAAGATATTCTGCCGCCCGAACACATACAGTGGTTCCGAAAAATTCGCGAACAGTGCACTACTCCTCAGGCGATGGGCGAGCTGTTTATTAACCCGAACGAATGGATGCCTCTGGTGACCGAGCGTTTG
>JASLXP010000910.1 GCA_030740295.1 Planctomycetota bacterium
TTCGTAATTCGGCAGTTCGCCGTCGGCCACCACCTGGATGCCCTTGAGGCTCGAGCCATCGTTGAGCTCGAGAAATGAAAAGCCGCCTTTGGAATCTCGCCGCGTGCGCAGCCAGCCATGAACGATGACCTCGGCGCCAAAGTCAGTGCGCTGGCGAAGGTTTCGGATCCGGTCTTCTGGTTCGAGTGTTTTCATATGGTTCTTCAATCTCGAGGTAGTCAGAAAGATGGCCAGACGTGATGACACGTTGGTCGGCATTTCTCACAAAGTCAGATGTCCAGCAATGTGGCGGCAGGCTGGTGCCAGCCTGGCTGCCAATGTCTTATCGGGTTTTATCGCGACAAAGCAACTCAACACTTGTCTTCTGATTTCAAGGTCTGTGGGCATGGCGCATGATGAGCCAACACGGCTCTACTTTTCAATCCGAAGAATCCTACCCCATCCGGGCTCCAGCCGGATTCGAAATGGGCCGTCCTCAACAGAAAAGGCCTCGCCGGTATCCGCATCGATCATTCGCATTGCGTCAAACTTGAAAGTCACGTCCAGCGGCATGCCTTTGTCTTCGGCCATGTTCTTGTGAGTGGCGGCCCATTCGCCCAACGTGCGATGGTCGTTCACCAGAACAAGATAATTGTCAGCCGGCGTGCTCATCAGACTGGCGATGGCGCCTGTACCGGCGAATTGGATCCTCGGCTTCATCCCCGCTGCACGGAGAACAAGTTTCCCGGACCGTTTCAACCATCCACGATACTCGGAAGGGCTCATCTCCCTGGGATGGTTAGCTTCCTCCCATTTGATGGCCGCAGTTCGGATTCCGGTGACGCCTGCTAATCGCGCCCCATCGGTAAAGACGACTGCTCCTTCGGCGGCAATGAAATCTCTGATTCGAGAGGCAATGTCTGCGGGAGTCGTGCGGATATCGGGGGCCACGAGAAGACGGTAATGCTTAAGCGCGCCCGCACGAATCTCATCGTCATAGAGGACATCGAAGGGCTCGCCTGTCGTCAGCACTGCACGAAAGAGGTCTTCCGCGCGTTCCATGGCGAACGAGAAATCGTAACGTCCCTCTCCCTGGTGAACGGCATCACAGTGGCTCAACCAGAGCGCAGACCGGCGCGGAGTCGGTTCCCACGTAGTCAGGAGTTTGCCGTGCTTCAAATAGAGCTCCCGGTTCAGCTTCGCCAGGGCAGCCCACGCTGCTTCGCCGCCGGGCCGGTATTCAAACTGGCTGTAGTGAATGTATTGATAGCCCCAATGGGTGATATCGGACGCGCCGAAAGCAACGGCCAGCCAGCATGCCTCGGTCAGCATGTCGGCCGGAGTGGACGCGGGTGCGATGCGATCATTTCCTAGCTGAGGCCCGATGCAGATGCGATGCCCGCCCGATCGTTGATGAACGCGCGCACGTTCTACATAGAAAGGAACGCTGAGGGGGCTGCGCGGCCGGAAGTGCACGCGTATCCAGTGCTGCACCATGTTCATCCCCGCGAACTGGCCGATGCAGGCGCGGTCCATCACCGGGTCTGTGGTCACCTCAACGCTGGGGTAACTGGCAAGGATGGCCTTCGCGGTAGCTTTGTGGAGCGGAATGAAACTTCCCGCGCTGTGCCACCAGTGCAGAAAGCGGTAGCCGGGATCATCATCAGGAATGATGCCCCGCGGCGCGCCCAGCAATCGTCTGTGCTTGCCAAGAAGTTTCGGCCAGGGCGCGCCGGCAGGCAGGGCCCCTGCATCCGCTGCGGCCCTGCGCACAAGCGGCGTATCGACAGGCGGCGCCATGTATTCACTGTCGAGCATGACTCGAAGACGCGGATGACCGCTCACTTCCCATGCCTTCAGCAGTTCGAGCGTCTTGGCAGTCGAACGTCTGATGAAATCCGGATCGAGATAATAACTGTCACCAGTGCCCTTCACGTGAGAACGAGGGAACAGATACATCGCCGGAGACAGCCCCGCATCCTTCAGCGATTCAGGATCTGCCAGACCGCCCCGGGACTGCACCACGTCACCGCGCTCCGCAAGCTCCGTCAAAGCCCAAGGCTTGTACCCGGTCTTGCTGCCATCCCAGAACTGCACCCTCACTTTTGGCTGTTCCTTAATCGTATTCCTCCACGCCAGAATTTCCCGGGAACGCATAGCCCAATTCTTCCTTTTTACAGCGAGTTCATCTTTCATCCTCGCCAACTCCTCGGCAGGCCAATGGGTTACCTTTACGGAATGAAGAATGATGCTGGTTTCCCTGCTGCCGCCGCCTTTTGATTTGCTCAGAGTCAATCTCCCTTTCGACCAGGCAGGGAGATCCTGTTTGCGATAGAGCCATGGGGCTGAGTCTGCCGCATGCACAAATGCTTTCAGCGAGGTCACAGACATTTCAAAGGTCACCCGGTATCGCTTGCCGGGTTCCCATCGCGGCCCCCCGTAATAGTGCATCTCTGTTCCATGGTAGCGCACCATCGGACGTGACCTGTCCCGACCAAAGACGACCGACTGGTAACCGCGTTTTCCCCATTGAATGCCAAACGAGAAAGCCTGCAGCCCCACGGCGGAAGGAGTCTGAAACGTGAACTCCCACTCGACAGCCTGGATTGTCTCCAGATTGGTCGGCCGGCTGAGTCTGAACTTCTGATCATTCGCAACGGCTATCAATAGACCTTCTTTGACCCGGCGTGTTGCCATTGCCGTGGACGTGTTTGCCGAAGGGTCCTCGCTCGCGTCTCCTGCAGGCTTAGGGAAATCCGTGGATTTCGCACTCCCTTCCGAAACGGCCAGTTCCCACTCCGGTGCAAGCTTGCTCTTGCCAAAGTCCACATGGAAATCCTCTGCGTTCTGCGCGCTGCGCACATTCAAAGCCAGAAAGAGGATAACTGCTGGCAGGAGGTCGATACGGCGCGAATATGAATCGCTTGGCGGTTGTCCCAAAGTCTGAGCATTCATGAAATGTTGAAAATCAGATTGAATGCATGTCTGAGTTCGTATCAATAGACAGATTGATCAGGAATCTAACACTGCTGCTTCAATAGCACGATGCAAATCCTCCTTCTCACCGATACCCATGGGACGTTTATCTCCCATGAAACCACGGAATGGCGGCTTGAAGAATACCCAATCGATCTGATCCTCATCGCCGGAGACTTCAGCTATTTCGATCAGCAATACGAACGATTAATGGAATTGGTGAAATCATCTGGTGTTCCATTCTTCTTTACATCCGGCAATCACGAATCGGTGGAATTCTGCAAAAACGTGGAGTTGCTTTACGGCGGAGTCTACCTTGATGGCGCTTATATCCGATACCGTGAGCTCTGCCTTGCCGGGCTCTGCGGTCACGACATCTTCTATCCCAACCGCGCAAATAACATTGTGGATTTTCAAAACCTGCAGATCGATATGAGAGGCACCAGATTTTCCATTCTACTGTCGCACGAGCCGCCACGTCCCTGGCTTTTTCAGGGAAGAGATTGCGGATCTTTACTCGTGCGCGAGACAATTGAACATCACGGATTTGATCTTGTGGTCACTGGACACCTTCACACGAAGACGCCCCGAATTGAAACCATGGAGCAAGGTACGAAAGTAATAAACCCCGGCACTCGTGGCGCGGTCATCGAGTTGGATACGACTTCAGGCGAATTTGAAATCCTCAGTCCGATGATGGACTGACGTGCTCTCCATCTCACCAATACACCGGCGAGGCGCCTCTCACACAGCCTGATGCAGGCAAGCCCTGCTGAGTGACTGGCCATGTGATCTCTGCTTAAATCCTGGCAAGGGCCTTAGATGCCATTACTCAAATACATCCAGCCTTGCCGACTGAGTTATTCTATAGACACGGTGACCTCTCGAAATGGCTTCGGTCGTCTGCTGTAGCTCCCTTTCTTCGCAAGTGAGAGCTTCGATTTGCCCACAACATCATCAAGGAGGTAAGCACCATGAAAGTCGGTATCGACAGCTATTGTTATCACAGATTCTTTGGTGAGGTCTATCCTGAACAGGAGAAACCAACCAAAGAGATGACGCTCGAGGATTTTATCAGGCGGGCAAAAGAACTGGCCGTCGATGGAGTCTCTCTGGAATCCTGTTTTATACCCCGCTTTGACAAGTCATATCTCAGTGAGATCAAGGGAATGCTTGATGAAGCAAACCTGGATCGGGTCTTTGCCTGGGGGCATCCGGATGGACTGGAGGGTGGCAAAAACGAAAAGGCCTTTGATGAAATGATGGCAAGCATCGAATACGCCCATGATATCGGTGCCAATGTCATGAGGGTGGTTGGCAGCAGCCTGATGTTCCGATTTGAACCGCATGGGCCGCAGATCGAAAAACTGTCACAGATGTTTTCAGAGGCTGCGAGAGAAGCGGAAAAGTACGGCATCAAACTGGCAGATGAAAATCACATCGACTTTGACTCGGATGAAATGCTCACCCTCATCGACAATGTCAACTCTCCCTATTTTGGGATTAATTTTGACACAGGTAATTTCATGCGCGTCCTCGATGACCCGGTTCAAGGGATGGAGAAGCTGGCAAAACACGTGTACGCCACCCACATCAAAGATCTGAAACCCCAAAAGGGCGCAGCAGTAAATGACTGGTTTTTCTTCTCCAGTACACCCATCGGTGACGGATTCGTTGACAATCAAAAACTGGCCCAGATTCTGAAAGACAATGACTATGAAGGTTTTCTGGCCGTAGAGATCGATTTCCTGCATCCGGATTATAACAACGACGAAGACCAGGCAGTTGAACAGAGCGTTAAGGCGCTAAAAGACATAGTTGGCAATCTCGTATAGGCATCCAAATCATGAAAAAGCTGAATGTAGGAATGATTGGCTACAAGTTTATGGGGAAGGCCCACAGCAATGCCTGGAAGCAGGCTCCTCATTTCTTTGATGTGGATGTCGAACCAGTCCTGAAAGTGGCTTGTGGCCGGCATGCAGGTCCCTTGCAGGAATTCGCGGACCGCTGGGGTTGGGAAGAAGTCGAGACCGATTGGCAGAAAGTTGTCCAGAGAGACGATATCGACATCATTGATATCGGCGTGCCGACCCATCTTCATCATGAAATCGCGGTGGCTGCGGCAAAATCGGGCAAACACATTTTTTGTGAAAAACCCATGGCCCTCACTTACGAGCAGGCCAGGGAGATGTACGAGGCCGCGGAAGAGAATGGAATAAGACACTATTTGAACCACAACTACAGGCGTTGCCCTGCCGTTCAGCTTGCCAGGAAACTAATTGATGACGGCAAAATCGGCCGGATCTTTCACTGGCGGGGAGCCTATCTGCAGTCCTGGATTGTCGACCCAGGTTTCCCTCTCACATGGCATCTGCAAAAAGAGACTGCTGGTTCAGGCCCCCACGGAGATCTTAATTCCCACAGCATCGATCTGGCGCGGTTTCTGGTCGGGGAGATCAAGCGTGTCACTTGTATGACAGCTAACTTCATCCAGGAAAGACCGCTACCCGATGAAGAAGCATCCGGCACCTTTAAGGGCGCTACAAGGGGCAGTGAGAAGGGTAGGGTCAGTGTCGAGGATGCGGCCTTCATGCTGGCGGAATTTGAAAATGGTGCGCTGGGTTCTTTTGAAGCCACTCGATTTGCACCGGGGAGGAAGAATTATAACTATTTTGAAATCTATGGGAGTAAGGGAAGCCTCATCTTCGACCTCGAAAGAATGAATGAACTGCAGTTCTTCTCTAATGATGACCCTGATGATTCCCAGGGATTCAGGACCATCCTGGCGACGGAGCCGTCACATGCCTATGTTGAAAACTGGTGGCCGCCCGGGCACATCATCGGATACGAACACGAATTTGTGCATGCGGTTGTAGATTTTCTGGATGCGATCGTAAATGAAAAAACAATAGAACCTAATTTCTATGATGGCATGAAGGAGATGCAGGTTTTAGAGGCAGGTCTTGAATCTGCAGCAGGTGGTAAGAGCGTTGTCGTGAGTTAGAGCATGCGTTTTCGAGGGCGGCTTCGTGCGGTTGGGGATCGACTGAGTGCCCGGCACCGTTCGCGGTCGAGCCGGGCGCAGTGTTGTACGCGACGTTGAGACTTTCACTTATGTGGAAACTGACCTTCAGCCCAGCGGCCGGTTTCATCCTCAATGCCGGACAGGACCGTCGAGAGCCAGGACTCCTCAGTCCGACCGAACGCACTTCGCTTCGTGACCTGGCCCGCCGTGTCGCCGAAATAGCAGCTCATCCTAAACAGGAAGAAAAGAGGCAGTTATGGTACCGGCACAACTCCCTCGAACCGGTACGGCCGATGCTGCTGGTGTTCCCGGAGGATAGCTGGGAAGAGCTGCTGCCGGTGGCATCTGCAACCGCTCAGGATCCGTTCTGGCGCCAGTGGGAATGGTACCTGCGGCACCAGATCTTCCGAGACACGCACCTTGCGGACGATTTCGTGATCGAGGCTGACCTCCACGTGCCGGTAACCATGCGGGCCGGCGATTGGGGGATAAAGGCCGGGGAGATTCACCGGACCGAACAGGCGAACGGCTCCTACAATTGGACTCCCCCACTGCATGAGCCCGATGACATAAACAAACTGAGGCCGGCAACCTTCGACGTTGATCTGGCCGAGACCCATTCGGCCATGGGGGCCGTGGAAGACGCTCTGGGCGACATCCTGCCGGTCCGCCGGCACTGCGCGCCCTCGAGCAT
>JASLXP010000911.1 GCA_030740295.1 Planctomycetota bacterium
CGAACAGAGGACGAAAAGTCTGACTCTCGGCTAACCGGTCCGGAAGCCAGTCGTTGCTGGGAATGTGCCCTGAAAACAAACAGACGTTTTGAGGGAAAGGGAGCGTTTTTGCTTGCTTTTCTTTTTAGAGAGGCGTGCCCAGGTTGCGGCCGCAAGGCAGCCTTAGTCACGGACACATTTCTGCTATCACTTCCCATGTCTCTGTTCTTTCCATGCTGCCAAGCAGCCCGTCCCCGTCCCCTTCGAGGATTTCCTTGCCCCGTAGTTTGAAGGTCGTGCCATCAAGCATGGCCGCACTCCGAGGGCAATCGTGGAAAAGATTCACAGCGGCAATCCGGGCGTCGGAAGAGATTTCATCAATGGATACCTGCTGTTGCCGGTTCTGAAAAACCACAATTGCGTTCTGTTCCTCACATCGAATACGCACCCCCAGGCCGTCCCCGGTTCTCAGTGGCTCGATTGCCGGCAGAGGGCGTTCATTGGGTTGCGGGATGAGGACAGTCATAAAAGTCACTTTATCGACCGGGCCTTCCGTGCTGCGTATCAGACGGTAAGAAGGGACATCCGGCCAAGTCGTTCCCCAATTCTTGAAGCTGTGACTTACTGGCTCGGAAGCCTGTGAATGAATCGAGAGCGTATTGCGCGCTGCCCGTGATACGAATGCCTCCCCTTCACCGTCGGTCGTAGTCTTGGCGCTCCGCGACAAGTTGAGCGGTCCGAGACAAGTAAAATTAATCTCGGTCTGCTCGGGTTGCTTTGCCCGCACCTCATCGATCAATACAAAGATCCCGGGCCGCAGAAAGAGGATGTGACGAAGAAACAGCTCCGCTTCATCGTAAGCCTGGGATGCGTCTGTCGAGACCCAGTCGATCGAGCCGTCCTGGCCCGGGCAGATGTCACCGGACATGTGCAGAAAGTGTCTGATGCCGTTCTCGAGGCATTGCCGCTGCGGAGACTGATCTCCCTGCGAAAAGGTGAGCGTGTTGTGACAGAAAGTCGAATGGTAGAGACGCGAATTGGGGTCGCCGTAAGCGATCATGCCGGGATCGAGCAGAAGTTCTTCGCCGTTGTAATCGAGGATGATCGAGTTGCGGTCCCGGTGTCCGTGGCCGGTGATCGTTCGCAGGTTGTTCATCGATAAAAGCGTATCGCCGTGCTTCCAACCAGTGCGCAGGAATGCCATGCCTTGATCGAACATCGCTTTCGCTGGAGGAAGCTGCGGCTCGGACGCCTCTATCGGATCGCCGAGAATGAGAAGCATCGTCGGGGTTGCCGAAGGATGATCGGAATAACTTTCGTTGTAGAAAAACTGGGCCACCGGGTCCGACGCGTACCGGGCAAAGAATGCCAGCACCTCGGGAAACACCCAGCTCAAATCACTGCCATCGCTGAGCCCGATGAAATACGGCTTCTCCCTCCAGGTGGAGCGGACGTGCTGGAAATAATCCATCAGCCCGTTCATGGCATCGGGAATCATGTTGTCCATTGATTTCCCTTCACACGCGGCGATGGGCGGAAGCGCTTCGATGTATTCCCACACGGTACCCATGCCGTAGCCGGGCCCTTCGCCGCAGACGCCTTCGTGATTCCACGGCCGCTTGCCGAACTCCTTCAGGAATTCCAGAGACCACTCATGAATCTCGGCGTAGACCGGGTCACGTTCCTTGAGGAACGCGGTAGTCATCAGCAGGGGCAGACAGAACAGCACGCCCTGGTTCATGACCACGAAACCTTCACGCAGGCGGCTGAGCTTGTGGTAGAGCATGTAAACGCCGTGCTCTGCCATAGCATCTTCGACCTCTTTGCGCTCGGAATCGCTGAAGCAGTGGTAGAGCATGTCGTAGGCGACAGCGATGCCGTACGTGGAATCCGCCACATGAAAGGCATGATCCATAAAACCGGCCGAGCCTTTAGGATTCCATTCAGTGATGCTGTCCCAGTAGTTGGTGCGGTCGCCGATGTGCGGACGGTCCACCATGCCTCCGTGGTCCCCGCGCCAGTCGTCGCTGCGTGCCGAACGCAGAACCCAACGCCGGCATGCAAGCGCATATTCTTCTTCGCCGGTGATCAGATGCGTAAGAGCCACTTCCGGTCCGAACACTCTCATGCCCGAACCTCGAAGCCCCTTCGGATGCCCGATACCGCCGCCCCAGCCAGTTCCGTAGTAATTTTGATCGACCAGCTCCGAAGAAATCGCGTGGTCGGCCTTTGCACGGATTTTCTCAAAGATCGGCCGGCCGATTCCTTCCTGGGCCCGCTTGCGAAGGTCTGGTAATTCTTCACGTCGAACGTAGAAGCCAAAGGGCAAGCCCTCCTTGATCGGATCGCCGATTGGCGCTTGCGGAAGCGGGCCTTCTTCGAACGGTAACTGCCGGACTTCCCGCACCATTGTTTCTACTTCATCGGTGGAAGGCTTTACCGAAGAGACCAGCCGGACGGTCACCTGCTCTGTTGGCTCATCATCCAACGCGGTTGTCTCTCGCAATAGGACCCAGAAGAGTGATACCTCTACATTGCGCTCGTCAAAGGCTCGTTCTTCCTTTTCCCTGATAGTGATTCGTAGAGCGTCGAGATGAGAAGCCGCGGTGAGGTCAGCACCGAATGTTCGCCAGCCTGCTGATTTGTGCAGGTCCGCTTCTTCACCACGGCAGACTTGAATCTCTTGCCCGCCGTCGACCAGTGCAGTGATCTCTAATGTGCTCTGCCTGTCCCAACTCAGTTTCGTCAGGACCTGTCCGAACTTTCTGACATCCAGATTGAACCGGCGTTCGACTGTCAGATACCCCGGCTCCACCGATTGCGGAAAGCCGCATCGAATCCACGCGCTCGGGCTGGTTACCCAGGGATCGCCTGCCGGCGTGTGGGACAATTCCGGCACAGGCTGCCAGAGATGCATCCCTGTAGCGTGGTGACACCACGGCATCTCGATCACCGTATCGCTCTCGTTCACTTTCCACAGCGGCTCATCTTCGAGTGCTACAGGCTCACCGACTTCGAGCGTGGTGGGCCACCAGCCCGGCTCAAGACAGGAGAGCTTGATAGCACGAACATCTGTCCAGTCCTCTGACTTCGTTCCTAAAGGAATCCGATTCATCCAGCGCACAAGATCGTTTTCGCCAATCCAATCAACAAAGAAATCCGTGCCTCCAAGCTTCTGCTGTTCGGGCCCGAAGATTTCAATGCCAACATACGCGCCCGTTCGCCGTGTGCTTTTCAGGGGCAGGCAGAATGTCTCCGCTTTGCTCCAGTCCGGAGAGCCTGGTTCAAGAACGAGGGGGGTGGATTCAACGTGCCAGTTCTTCATGGGGGAGACCAGTCTGGGTGTGGTGCGAAGCCTGTACGGTGCGATCCTGTTCGTAGGACTGATTCGTGACCTGTCCAGCGTTTCAGGCCAGTCACGAAACGCGTAACACGATTCTTGAATATGAAAAGGCCGGAAGCCTATTCTATAACCAACCAGAGCTGAATAGCGAAAACCCGGCGCACAGCCAAAATCGCCCGCCTTGTGAATCCAACGGAAAAGTGATGCGAAAGTTCCTCGACAGCGATTTTATCCAGACTTACAGAGGCATCCTGATACCGATTGCCGCCCTGTTACTGGCGTGGGCTCTGTACCCAAAACCGCAGCGAGAAATCAAAGAGGAAGGCGTTACAGAAATCGTCTACTGGACGCCCGGTTCTACCAGCGATTCGATGAAGCTGGTGGTAAAGGAATTCGAACGGCGCAATCCGCAATACAAAGTGACGCAGGGCACGGCAACTGTCCGGGATGCAGTGGGCGACCCGACCAGGTTTCTCCTCGGTGTGGCGGGCGGCGTTCCTCCGGATCTCATTTTCTTCGATCGTTTCGCGGTCGTGGAATGGGCGAGTCGTGGGGCCTTCACCGATCTCACTCCGTTCATTGAAAGGGATAAAAGTCATCCGGATGCCATTAAGGAAGAGAATTTCGTAGAGCCGGCCTGGAACGAGCCAATCTACAAAGGCAAAATCTATGCACTCGCAAACAGCGTTGATACCAGGGCGCTCTTCTACAATTCGGATGAACTCATTCGAGCCGGACTCGTTTACGATGAAAACGACAGCGCGGTCCAGGACGGTCAGGTAAAAGATGGAGATCCACGCCCACCCGCCACTTGGGAAGAGCTCTGCCTGAAAAGAATTCATGCGATCGCCGAGGTACAGAGCGATGGAAGAGTCACGCTCAAGGCATGGCCGCGACGTTCGGCAGTAAATGAACGGTTGCCCAGGGACGCGCCATTGGAACTCGCGGCTTACGGCATAAAAGAAGACGATGTGGTCACCATCGTTTCGGGGAACAAGGTTTTCAGGGCGAGACTGAAGAAACTGACAAGTCAAAGCGAATTCGAATTGGATCTGCGGAAAGACCTTGCCCCGGGATTGCAGAAAGTGCCGTCAAGTTTCGTCGGCACACGCGAGATAAAGATCTTCGATCACGAAAGCTATATCGTCCGGCTTACCCGCTATGACCAGGAAACCGGAGTGATGAAAAAGGTGGGTTTCATTCCGCTTTACGGCAATTCCTGGCTTTATATGTACGGGTGGCTCAATGGCGCGAAGTTTATGAACGATGATGGCACGCGATGCCTGCTGGACAGCCACGAGATTGTTGAGGCCCTGCAATACATGACAGACATGTACGATGTGCTTGGCGGCAAGCAGGTGGCGGATGTATTCCGGCAAAGCGCGGAATCCGGCCCGATCAATCCGTTCCTGGCCGGCCAGATAGCCATGGTCATCCATGGCGACTGGTTTCTGCGTACGATTAGTGAATTCAAGCCCGATCTGAATTTCGGCATCGTCGTATCGCCCATCCCGGAGAAACGAAAAAACGCGGGGTTGCCATCCTACGGCTGGCTGGGCGGATGGGCCTATGCCATTCCATCCACAGCCAAGGAGAAAGATGGTGGCTGGAAGCTGGCGCGATGGCTGTGCAGTGTCGAAGCAAACAAGATTCGCACAGAATTCGATGCTTCGCTGAGACGTGCGAAGGGACAGAAATTCTTTCCCCGCCCGCATCCAGATTACCGTGTCATGAAATGGATGGACGAGGAATACCTGCAGAAGGATCCATCCATTTCCGACAATCTGAGGAAAGGCTATCGCACAATGGTGAAGCTCCTTCCCACGAGCAAATACCGGCCTGTGACACCTGTTGGCCAAAAACTCTGGACAGAGCATCGCCGCGCCATGGAAGCGGCAATCAGCCACGACAGATATCCATACGACGCGCTCAACTATGGCAAGCGACAGGTGCAGCTATCGCTCGAACGCTTTCTGAATCCTCCTGAGGGACGGCCTGTTCCCTGGAATGCAGTCATTAT
>JASLXP010000912.1 GCA_030740295.1 Planctomycetota bacterium
TGGCCAGGCGCCGGGACAGCCGCTTCAAATCGCCAGGTATCTGAGTACCGCTTTTGCCCATGGAAATCCTCCCCGGTTGAAAACCGAAAAGGATACCAGCACGCTGCATGCTTAATCATGCACGCTTGCCGGAAGCTCACACTGTTTTCCCTTGGTCAACTGTCCGACGTTCTTTCCGTCCCACGTAGAGCATGACCTTGCTGTTGTCCAGGCTGTTGAACGTCACGCTCTGCTCGATCCAATCCATGGTCAGGCCGCGCAGGCCCTTGATGTTGGTGCGCCGCTTTCCATTCACGGCGGAGAGGTGCTGATACTGGAGCGTGCGGCCGCCTGCCAGTACGAGGAGCTGCGGGTAACCTCCGGTGAGTCGCTCCGCCTTCATCCAGATACGGAGCCGGTACTGCTGCCACGGCTGGACAGGAATCTCGAGGCAGATGCGCCCGTTACCGTGCCGGTGAGACTTGCCGATGTTCTCAAAGCGCAGCGATGCCTTCCCGTGTTTAACGACCTGCGTATCGAGGAAAGAGGATTTGCCGGGGCCGTCCTGGAATCTGAAACCCTTTGCGGTCTGGCCCCGGTAGTCCTCGAAGGAACCGTTGGAAATTTCCGCAGTCTGAACCGGAACGAGGAAGCCCTTCCTGGCGATCAGCGGCGCATCCCGGATGGGCATCCCCGATGCCAAGTTCACATCGTGGAAGAGGATTGAACCCGCATAGCCAAAGGGGAACACGGCCGGGCACAGCTCCATCCCCAGGTCGCGGGTCATCTTTCGGAGCCTGCCCGCGTTTGCTTTCCAGCGTGCCCCGTAGGACAGCTTCCACCAGGTACCCGTCTTGAAATCGGCAAAAAGCAGCCCGTTGTATCCGGCCGCTTTTGCTCTTTTCAGGATGGCCTCGATCTTCGGCAGGTTCTCATTCACATAGAGATTGTTGCTCATGTAGACCCATCGCTTTTGCCAGCGAGCTTCCTTTGCCGCGCCGGCCGGTGGTTCTGCCTTGAGCGGTACTGACAGGACTATCAGACCGAACAGGATGGTGGCGCCTGCCGAGAGACGAATCCGATCTTTCCAGTGTCCATAGCGCATCAGTGTTCCCATCATTTTTCGGTTGTTTCAGCCTCTGGGTTTTTCGCGTGCGAGAACCAGAACCAAGGCGGTGGCGGCGAAGATCTGTGGCCCGGCGCAGAAGAGACCTGAAGGATGCCGGTATCGAAGGACAGGGATTGCCCATCCTTCTTCACCTGAAGTTGGCTTCCGGCGTCTGGTCGACCTCCGTTCCGTATTCCATGCCTCTGTGTCTCCACGGCGCCACGTCCTGTTACGAGCCCATGGCATCTGCCTCCACATCCGCGACGACAACCCTCGCGCCATCGTTGAGACATGAGCGATGCACAGCGGCCTCGAAAACAAGTTCATTCCACGCTGCGTTGCCGTCGGCAGGGAAGGCTTCATCGTTTTGCATGGCCTTGACGACACCGTCGGCCATTCGCACGAACGACTCGCGCATTTCCGATTTCTCGGGCTCGGCCTCAAATAGCTCCTCGATCTGCACATCTCCGACATTGGATTTCGCTCGACGGTACCAGCCGTGAAGCCCCTTGGACCAGCCGTAGCTCCTGTCGCCGACCGCAATGATGCTGAGTGGGATCTCCATGCCCCATGCGTTTGAGCCTTCGAGCGAGCCGTACGTGCCGTTCGACCACTTCATCCGAATGCTGCGCTGCCATCCACCCTCTTCGGTTGGGTCACCGACCGCGCTGACCCATTCAGGCAAACCCATCGACCACAAAATCTGATCGATAATGTGTGACCAGCAGTTGAAGTGAGCGCGAGCGCGTATCATCTTCATTTCGCCAAGGACACCATTCGTGATGTCGTCGTGCAGCTTTCTGAAATGTTCCATGAACCGGTAGTTGAAGTCGATGCCGAACTTCAAGCCCGATTCACGCCATTCACGGATCGCAGGCGCTGCAATTGCCGCGTCATCTTCACGCAGTCTGAACTGCCCCTCCAGCCCACAGAGCGGTTTTTCAGTAAACACGTTTCGCCCGGCCGCAAGCAGTTGTCGCACCGGATCGACGCGGCGAGTCTCGTTGACGATGAGCAGCACCAGTTCCGCGTCGCAGTTTTCCAGTAAATCGTCAATGCTTGAATAGCCCGGGGCATCATACTCTTTCTCAATATTCGCCCTGAGTTCCGCGTCCATCTCGCAGACGGCAACGACCTTGGCATCAGGATGGTTGTCAAAATTAGTTCCGTGCCTCAGGCCCATCGCCCGGCCGCTGACAAGTGCGCAACGTACCATGTTGTATCTCCTCTGGTTGAATTACATGCAGGTTTGAAAGTCCACTACCGAGTAGCAGCATCGGCCAGTATTAACACTCCATCTCGATCTTCCAGCGAGGTAAAGCGCCTCAGCTCCTCTCATTCACAATTCACCATTCACTATTCACTATTCACCCCTTCATTCACCTCTTCCCCCACCATCCTTACTTCCCATTTCCCAACATGCGGCTGACCACGGCAGGCATGGATCTCTCGCGTCTCGGGTGAGAGGATGACGCACGCGTTCGTGCTCACCGCGTCCGCGCCGTGGTGACGGCATATGGCGTTTTCTCCGTTGGCGTGATCCGAAAGAGAGTCCTTGAGTGAATCCACCGAGATTTTCTGCTTCTCATTCAGTAGTTCAGTCAGACGCAACTGGCGGGCGCAGGTGGATTCACTCGGCTCCTCAGTCTGCAGCCTCGCCAGTTCGGGCTCGAGAAAGTGATTGCAGTGGACAAACGTGCCTTCGCGAATCTCGAATCTGTGATGCTGCTGTGCCGAACATTCAATCCCGACCGCCGTACCCTGCGGCCCGGCAACATAGTAATAGTGCGCACCGGAACGGGGAGAGGCGGCGACGGTTTCAACGGCAGTCTCAAACGAGGAGCAACTCAGTGCCTTGTGAAGAACCGAAAGATACTGCACGCCGATGCGGGAATCGCTGGTCCTGAGATTCGTGTTTCCGACCGCGATCCCTTCGCTGTTCACGCCGATCAGTGAAAGACAGCCTGTTGTTGTCAGACACCAAGTCTCCGGCGCATCCGAAGGCTTTCGGTGAACGAGGCACACGAACGGTTTATTCGAGGTGTACAGATCCCAATTCTGTCCCAGCAGCAGTTTGCCCGAATCGGAACGATCCCCCGCGACCATAAAGCTCGAACAGCCCTCATCTACCTGGCCATAGGACAACACATCCTTGAGATCGGTCAGACCGTTGAGCGCGAAGACCTCCTCCATCGACAGCCCCGATCCTTCCGCAACGCCCCGCATTTCTTCATAGCCCGCGGCGTCAAAATCGCGGGTAACCTCCAGGCATTCCTGGCATAGTTCGAGGATTCGACGGTCAGAGAACTTTCGTCCCTCCTGCCGTGCCATCACTCTCGCCAGCCGAAGCCGAATCCTGCAGAGCCGTTGAATCTCGTCACGACACTGCTCGCCAAAGCTCAGGCCCATCTCAAAGGGCGAGCCCTCCAGTTCATAAGTTGAAAGCTGCATATTGATGTATGGTTAGCGGTTGATGGTGGATAGCTCGATTACGGTTTCTGTGGTTTCAAACTTCAGCCCCGCTTCATAAGATACAAGTGGTCTTGGCGCTTCGCGACCAGATTTCTAACCAAACTCAGTTCAATAAACCAACCCACCCAGATCTATGTCATTAGAAAACATAACAGCCATCGTCACCGGCGCAGGCACTGGCATCGGTGAAGCCATCGTTCAATTGTTCGTAAAAGAGGGCGCGAAAGTTGCCCTTATCGGACGCCGTGAAGAGAAGCTCAAATCTGCATCCGAGGGCCTGCCTGCCGAACAGGTGCTCTGTGTGCCATGCGACGTTGCCGACCGTGACGGGGTAAACGCAATGGCTGCGAAAGTGATCGAGCACTTCGGAGGAGTCGACATCCTCGTCAACAACGCAGGCATGAATACGAACCCTCGCTCGGTAGGGGAGGTAGCGCCGGAAGACTGGGACAAGACCATCGAGGTAAATCTGACCGGCGTTTTCAATTGCGTCCGGGCCGTTTTGCCGGCCATGCGTGAACAGCGTGATGGCCTTGTCATCAACGTCTCATCCATCGCGGGCGTTCGCGGCGGCAAACTTGGCGGCGCGGCTTACTGCGCATCCAAACACGGAGTTGTCGCACTGACCACGTCCATTAATGAAGAGGAGATGGAATACAAGATCCGCTCCACTGCAATCTGTCCGGGCGAGGTGGAAACACCGATTCTTGACAAACGTCCCGATCCCGTAAGTGCCGAGCGTAGAGCAAACATGTTGCAGCCGATCGATGTCGCCGAAGCCGCGCTGTTCGTGGCGAAGCTCCCGCCCCGCGCCTGTGTGAATGAATTGCTCATCAAGCCCACCACGCAGCACTTCAGTTAATTCGCAAGGAAACAATATGGCAAAAAAGACAGGCAAGAAGAAGACAGCCAGTAAGGGCGCCGCCAAGAAGACATCCAGCAAGAAGACCAAATCCGCTCCGAAGAAAGCCGCCAGGAAGAAGACGGGAAAAAAGACCTCTGCAAAGTCTGCGAGTCTCGCCGACCGCATTTCATCGGGTGAACTCAAGCAGCGGAAGAAGCTCGCAAAATCCGCCACCAGGGAAATGCACAAACTCTATCCCGAGGCTGATTGCGAGCTCAATCACACCAACGCGTACGAGCTCCTCTTCGCCACGATCATGTCCGCACAATCCACAGACGTGAACGTTAACAAGGTCACCGAATATCTGTTCCAGAAATACCGCACCACGGCCGACTATGCGAAGGCCGACCCGGCCGAGTTCGAGCAGGACATTAAATCCACCGGCTTCTTCCGCCAGAAGACGAAGAGCGTTATTGGAGCAGCAAAGAAGATCGGCGATGACTACGGAGGTGAGGTTCCCGACGATCTCGATGAGTTGATCAAGCTCCCAGGAGTTGCCCGGAAAACGGCAAACGTCGTCCTTGGCACTTTCTTCAAGAAACCGACCGGAGTCGTGGTCGATACCCACGTTAAACGCCTAGCCAACCGCATCGGCCTCACCACCGAAAGTGATCCTGAAAAAATCGAAAAGGACTTGATGGAGCTGTTGCCCA
>JASLXP010000913.1 GCA_030740295.1 Planctomycetota bacterium
GATCAATGAAGAGATACGGGTCCGCCGGGAGGAGACACATTTCGAGCGTTCGAGCGATTCAAGCCCCGTAAACGGCGGCATCGTCGGCATGGACAGAAGCATCGCCATCAGGATTCCACTGCTCCGTCGTGCCCTCGATGGCCAGACAAGCCGTGAAGAAAGAACCGAAACGAAATGGGCCTATCCGGAAAGAATGGTCATCGAAAAAGTTCTGCCGGGCAGCGTCGAAAGAATGACCGTCAGTATCGTTGTCAATGAACGATACAGGAGGCAGGCAGAGAGCATTACGGACATCGTGAAAAGCGCGGTTGGTTTCGACATGACGAGGGACGAATTCGCAGCCAGAGTGCTGCCATTCCATGAGCCGGAAATGGCCGCCAATGCCACCCGGCCGTGGTGGCAGTTACTGGTACATCCGAAAGTGCTTCTGCCGGGATTCGGCTGTTTTGCGATGTTTGCCCTGATTCTGCATCTGCTCTCAAGGCAGCGAATTCTGAAGCTTCACCAGCAACAATTGGAAGCCGCAAGCAGGCCCGCACTCGAGCTGAACAGAATACTGACTGCTTCGAATGATCGGATCGAGTCTCACCCGGAGATTATCGCGCAGGCTCTGGAAATCTGGATTGAAGAAGATGTGCGGCAGCCGGATGAAGAACCGGTTCTTGCCGAAGCTGTCGTGGATGCAGAAGTGCCCCCTGAAATGAGCGATTCTTAAAGACTCGATGACCGGCGGGGCCTGCAAGCCGCAACCGACGGATTCCTACCACGGATGGCAAGGCCATCCCACGGACTAAAGCCGTTTCAGTCCGTGAGATGGCTTTGCCATCGGACAGATGAAGTAGCAACAGCAAACCGATCCTCTACCATTTCTTCCCTTCGGAATGCAAGGATCATGATGTATCGGTCAACTGAAATCTGTTTCGTTTTCGCCGCTTGCATATCAGCCCTTTTGATTGCTGAGCCGGCCCCGCGGCTCTCCTACGAGACCCACATCCGCCCCATCTTCGAGGCCAAATGCCTCAAGTGTCACGGAAAAGAAAAGCGCGCCGGTGGACTCCTCCTCACCAGCCGTCACGGGGCCCTTACGCTCTCAGATTTCGGTCATCTGCCCATCGTCCCTGGCAAGCCGGCTGGAAGCGAGATCGTCAAGCGCATCACGGCCAGCGATCCTGACAGACGGATGCCCAAAGAGTCGCTCCCGCTGTCGGCCGGGGAAATCGAAACAATTGAGAAATGGATCGAGGCCGGAGCGCCCTGGAATGACAAACGAAACAAACACTGGGCTTACATCAAACCCAATCGGCCTCCCCTGCCCGAGGCGAACTCAGACTGGCCGAAAAATCCAATCGACCATTTCATTCTTGCCAGACTCGTTGAAAAAGGACTGCAACCCTCACAAACAGCAGACCGAGCAGGGCTCCTGCGCCGTGCCAGCCTCGACCTGATCGGCCTTCCGCCTTCCCCGCGGTGAGCACTGGGCCTGACTGATGTGCACGGACATGTGGCGCACCGGTTGTTGGCGTAGACGACCTGATATGCTGGCACGTGAAGGATTGCTTGTCTCACGCTGTTAGTCACCCATCTTGAGAGGATCATTTGCATCTTAGCGCGGTCGGCATGATAGAACGCACTGAAGAAATCCCGAATGCAGGCACCTTCGATGTCATCATCTGCGGCGGCGGCCCCGCGGGTGTTGGCGCTGCGATCGCTGCTGGCCGCAGCGGCGTGAAGACGCTCCTTGTTGAGAGGCTGGGCCAGTTGGGCGGGACCGGTACTGGAGCGGGAGTCGTCAATTGGTGCGACTCGGATGGCGGTCCCGTTTTCGATGAGCTGTTCCGCCGTTGCGCAGAATTCGGTAAAGCGGAGTTTCGATATAACCCCGACCACTTCCGGAAGCCGGGACGTGCCAGGTTCGACACCGAAGCGATAAAGTCGCTCTCCCTCAAAATGGTGCTCGATGCCGGCGTCGAAGTTCTTTTCCTCACGTTTGCGGAGAGCGCATGGATGGATGAAGACACCGTTCGTGGAGTCTTCACGGTCAACAAGGGCGGGCGGTCTCTCTATCAATGCAAAATCGTTATTGACGCGACTGCGGACGGCGACATTGCTGCAAGCGCAGGCGCAGAATTTCTCAAAGGCGATCCCGATGATGGCCGGCTGCAGCACTGCAACTTCAGATACTGGATCGTGAACGTGGACGACGAACGATTCGAGGAGGGAAAGCCAGATGTGGAGGAACTGAAACGACTGCTCAGGCAGGCACAGGAGGACGGCGAGCTCCATCCGCCACGCAACCTGTTTCAGCCGCCGGCAGAACACTTCCCCATGAGCTCGGTGTCGAACAGACTGGATATCAACAACTGGGAACTTGAGAATATTGACCCGACAGATCCCGTGGCGGTCAGCCGGACACTTGCTCATTGCCAGGTGGCCGCGTTCGAGCTGATCCAATTCTGCCGTAAAAACCTGCCGGGGTACGAGAACTGTGAAATCAGGAAGTTCCCTGATTTCCTGGGCACACGAGAGTCCAGGCGCATTGTCGGTCAGTACATTCTCACCAGGGACGATGTTCTGGCAGCGAAGAAATTTGAGGACGGTATTGCGCGGGCCTGGTTCTACATGGATCTTCACGACTCTCCGCCCGGCACTACGCTCCCACACAGCCCCGAATTCAAGAAGGCACATCGTCCCCCCGACGACGACTGGTACGAGATTCCCTACCGGTGTCTTGTACCCAGAGACATTCGCGGGTTGCTCATTGCTGGCCGCTGCATCTCTTGCGACCGGGAGGCTCACGGTTCACTGCGAATCATGCCAACCTGCATGTTTACGGGCACCGCTGCAGGTTCCGCGGCCGCACTGGCAGTCGCTGAAGGGGCTCTGCCTCATGAATTGGCGGGCGCCAGAGTACGTGAGAAGGTGATGGACGACCCCAGTGTTCTTTCGAGGTAGCTTTCTGAGAAAGCGCCCATCCACCATCCATGCGATCACAAGAATGCCGACCAGATGCGGCATTTCGCGCGATTCTTCTATAGCGACTTTATCCCTGCATCGACGCGCTCCAGGGCCTCATCGATGTCCGCATCCTGATGACTGAAGGAGATGTAGGCGACGTTGTAGAAGCTGACGCCCTGGCCGAAAGCGGCACGGAAGAATCGGTCGCGGGTGTCCGGTGGGGCTCCGTCCCGCATCCGAATCAGAGGGCAGCATTTGAACCCATCGCATTCCAGAGGCAGTCCGTGCTGCTCGAACAGGCCGTTCAGCCCATCAAACAGGCGTTCGCCTTTCGACCACAGATGGTCGACCACATTCTCTTCGCGGTAAGTTTGAATCGCAGCTCGCGTCGCCGCGAGCGAAAGTGCGTCTCCCGCGTAAGTTGAGGAGACAATCGCCTGGTGAAGTCCCTCCATCACCTCGGCGGCCCCAAGGTAGGTAGAGATGGGCATCCCATTCGCCATGCCTTTTGCGAAGACCGCCAGGTCGGGCACGACTCCGAAGTATTCCTGCACGCCGGCGATGGCCACCCTGAATCCGGTGACGATTTCGTCGAAGATCAGAAGTGCGCCATGCTGCCGTGTGATGTCCCGCAGGGACGAATAGAAAGCCTTACCGTCCTCGGTGTTCTCGTAAGCGGAAGCAACGACGACGGCTGCAATATCTCTTCCGCGCTGCTCGAATAATTCTTCCACCGCTGGCAGGTCGTTCCACGGGCAGGCATGGTGCAGAGCACTGACTGCCGCCGGTACGCCAGGAGGTGCAGAGAACGAGGGATGTGCAGGATCTGATCCTCTGCTGCCGGCAAGGCTATTGAGCCAGCCGTTGTAGCCGATCTGGACAATGTGGTCGCGTTTGGTGTGATGACGCGCCAGGCGAATGCAGGCCGCGCTTGCCTCGCCGCCAGTCTTGAGGAAGCGCACCTTTTCCGCGCACGGGATGATTTCACGAATCAGTTCGGCCACCTCGCCTTCAATCGGGTGGGGATGGCCGAAAACGATGCCCGAATCCATCTGCTCCCGAATGGCCGCATTCACCGCTGGATACGCGTAGCCAAGGGTCACTGGTCCGAGCGCGTTTCGAAAATCGATAAATTCGCGGCCATCAGCGTCCCATACTCGGCACCCCTTTCCACGGACAATGACTCCCGGCTCTTCCGGCATCAGCCGCGCTGCCTTGGAGCAAGTGCTTGAACCCCACGGAATCACTTCTCCCAGTCGCTCGGCCCAGTTGGCCGATTCATTTGAATGGACCGTCACGTTTTCTCTCCTGATTTGCAGCAACGATAGAGGCGATGCATTGTCCGATCAGACATGGCCTGATCAAGCTGAGTCTGGCGCACCGGTACGCTCTTGCTGTTGAGCCGTCGGCTTCAGTGAGACAGACTCTAGTCCCTGGCAGCGTTACAGGGAGGAACAAGATGTCCGATAAAGGTCCAAGAATAACCGATCAGGAACTCTTCTCCGCGCTCGACCTTGACAGGCCTGGGTTGAATGAGGTGAGGGCCGCGGTTGCCGAAAGTGACTTTGCGGCGGCCAAAGAGGCACTCGCAAGGCACATCCACGAGCGGAAGGAACCTCGCTGGTTCTTCGATTGGCGGGACCGCCCGATCCTGACTGAGAGTACACCGGCTCCTCCGGAGGAAAGGCCCCACGAGGAGGCCGACGATCTTTGCCAGCACATTTTCGGTTACGAGTTTGTCGGCACGGCAAAGACGAGCATCCAGTTTGGCGAAAAGATCGACTGGGGCGCCAATCCCACAAAAGGCGAAGCGAAAACGCTCCTCTGGAACGAAGCACTCAACCGGCACTACCACTTCGAGCCACTCTCGATGGCCTACTGGGAAAGCGGCGACGAAAAGTATGCCCGTGAGCTGGCCGCGCAGTGGCTGGACTGGATCGAGCAGAACCCGCGGCCGCTGGATTCATCGGGCAACGTGCAAGATCCTTCCGGATGCTTCGCCTGGCAGACGCTTACGACGGGCATGCGATTGGAGGACGCCTGGCCGAACGCGCTCTACCGTTGCCTCGGTTCCCCTGCGTTTAACGATGAAGCCATCACTGCGATTCTAAAGTCCGTATCCGAGCAGGCGAAGCACCTTATCCGCTGGCCCACCGCCCATAACTGGCTGACGGAAGAGTGCATGGGTGTCTTTACCGCGGGCATGCTGTTTCCGGAGTTCAAAGAGGCAAAAGAATGGCGGCGCATCGCGCTGGAAAGGCTCTATAAACAGTTCGATGATGAGGTCTACCCGGACGGGTTGGAGTACGAGCTGGCCGCAGGCTACTGCACCTGGGTACTCAAGAATTTCTACAAGATTCTCGATCTGGTGGAACTGAACGGTCTTCAGTCTGAACTGCCCGAAGGCTATCTGCCGAGGCTGGAGAAGATGTTCGAGTATCCGCTCTATGCCTCGATGCCGGACGGAACGATTCCCGGACTGAATGACTCCGGAAACATGGACGTGACGGACATCCTGAAAAAGGGTCACCAACTCTTTCCTCACCGTGAAGACTTTCTCTACGTGGCAACGTCGCGGAAGGAAGGCTGCGTGCCCGGACAGACTTCCTCCGAATTCCCGTACGCCGGGCATTACGTGATGCGCTCCAGTTGGGATGAAGATGCCTGTTACCTGCTCTTTGACTCCGGCCCTTACGGCTCCGCGCACCAGCACGAGGACAAGCTCCATTTCGTGCTCTACGCCAATGGCCGCCAGCACATCCTCGATCCTGGAAACTACTCCTACGACGAATCCCGCTGGCGCCGGTACGTGCTGACCACGCCGGCACACAACACGCTCATGGTCGACGGCCATGGACAGAACCGCCGCGCGAAGCCAGAGACCCATTTCTGGCCACGACCCTGGACCGAGCCCGCGCCAACTGAAAACAACACGAAGTGGGAGAGCACGGAAGAATTCGATTACGTGGTCGGGGACTACCGTGATGGGTACGGTCCGGAAAATGACACCAGCGTCACCCACACCCGCCGAATTCTCTTCGTAAAGAATTCAAACGGTGAAGAAGCGGCAAGCCCTTACTTCATCATTCTCGACACGCTCACGGCCACAGACGAACAGACGCATCTTTACGAATCTCTTTTTCATCTGGATACCCGGGCCGCGAGCATCGACGACGAAACACAATCCGTAAGGACAGAGAACAAGAACGCCAGCGACCTCGTCATTTTCCCTCTCGCCGGGGACGATCTGGATGTGGCAATTGTCTGCGGCCGGGAAGATCCCGTGCAGGGCTGGGCCAACCATCCGTGGCGGCCGGTGCCGACCGCCGTTTTCAGCAAGCAGGGCAAAAGTACAGTTCGGATGCTCTGCGTGCTTTGCCCGATCCCCCAAGGGCAGTCTGCGCCGATAGTTTCTGTCGACTCCATTCCTTGTCGGTACGTCTCCCGGGAGAACCACGACGCGGGCGAGGCCATCGCGACCAGAATTACCTTCTCCGACGGCCGGATGGACTATTTCGCGCAGTCCGGCCTGCCGGGAGAAGAGCTGCATTTCGATAAACACTCTACGACCGGCGAAGCGGCGCTGGTGCAGACGGCGGCGGATGGCGCCGTCATTTCCTCTTACGTTTCTTTGCCCCGGGCAGGACACTGCTGAACCACTGGAGTGTCCGCAGAGATCGTTCGTTACTCTTGTTTCCGTGAGTCCCGTCGAATTCTTCGTAAACGTGTCGCAGCCGGGCCTTCTTGAATCGCTCGTGCAGTATCCGATGCCCCAGATGGAACTGAAACTCGTCACGCGAGCCGCAGTCAGTGTAGATGTGCATGCTTCGGAATCCCTCAAGATAATCTTTGTATGCGACGAGGGGATCGAAGCGAAGCCATTTCTGCCAGACGTCGTCGATCAGTTCGCAGGTCGGGGACCGCATGGGCAGGTCACAATACCACGGCGCTTTACGTGGGTTTGGTGAATAGGCAGCGCTAAGGCCGTAACAGAACCAGCTATTGCCGTTGCCGGATATGGGGCCCGCAAAACCCTCCGGATACGAGGCGTTCACCATGCTGACCAGCCAGGGAACGTGAGTGACCTCGAAATAAATATCCGCGCTCCGAATGCCTGCCGCTCCGAAGACGTGAGGATTGCTCCCTCCAACGTGGAAAGCGCCGATGCCGCCGCTCGAGACGCCCGCAACCATTCGATGGGTACGCTCGGGAATGGTCCGGTAATTGGCGTCTACGAAATCAACCACGTCCTCAGCCACGTACTTCGCATAGTTACCGTTGATGCCGGAATCGACCCACTGGCTGCATCCCCATCGGTTCCATCCGTCGGGCATGACAATGATCATCTGGTCACATTTCCTTCGCCGCATGAAATCATCCACCGAATCCACGAACGAGCGCCACTTTGGCCCGGCACTCGTAGAGAAATCGGTCGCCCAGGACCAGGCCGAACCGCCGAAGCCGTGCAGCAGGTAGGCGACCGGATAACGACGAGTCTTGGATCGGTGATAGGAAGGCGGCAGCAGTACGGCCAGGTTCCGGTCCGCCGGGTCGCCGAGCTTGTTCTTTTCCAGATGCTTCGCATGAATCAGATCGATGCGTAGACGTTCAGAGCGATCTTGTGGGGTCATATGGGGTCCTCATCAATTCTGTTATAGGGGTATGCACTTCACTCAATCTCGAAAACATCGAACCAGGCCGTTCCCACTGAGTCAAGATTTGCCGAGAGTGTTAGCCGGGAGGCGTAAACGTAACGGGGCATTTCAGGACCGTCGAATCAAGTCCGTCTATTCGGTTTGCTCTCGACCTGGGGGAGACGACCTGCGGTTTTGCAGATTCTGAACTTCAGATTCTGAACTCTGTTTTGAACCACGGGGCGAAAACGGGGATAGTTCAGGACCGAGATCGGAGCGTAGTTTTTTCACAAACATAGTCCAGGAAACGGTCATGATGTGTCTTCGATATCTCCTGCTTGGCCTCCACGTACCTGTCCCGCTGGTCTCCGCCACGCCCACAATCGTTCCGCGGATTCAGAAACCACCGATCATCGATGGCTCTCTAGCGGATGATTGCTGGAAGAAGTCAACAGCCCTGGACAACTTCTCCACCCCTCAGTCCAGCAGTTCTCCTGCAAAGAAGATCGTGGCCCGCCTCTGCTTCGACCGGGCAGCCCTCTATCTGGCTTTCGTTTGTGACGAGCCCAACCCCGACCGCATCAAGACTCGCGCTCACGAGGGCAGCCGGGATGTGTGGCAGGATGATTGCATCGAGATCTGGATTCGGACAACTTCTGATCGGCTTGAGTTCGATCAGTTCATCGCCAATGCCGCGGGCGTCAGACAGAGCCTTCGCAGGAGACAGAAGGTCGGGGCCGGAGGGGAAAGCTGGAAGGCGGAGTGGGAAGTCAGAACGAGGATCGCAGAAAAGGCGTGGTCAGCGGAAATTCGAATCCCCTTCAGCACACTCGGAGTCACCGATCCAAAGCCCGGACAGACGATTCAGTTGAAGCTCGGCCGCGAAGACTACGCCGGAAAGGAAGCCGCGTTGTCGACGTGGCCGCCTGGTTCGAGGTACGCAGGATCGGATGACTATGCCATCGTCTACTTCGAAAGGGCCAATCTTCTGCGGAATCCGGATATGGCGGAGCGTGACGGGAAGCGGGCATCGGGGTGGGGGTATACGAAGGGAGATGAAAGCCGCTATTCACCAGCGAAGGAAGACGACACGACAGCCATTCACGTCCAGTCACCCGGCCGTTACAGCACCGCGCAGCAGAGCATCCGGCTTGAACCAAATTCAAGATACCTGTTGGCGGCACAGGTCAAGGGAAGTGGCAGCATTTATCTCCGCTCCCGAACAGCGCCGGCCATCGGGGCACCATCCCGGCCGTACACCGTCTGGACAAAAACGAGCGAGACCTATCTTTCCTATGAAGTCGCTTTCCCGACGGGGCCGGGGGGAGAAGCTCTGATACTGATCGGATGCACTGAGAAGTCTGGGAAAGGAGAAATCTTCGTCGCGGACATGAGCGTCCGAAAGATCATGTCGACAGAGACGGTCGGTCCCGCCATCCCAATCAAGGCAGGGGAAAAGACAATCGTCAAGAAACTGCTGGTGACCGACTGCCGGGCCGTGCGCGGCTTCATAGGGACACCCGTCGACGGTACAACTCAAAGCCGCGGCTGGAACGCCCAGTTCTGGGAATACCCGCGGTCCGGCGCGGGTGTGGGCGTTGGATACTCCTACCGAAAGAACGACGGACTTCATATCACGCTGGCCGACGGTGAAGGGGTCGATGCCATTCTCATTCGCAGCGGCGCAAAGGCAAAGCTCTATCGCGACTGTGAGGCCTACAACTCGCCGGAAAGCGGCACGCTGATTCACACGTTTCCTGGTGGTGGACAAACGTCGAGGGCCCTGTTCGGCAAAAGAGTGATGAGCAGGAAGTTTTCATTCTTCGAAGTCAGCGACGGCTACCTGGCGGATGTGTCTTTCTATCGGATCGGGCGCGACGGCCAGTTTTCCAGGCCTGAGGTCTGGGGAATCGACGCGAAAGGGAACGTGCCTGACGCAGGAAAAGTTCAGAAGTTCCTGACAACCAGGTATCCCCGTGACGGCCAGAAGGCCATGCTCTTTGCGCCGGATCAGAAAGCCTCATCACTTCAACTCGAAGCCAGGAAGACCATTCACTTTGTCTCCGCACCGTTGAAAGGCGATCTCTCTCTGTCCGCTATCTTGCTGTCTGCTGACGTGAGAAACGTCCCCTCTCCGGCGCCGTTCACTTTCGCGGTACAGGACGTCCTCAATCCTCGAACCGTGCTCTTTGAGGGCGACTTTCTCCTTTCCCGCTTCGGTCGACTGGACCTGGTCGCCGATATCTTCGACCAGGTCATCCCCAAGGGGAATCAGATCTGGCTGAGTCTCTCTTTTCAATCTCCCGCAAAGTTGAGAGACCTGCGAATCTCGCTTCACAGAATCAAGAAGAGCGACGCGATCCCGGAGGCCCTCGCTTACCGGAAGCTGAAGATGAAGACCTGGTTCGCAGCACTGAGCGAACCCAGGCCGTGGAATGGCTGGTACAGCGATAAGGACATCGAAAGATCGCTGAAGAGCTCTTACGGCCCGCAGCTCCGAGAGCTCCGAGAAACGATCGGCCAGTGTGTGGCCCTGGGGCCGGACGACATCGAAGTGAAGCAATACTCTGAATGGTTCTGGCGCAGAAACCGGAAGTGGCGCAAGGATCGAAACCGGAACGTGAACCTCGATTCTTCCCACGCAAAAGTTGAAAGCGTCGAGGGCGCACCGGAATGGGCTGTTGTGGTGCGGCAGGCATGGCTCGAAGCGCGCAAGGTACCAGAATGGTGGCTGGACCACCGGCTCGTGCCTACCGGCGAATTCGGCGGTGTCATGAACGACGATACCGACATGTATCAGAACTACGTCAACTTTCCGATGCTGGAGCAGGATGGCACAGGTGGTCGTTTGCGAGACGCGGCTGATCGCCT
Source organism: Planctomycetota bacterium (assembly GCA_030740295.1). The sequence continues at coordinate 10,461 of JASLXP010000913.1, forward strand.
GATGCAGCTCGCAGATAAAGAAAACCTGCGCCAGGGGCTGAACCGCCGCACGATGGACCCACTCCACGCATACGAAGAAGGCTTGAACCACGAAGCGTTGCTGGCCTGGTGGAACTACGGCGATCCCGTCAGCATTGAGCGCTGTATGGAAGCGGCCGCGGGCCTGGAAGCCTTGACCACACTGACCGCCAGAGGCCACCGGCACTTCAAATCTCAACGGCTGGGTGCCGAAGACCTGGGCATAGATCGCAAGACGGACGTCGATGGGCACGCCCATCCCCTGATGCTTCACCCCGCCTTCGAATTGGCCTGGTACAACGCTCACCCAAAGGTCATGAAGATGCTGCAGGAGTGGGCCGATGGCTGGCTCGAGCACATGAAGCCCGGCAAGTACGCCACTGGCGTTGAAGTTGCCACGGAGAAAGTCACCTCCACCACACACCGGCCACTCTACGGCGGGTACGGCGCGCTGGGCTCCGCCTTCACGTTCATGTATTGGCTGAATGGCGAGGAGAAGTATCTCAGCCCCTTCT
>JASLXP010000914.1 GCA_030740295.1 Planctomycetota bacterium
TGGCCAGGCGCCGGGACAGCCGCTTCAAATCGCCAGGTATCTGAGTACCGCTTTTGCCCATGGAAATCCTCCCCGGTTGAAAACCGAAAAGGATACCAGCACGCTGCATGCTTAATCATGCACGCTTGCCGGAAGCTCACAATCGATTTAGGTTGGATTCCGTAATGGCAATCCTTCTAACGGCAAGACCACCAAAGCTCGAATAAACCCTCTCTCGCCTGAAGCAACCTAATACTGTCAAAGTCAACGAAAGAAAGACTAATCGCTTGTTCATATGACACGGCTAACAGTTCTATTCACCCGAATGCATATCGGGTATTTTTCGTCCACCCGCGCTATTGTGAACACTTGGCCAGGCGAGTCAAGAGTTCACAATGAAGGGAGTTAGTCTCGCGGCTTCCATCCCTGCCCATCCCTGGGTATCGAAACAGGCGAGGCCCCCGCAATCAGAATTAATTCTCTCCGGTTTCATCGAGCCCAGGGGGCTGGCCTGTCTGGCGGCAGATTCTTGCCCACTCCTTTAACAATTCCCTGGCAAAGAACAGATGGCCGTAGGTGGTCATGTGGCCATCTCGGAACTGCCATCGGTAGGGATCTTTCGCTCCCCACGACCGAGGGACAAGCTCGATGAGGTTTGCGTTGGCGTGTTTTTTATCGAAATCACGATAGGTCTGAAGCAATGAGGGTGAATAGGCGATCCAGGGCAGAACCGAATCAAAGCGATACACGTTACTGCCCGCTTTCATCAGTTCGAGCATCAGGTCGCGCTCCTCATTCCACGTCGTAGGGAAGACCACAATGCAGGTATCTGTGGGCTGGTATTTAAGGGCCGGCTTGAGGAACATTCTCCGGGCGATGGATATAGACATCATCCCTCTGTGAAACCCTTTGTATTGGAAGCCCGGATTCACGAGTCGAACGGTCTCCGCCGCAATATCGAAAAACGATCCGCTGGTAGCCGAATGTGACGTCATGGAAGCGGAATGGGAAATGATGGCCACTCGCTTCGGCGGGATGGCCTTGAGAATGGGAATGAGCGGTTTGATCACCGGATCGTTGATCAGCTCTCTGGCCAGCGAGACAGGATTCTGTCCAGGTATGCGACCGAAATCGACAGCGTTGGCTACCCCGCCCGGCACGGGATCCACACGAACGTTGTCAATGAAAATAACCCGTTCGGCCGCGTTCGTACTCATGAATAAGATCAGCTTGGCGATTCTGGACTTGTCCATCCGTATGCCTGCGGTCGACACCATTCGGTGGATGTTGATGGCAACCGTCGTCGTCTCTCCGGCCGGCAGCCGGACGGTGTTTGCCGTGAATCGGGAGTCGTGATTAAAGCTGTTGGCATCGTCAATTCGCACGTAGATGGGCAGGTCTTTGGCTGAAGGATTGTGCGCATCAAACCGCAGCGTTCTGTACGGGCGCAAGTCCATCGGCTTGTTTGCCGGTTCGATGAACATTCCCGGCCATTCGGCCTTCGGCGCGAAGGTGACCTTCAGCGACTGTTTCCCCTCGGTCGCGTGATCCGGGCTTGAAGCGATCGTTACCCCTGCAGTTTTCCAGACAGCTTTTGATTTGTCGGCCGACTCGCAATTATCGATTACCAGCGGTTTCTTCGCAGGAGGCAGCGGCGCTATGTCGCCTTTGCCCAGCGGCGTGAGCCGAAAGGTGTCGAAGAACACTGTCTGCGGAGAATCGGCCCTCACCTTCGGCGCATAGATGATGAAAACGGTGATGCAGGACGGGTCCAGCAGTCGGCCTCCTTTGGTCAGCAGGTGGTCGAACACTAACTTCATGCGGGTCATACGACCGGGCGGAAGAGCGAACACACCCCCGGGCTCGAAGCGGTCCTGGTACCCCTTAGAGTATTTGTCGTCGATACGGATGGTGAGATGAACTGGTTCCGCGTGAGGATTGAACGCGTCGAACGTGATGGAGTGGTGTTGGCTCCAATCAAGCGGCCTCGCCCGTGACTCGATACGCAGGGAGGCGCCCGGTTTCTTGAGGATGACCTTCAGGCTGCTTTTTCCGCTTGTGACGTGCTCGGCGCTCAGTTCCGCGTCCGCATCGCCAATCTGCCAGACCTGGTGGCGCGCATCGAAGGACTCGCAATCGTCAAGGCTGACGGGGGCCGGACTGGGAGCCTCTTCCCCCCACGCAAGCCAAGTCTGAGAAATGACTGCAATGACCACCCACGAACTCGGTGACGGTCTCATGTCTGCCCCTTTCACAACAGGCGTTGCGTCAGTTTCGATTATTCCGGCTCGACGGCCCTGCCAACGGCTCTTCAGATAGTCATCCAAGACGACCACGTTTTGACGGATTTCAGGGGCGAAGCCCCGGGCCGTTTGCCTGGCCCAGCCCAACGGGCTGGGTGAATGGTACAAAGATCTGAAAAGGGGCAACGCCCCGGCCATTTATAAGAAGGCCATTCATTGGGGCAAATGACCGGGGCGTTGCCCCTAAGGATGATCTGCCCGAAAACCCAGCCCGTTGGGCTGGGCCAGGCAAACGGCCCGGGGCTTTGCCCCTGAAAATTGTCATTCAAATCCGTAGAATTGCCTTCGTCTCGGCCTACTAATCGCTTCGCCGGAGAACCCAGAGGGCCCCACGCTGCAACAGGATTCGGTTGACGGGGTGTTCGAATGCTTCAACGCCATGCCCTAACGCGTTGTAGCAGACGTGAGCGTTGCCGTACTCTCGTGCCCACAGGATCGGGTGCGTCGCATTCTCCCACTCCGCATCGATCAACGGCTCGACGGAATCAGAGATTCGCGGGCTCGTGTAGAGCTCGTCCCTGATAACAAAATCTGCGAGGCCCTGCGTAAGAGGGTGGCTCGTTGATCGAATGTGCATCGAGTGTTCTTGAAAAGGTGCGTGGCCCGAGAGTCCCCACTCCCACCAGGCGCCGAGAATCTTGCGGTACTCCGGCCAGTCATCAAAGCAAATCGTAGCGCAATGCCGCGCGAGCATGCCCCTGCCGCTGGCGAAGAAGTCCAGCAGCTCCTGCCGTGCCTTGGGTGACAGCTCAAAATGCCACTCATCTCGCCAGTCGGGCGTCTGGTCGCAGGTCCATCGGACGCAGTTCAGGGTCAGCATGTCAAAATGCTGGAGGC
>JASLXP010000915.1 GCA_030740295.1 Planctomycetota bacterium
GGCTTGTCTTCGTGATGTCGTAACCGATATTGAAGAGTGAATGTGTTGGAGTGAGCAGTTCGAGCTTCTCTTTGGGCAATACGCGACCGATCTCCCGGCGGAACGCGAAATCGAAATCCTCTCGGCCGCAGCAGCTTTCGGCGAGGAGCGTTCCTCCGCCTTCGACGTATTTCCGGAGGGCGGCCACCTCGGGATCGGAAAGTTTGAACTCGTCGTGACCTGTGATGAACAACGCCGGATTCGAGAACAGCTTGGGATCGGTCAGGGAAAGATCCTCGCGTTTGTACTTCACGTCTGCCGGAAAGTTCTTGTCCAGGTCAGAGAGCAGGTTGGCGATGGAGCTTACGTGTCGATTCCATTCGCCGCTGTACTTCACCCGTGCCAGGACCACTTTGCCGCGACGTTTGTCGTCGGCGTCTTTGTACGACTTGGCCATTGCCAGGATCTCGCCCTGCTTCCTGTTGACCAGGGCATAGCTGAGCATATTGACACCCAGCTTGATCGCATCCGGTGAAACCACCCCTTTGCTGTGAGGGTGAGTGTGGTGATCCCATCCACACGACAGGTCGTAAGGTGTAAAGAAGACGGCCGTCCTGCAGCCGATATCGACACCTTCGAGATAAGGCTGGTTAGCCGGGCGATCTGTGACCAGCTTGGTGTAGAAAACTCTCTTGATTTCGTGGTGCGCGGTGAAGACAGGATGGTCGAGCGGCAATCGCTTAAACCGCCGATCCGGAAACATTTTGCGCACCTCAGTTTTGGCCGATTTGGCAAATTCCTTCCGGCCACAACAAGCATCCATGATGAGCGTGCCCCCACCTTCGATAAAGTCGCGCATCAGGCGGCGCTTGGCCCCGTCGAGTTTGAAAGCGTTGTGCCCGCTCATGTAAACGATGGGCGTCTCCGCAGGGTCGAAGCGGTAACCGAATTCGACCACGATAGAGCGAAACGGCGTCTGGAACTGTCTGCCAAGCAACTTGGTCAGGTTGAAGATGTCGTTGCGGTCAGTCATCCAGTCGAGGTTAGCGCCAAAGCTGATCTTGGCCGCAATCGTCGACGGCGCGGGCGGCATCTTCTTTTCAGTTCGGCGAGTCGGAGCGCAAGGCAGCTTGGATACCCCTCGTCCTGGGGGCTTGGCACTTTCCCCCCCGGCGATGCGCTGAGGCTTGGGCTTTGGTGGCGGCCCGCACATGCCCCGGGCGCCTCCTTTACTCTGTCCGAAAGCGACACTGGTATGGAAGGTGGCAATGAACGCCGCAATGGCGAGTGCCTGGATGGAATTGCGCAACATGAACATTTTACTCCTCACGAAAAAAGTGCTTCGAGAGGTACGGAGGTTTTGCACGACTGTGTGCAGTTGCAGGGCTCATCGACCAATCTTCAAAGCTTCAGAAGTTCAGAGGTTCAAGGTCATATCTTTGATAGACCTTGAACCTTGAACCTTGAATCGTTCTTAATGCGATAAAGCGTACCCGAGTACATTAACGCCAATCTTGATGGCGGCTTCTGAGTCGTAGCCCAGGCAGTACTTGCAGTCTTCCTCTTCCCAGCCACAGCTCAGGCTATAGCGGCTGTAGATGACGGCTGTCGAGCCTTTGACGTCGACGCCTTCGAGGTATGGGTGAGTGATGTTTGAATGCTTGGCCGCGATGTGTTCGGGCAAGCTTGTCTTGGTGATGTCGTAGCCGATCTTGAAGAGTGAGTGTGCAGGCGTGAGCAGTTTGAGCTTCTGCTTGGGCAACACACGGCCCATCTCTCGGCGGAAAGCGAAATCGAAATCCTCACGACCGCAGCAGCTTTCGGCGAGGAGCGTTCCTCCACCCTCCAGGTATTTTCGGAGGGCGGCCACTTCGGGATCGGTAAGTTTGAATTCGTCGTGACCGGTCATAAACAGCGCCGGATTCGAGAACAGTTTGGGATCGGTCAGGGAAAGATCCTTGCGTTCGTACTTCACGTCTGCTGGAAAATTCTTATCCAGATCGGCGAGCAGGTTGGAGGTGGAGCTGACGTGGCGATTCCATTCGCCGCTGTATTTCACCTGTGCAAGTACCACTTTTCCTCGACGTTTGTCATCAACGTCTGTGTACGCTTTGGCCATGGCGAGGGTCTCGCCCTGCTTCCTGTTGACCAGGGCATAGCTTAGCATGTTGACGCCCAGCTTGATCGCATCCGATGAAACCACTCCCTTGCTGTGAGGGTGAGTGTGGTGATCCCATCCGCACGAGAGGTCGTAAGGCGTGAAGAAAACGGCCGTTCGGCAGCCGATATCTACACCTTCAAGAAAGGGCTCGTTAGCCGGACGATCTGTAACCAGCTTGGTATAGAAAACTCTCTTGATTTCGTGGTGCGCGGTGAAGACGGGATGATCGAGCGGCAGTCGTTTGAACCGTCGATCTGGAAACATCTTGCGGACCTCACCTTTGGCCGATTCGCCAAATTCCTTCCGGCCACAACAGGCATCCATAATGAGCGTGCCCCCACCCTCGATAAAGTCGCGCATCAGGCGGCGTTTGGACGCGTCGAGTTTGAACGCGTTGTGTCCGCTCATGTAAACGATGGGCGTCTCGGCAGGGTCAAAGCGGTAACCGAATTCGACCACGATGGAGCGGAACGGCGTCTGGAACTGTCTGCCAAGCAGCTTGGTCAGGTTGAAGATGTCGTTGCGGTCAGTCATCCAGTCAAGGTTGGCACCAAAGCTGATCTTGGCCGCAATGGTCGGCGGCGCGGGCGGCATTTTCTTTTCAGTTCGGCGCGTGGGTGCGCAAGGCAGCTTGGATGGCCCTCCTGGCGGTTTGGCACTTTCACCGCCGGAGATGCGCTGAGGCTTTGCCTTTGGTGGCGGCCCACACATGCCCCGGGCGCCGCCCTTGCTCTGTCCGAAGGCGACACTGGTGTGGAAGGTGACAACGAACGCCGCAATGGCGAAGGCTTGGATAGCGGTACGTAGCATGTGATTACTCCTCAGGAAAAAAATGAGTTTGTGGGGTAAAGAGAGTGGGAAATGGAATGTTGAGAATTTCAGGATACAGGATACACGATTCTGGACATTTTTCATGAATCTCCGACTGCATAACGGCGGACGGTCCACTCGGCTGCCGCGAAGGCAATGAAGCAGACGAGGAGGAGTGGACTGTTCCAGAGGCGGACACGCTGGGTCTGGACGACCTCTTTCTTTATTTGGGGGATCTGTTTGATGAGCTCGTTGCAGTTTTCCGGTGTGAGATATGAGCCGCCGCTTATCTGGGAGATCGTGGTCAGGAGTTTTTCGTTGAGGTCGGTCTTTTCCATTTCGATGGAAGCCTCGCCTACGAGGAAGGAGACCGCGTCGGTGGCGATCAATTCTCCCCCCGAGTGCAATTTCGCGGAAACCTGGAATTGACCGGCGGTACGGGGCGTGAAGACTGTCTCGTATCTCGATGCTTCGTCTGCCCTTTGAAAAGAAAGTGGAGAAGACGCGCCGTCGGGGCCGGTCAACGTGGCCTTCAGATCCGGTGTGGATTCCGCAGTCTGAATGATTCGGGCTTCGATGCGGATGGGATCGGTGATCCGGTATTCCTGCTTGTCGGTTGCCAGGCGGAGCGGCTGTTCGTTGCGGGGATCGTCCTCCGGGTCAGGCATGAGCCAGCGGATGAGCTGGGACCAGAATTGCTGATACGCAGTGGAATCGCCCCCACGGCCGAGAGATTCAAAATCCCAGTGCCAGGTGGTATCGACGGCCATCACCGCGGTCTTGCCTTTGCCGTAGCGCTGTACAGCGAGAATGGTGTCGGGCTTGAGGATGCGCCGGGCAGAACGCCGAACCAGCAGCACACTCGCGGCCGGTTTGGCCTCGCCCAATCGATTCGAGCCGGACAGGCCGGGCAGCGATGCCCAGAGACTGCGATTCTCGTCAGGGTCGGGCGACAATTGGAGAATCGAATGCTGCGAACCGTCTGGCGTGAGGATTGGCCGAAACTCACCTTCGGCCTGAATGTCCCCAATGGGTTTGACTGCAATCGGCAATGCCTTCTCTATCGGAGTGCCTTCGTAGCCGCCGGAGGCCAGCGTCTGTTTGCCTCCCAGCATCAGCAGCGCGCCGCCGCTTTTCACGAAATCGGTCACGGCCCGCAGTTGCTTGTCCTCAAACTGCTTCGACTCGATGTCACCCAGAATGACCAGATCAAACTCCTTCAGAGCGGCCGCGTTGAGGGGCAGTGCGCCTTGATGCCCGGATGCTTCGGCGTCCGTTTCTTTTGTCGTCTGGTGAAAGAACCTGGTTGGGCCCACGCGCAGGTAGCTTTCGATGGAAGTATCTTTGTCCATCGCCAGGAGGCGCCGCAGAAACTTGTATTCCCACCGCATGGCGCCCTCGATGTAGAGGATTTGGTAAGAGCGGTCGATGACCTCGATGCTGAAGGAAATACGGTTGTTCACCGCGGTCAGCTCGTCTTTGATAGCGGGCGTAGAGACCGTGTACACGAATTGCCCCGGTTCTCGGGCAACGAATGACAACCGCACGGTCTCGACCTCGTCCGGCTTCACGCTGGCCAGCCCGGTGGCGATCTCTTTGCCGGCCGATCTGAGCGAAAGCGGTGTGACAGCAGAAATGCCGCGAGACCTGACGGCCAGCTCCACAACGACCGTGCTGCCTGCTTCGACCAGTTTCTCGACCTGCAGATCCGTGAGCGCCAGGTCTTTTGCCGCTGCATCATGATGGGCACCCACACCGATGCTGAAAATCGGCACGCCGGCCTGGGCCAGCTTCACCACGTCTGCGGAACGATTGTCCTGCCCGTCACTGATGAGCACGATGCCCGCCATGGGGGAAGAGCCTCTTCTGGAATTGGCCGTTCGGAGCGCCTGCGCAACGTTGGTCAGCGGGCCATCCGCGGCCGCATCTTTGAGGGAATCGTTGGGTAGACTGCTCGCCTGGTCGGCGAAGGTGAACAGCTCCACATCAAACTTGCGGGAGAGGTCATCCAGCAGATCGGCATCTTTCCCGTTGAGGAGACGTTTAGCCTGTTCGATGCGTGTCCGGCCGTTTGGCAGATCGGGCAGGCTCATGCTTGTCGATGTATCGAGCAAAACGGCGACGCGGCCTTCGTGAATGATGGTACGGGTTGATTTGAGATTCGGCTGCGAGATGCACAGGGCGAGGAGCCCGACCGCCAGGAATCGCACACCGGTCGGCAGCATCCAGAACGCACGTTTTCTGATTCGGTAGGCGCGTACGCAAAAGATGGCCATCAGCACAAGAACGAAAACACCAACCCCAAGCGCCACCGGGGTGAAAGGGTTGGCAAAATTCCATTCGTATTGGCTACCGAACAGACTCATGAAGGCTCCAGCGTCGAAAAAGCTCGGAACACAGGGACAAGCCAGTCTCCACTTGTCCCTGCGGACCTGTCTGTTCAGGGGCGAGATTCGTTAGTGTGCCGGAGCAGGCTCAGCATCCTGGCCTACTCTTACCGAGACTCCTGCAAACTTACCGACCTGGTCTTCCTCGTTTCGAATGGTCTCCGGCTGGGGGGCGAAGCGTCCGGAGAGGAAGGATTCGATCAAGTAAAGAGCGAAGGCCGCGTAGAGTAACGGCAGCGAAAGACGAATACCTCGACGCTCTTTTAGCAAAAATGCAGCCACCGGCTGAGATTCCTGCACGATGCTGAGGGGCACCCCCTTTAACACCTTTCGTAAGACAGCATTGGAAGTCTGGCTCAAGTCGGATTCTTTTGTGTCCACGTTGACAGCGAACTGCGAAAACTTTTCACGCTCCGTGCCGGAAAACTGAGCCACATAGGTGCCCGGCTCACTGGTTTCATTGAAATGCGCCACGACCATGTTTCCCTGCAGAACGCCTTTGAGTTTGTGCTCGATGCCCGACGGAGTCTTCACGGCTATGCGTGTGCCGAAATCCGCCAGGTCAAGAGCAAATGGAATGCTCTCTCCAACGATGTAATTGCGGCCGAAATGCGTTCCGCCCGTCAGAAACTGGGTGACATGATGAATGAAAGGCACAAAACTGGTCTTGAGGGGCAGATTTCCCCAATCCGCATCTACAGGGAAAGCGGCCACCAGCACTTTACCCAGCCCGCGATTGGCCTCGATGAGCGCGGGGCTGCCGTTATCAAAGCTTGCCAGCACCCGGCTGTCAGAGCGGCCCTCGTTGAGGAGCGTGTGAACCCTATGAAATCGAAAGTGTGAAAGGTCGCCGGCCTTCTCCCCATCGAAGGGCTTGAAGATGGGATGTTGATTATCCCATTGAGTGAGCTTCAGCGCGCTTTCAGCATCGGAAGCCTCACCGGCAGGCTTGCCGAACCCCGCCGGCAAGAGGCCCCCCTCGCCGGACGCAAGGGCCTGGTTGTGCCAGGGGATGTCCGTACGATCGCCGGGGAAGATGAGCATTCGGCCTCCTGCGTTTACATGGCTCTGCAGCTTTGAAACATCATTTGCCTGCAGTTTGGCGACGTTTGCCAGAATGACAGCTTCGTAGCGTGACAGGTCTTCGGACGAGATTTGGCCCGATTTGATGACCTTTGGGATGAATGGGGACAGCGCGCTCTCGCTGCCTCCCGGGGACAAAGCAGAGGACAAGAAATAGGTCTCGCTGCGGAACGTTATCTCTGACGGCGCGCCATCGACGACAAGCACCGGGACGCCATCGTGGACGGTCACCGCAAAGTGTCGGCGGTCGTCTGCTTCGAGCGGATCGCCGTCAAGTTGAAAGAATCCCTGACGCATGCCTGCCTGCTCGAGGGGATGATGAATAGTCACCTTGGCAGAGCCGCCGAACGGCACTGTTAGAGGTTTTTCCGCCTGATATTTTCCATCAATAGCCAACCGCACGATAACGTCTGCATCCGCTTCTCCGAAGTTCTGGATTTCCGCTGTAAAGGCCACCGGCCGGCCCCGTGATTTGACTTCGGAAGGCGCTTCCGTGCGAATAATCGCCAGGTTGCCGCGCCGCTCTCCGGCCTCTTCGGCATCCTCGGATGTAACCCCGCCTACATCAATAACGTAGATGTTCAATCTGTCTTTGAAGTCCGGCAGATCCAGCTCTTTCACATCGCCCTGCCAGCTTGCCTGCTGTCGATCCGACACCACGCAGATTTCTCTGTTGGCCGTTTGGGACTTCTGCAACATTTGCAGCGCAACAGAGATGGCCTCGGGCATCGATGCGCGGGAAAGTGAGGGACGGGTAGTGGCAAGTCTCTCGCGAATTTGCTCTATCTCAGGGGTCAGTTCCTCAGGTACATCGATGTTTTCGCCGGCAACGACCAGCCCTGCGGAATCTGACTCATCAAGCACCTGCAAAATCTCGTCGACCCTCGCCTTGCCCCTCTCGAATCGAGAGAGATGCCCATCGCGACATTGCATACTCATCGAAGCGTCGAGCACAACGACCATATCCGTCGGCCCGTCAATCTCTCCGACTGCTCCCCCTGTTTTCTTCAACACAGGTCTCGCCAACGCCATCACCACGAGCAGCAGAACCGCAAGCCTTACCAGCAGCAACAAGATATTCTGAATACGCAGCCGCCGTGAGCTCCGCCGCATAGCAGGCTGGAGGAACCGCATCGCGGCAAAGGGAATCCTCCGCATCTTCGACCGCGGCCGAAGGTGAAGCAGCACGGGAATGCCGAGCGCCAGCAGGCCCCCGAGTATGGCTGGGGTAAGGAAGAGGAGCGACATGAAGGTCCCTGAACGCGGATGCGGAATTCACGATGCGGACAGCGAGTTCCGGGCCAAACAAGAATCAGGTTGTTGTGACTGCATCCGCCTGCTCGATGCGCGTTTTCTGTTCTGCGACACAGGGCGGAATAGAGGCCAGGTTCTCGCCGGGCAGTGCTTCGCCTTGTGCTATGGTGAGACAGAGCTCCATGCCTTCCTCGAGATTGGTTCTGTATTGTTTGAGTGCTTTGACTTCTGCCGGCGAATGGCAACAACCTGACTGCTCGATGTACTGGTCTACGTACATCTCGATTTCTTTAGCAAACATGTGCGGCCGGTCTTCAGGGACAAAACATTCTCCTCTGCCGTAGATGTGGTCAACCATCTCTTTCAATGTATAGGTACGGTTGAACCAGGCAAGATTGGGGCCTGGGCAGATGGCCTGTGGTGCATCTTCGGCCTCGGCCAGGCCGAGGGAGATCAGCGCGCCGTTGCCAAGGTGATCGCAGATGCATGACTTCTCAGTGACACCAGTGCGGAGCCTCTGTTTCTCCTCGTCTGCGACATCCATTTTTTCAATCTCTTCAAGCTTCAGCTTCTGGTATTGCTGGGAGCTGGCGCAGATAGGCTCTTCAGTGAATTCTGTGTTGCTGATAAGAAAGTGTTTGGAGCATTTGGAGCCGGGTTCCCCTCTTTCGTTCTGTTCCTGGGTGCACAGCTCCGAGCCTGAGGTGCGCAGGTTGTTGAACGGGATACCCAGAGGGGAAGCATGGCTTACATAGAGTTCGTCATCACCAGCATCCTTGAGGCTCTCCAGGGTCGAGTGATCGACGCACGTGGCCTCCGGCACAAGCAGAAACGGCGTTCCCCAGCCGGTCAGGTCAGCGTCAAAATCGCGATACATGCGTTGAGCTTCGCCGTGGTTGCCGATGCCACCCTGTACGGAGAGGAGTGGACGGGCTTCAAGCGCGGACTCAGGGAAATTCCAGCCTTTTTTGTCGTAAAACTTCTTCACGGCCGGCTGCAGGGACGTCGTCAACTGCGAGCGTTTTTCCTGAAATTCCTTAAGCGCGGCGGGCATCAAGACCCCTTTGGTGGGGAAGGCATGGCCGCCGCAGTTGAGCCCGGATTCGATTCTGTATTCGGCCACTTCGAGTCCGAGCTGGGCGAGCACTTTGCCCTGCAGCATCGCGGATCGAAAGTCACTCACTTTGAGGATGAGCTTCTTCTCAATCACGCCCTCTTCGTTTCGGTAAAAATTGGGGAGCACCGCCATCAGCTTGATGAGGTCTCGATTAATCCCCGCGGAGAGAACCAGGGCGGATTGCGGCCGGCTGTTCGCAAATCCTCTCAGCGCGGCTTTCGCGTCGCTGAATTCCGGTCCGAGCGGTTGACCATGGCCGTTCGTGTGCCGCCTGTCGAGCTTGACCATGATATTGACATCTATCGAGCCCGGGCTCATCCGATCCGTCAGATCTTTGGCAAGAGCAATGCGCTCTGGCCCATCGTCCATGGCCAGCAGACGGAGATAATCCTGCTTCAACTCGCAATCATCGGGCAGCAGTTCGAAGTAATGGCGCTTCTCGTTGTCCTCGAAGAAGGACTGATTGCGTGTGGATTCGAAGCGCGTTTCCACGATTTCGTGGACCGTGTCCAGGTATGCTGTGATTCGCTTGGCGCGGGCATCCGGCTCGTTGGCTGAAACCTTGAATACCGGCAGACCATACTCTTCGCGATAATGCTTGCTGAGCCGGTAGAGGAGAATGTCATCCACAAGCGAGATAACGGAAGAAATGCCTAGATGGCCGACACGAATCGGGCTGTCCGCTGAGTGTCCGGTGCCCATCACCGGAATGTGGAATCTGTGTGGTGAAGGTGTCATTCGATGTGTTTTCCGGATTAAGAGTCAGCGGAAACAGGCAGCACGTAAACAAGAGTAAACTGTCGTATGGCTGCAGATGTTGGCGCTTCCGCTGCAGTTCCGTATTGGAACTCCGCCCTGCTGCAGAATGAGGTCTCCTGCAGAGATTATGAACCTTTATCAGCAGGCCTGCACTGAAAAATCTGCGCATCGGGAGGTGGTGGCCTCCGGCGCAAATGATGTTCCCCGTGCAACGACTACGGTTGGACAGGAAACTGGAAGACAGGATGCGGGAATGGTCAAAAGCGCTCTCTGAAAAAAAATCACTCAGCTCCTTGAAGCATGAAATTTGCTGCATACAATCCTACCAAAATTGAGACTGATTCTCAATTGCAGGAAATTCAGGGCGGCCCTTCCCACACCGCTGCCTTGTCTAAGCTTACGTTCTTAACGACTTTCTAGTAATTTCGCAATGTCCCTTGCCACCGCCGCTGATTCTACAGTGCCTGTTGAGGGCCAACAGGATATCCTGTTGATCGGCAATCCCAACGTCGGCAAGAGCGCACTTTTCAAAAACCTCACAAACCGCTACGTCACAGTTTCGAACTACCCGGGGACTACGGTCGATGTCGTGCGGGCACAATCGCGATATCCGGAGATTCCAGGACAGGTCATCGATACGCCTGGCATCAACGATCTCTCCCCACGGTCTGAAGACGCCAGAGTAGCCAGTGAAATCATCGAGAGCCACCCCAAATCAGTGATCGTCCAGGTGGCGGATGCAAAGAATCTTCGACGGGCCCTCTTCCTGACACTGAAACTGAGTGACTTAAACCGGCCCCAGATTCTCGTTCTGAATATGGCCGATGAGCTCGCCCACATTGGTGGCAGTATCGACACTGAAAAGCTGAGCGAGTTGCTGGGCGTGCCGGTCATCACCACGGTTGCGGTCCGCAATGAAGGCACCGATGAAGTGGTCTCTGCGGTGACCAAGGCCGCGCCCGTGAAAGTGCAGGCGCAAGAGGGAACCAGCACGGACGAGTTTGAAAGGAACTGTTCGCTCCTTGATGAAGCGAATCAGATCCTGGCGAAGACCTACAAGCTGACCAGGCCTGACAGTCCGTCGATAGGCGCCCGCCTGGGTTATATGGCGACTCAGCCCATCCGGGGGCTGTTGCTCCTGCTGATCGTTCTGCTCGGGCTTTTCTGGTTCGTGGGCATGTTCGGCGCAGGGACACTCGTCGATGCCATGGAAACAGGTCTCTTTCAGCAGCGGATTAATCCCTTGCTGATCAATGTGGCCAATAGCGTCCTGCCTTTTCCGCACACAAACGAAGTGGAAACTGTTGAACTCGCGGTCTCCATCCCACTGACTCCGGTTCACGAGATCGAGCTCTTCACCAGCCCTCGCGATTGCATCACTTCCTCTTATACACTGCCGCAGGAGCCGCTGACTTTTTTCCAGCAGTGCTGCCGCTTTGTTTATGATTTTCTCGTTGGCGAGTATGGCTTGTTCACTATGGCCTTGAGCTATGGGATAGCCATTGTTCTTCCCATTGTCGCTACATTCTTCGTGGCCTTCAGTTTATTGGAGGATTCCGGCTACATGCCCCGTCTGGCCATCATGGTGAACCGGCTCTTCCGCCTTATGGGACTCAATGGCAAGGCAGTCCTTCCTATGATTCTCGGCTTGGGGTGCGACACAATGGCCACAATGACCACTCGCATTCTCGACTCGAAGAAGGAACGCCTGGTGACGACTCTTCTGCTTGCGCTGGCCGTGCCTTGCTCTGCTCAATTAGGCGTCCTGCTGGCCATGATGGCGCGCCTCTCATTCACTGCCGCGATGGTTTGGGTTGCATTGATGGTCTCTGTCATGCTCGTGGTCGGCTGGCTTGGCTCGAAGGCGTTTCCGGGCGAATCGAGTGACTTTATTCTGGAAATCCCTCCGATTCGCTGGCCGCAATTCGGCAACATCATTGCAAAGACTTTTGGCCGGTTGGAGTGGTACATGAAAGAGGTGATTCCGCTCTTCATCATCGGAACGGCGATCCTCTTCCTGCTGGATCGATTCGGCGCCTTGGACTGGATATCGACAGTGGGTGAGCCCGTCGTATCCGGTTGGCTCGGCCTCCCGATCGAGACATCCAACGCGTTTCTTATCGGGTTCATGCGCAGAGATTTTGGGGCAGTGTACCTCCTTGATGCGGCCATGGGGCCCGATCCGCTGCTGAGCCCACATCAGGTTCTGGTATCCATGGTTACCATCACGTTATTCATGCCCTGTATTGCTACCTTTTTCATGATCGCGAAAGAGTTTGGCCGCAAAGTAGCGTGGGCCATGGTCGCCTTCATATTTCCCTTTTCATTCCTGGTCGGTGGCCTTGTGCATCGATTGGGAGGTTTCCTCGGAGTGTAACCGTGCCTGAAGATTCTCCTTTCTATCACTGTCCGATGTGTGGCTTCGAGTTCGATCGCTCGACCGCTGCCTGTGACCACGGCTGTCCGGTGTCCTCCATGTGCAATCTCGTACGCTGCCCGGGGTGTGATTACGAGTTTTCCGAGACTAGGAATCCCGTTTCCTGGTTTCGCCGCATCTTTCAAAACAAAACTAATGGCTCAGACTGCAGAGTGGTGCCTATGACCGGGATCGAGCCCGGCAGGGCGGCTCGCGTTAAAGTTATGAGCCACCATAAGACTCGGCGAAACTCTCTCGCCGCGTTTGGTCTCGTGCCCGGCAGTGAGGTCACCGTCATCCAGCATCGTCCTGCATGTGTCATCCGAATCGGCGAAACGGAGCTTGCCCTGGAGACAAGCATCGCCAGCGACATTTTTGTTGAGCCAGTGGATGCACACAAGGCCAGCCATCCAGAGCCGTCCGCTGCAACATAACGAGAATTTTCCGGGAGATGTTCCTGCTGCCTCCCATCTGACTGAATTGTCGAATCGTTTATCCGCCGGCTCAGACGGGTAAATCTTGCAGCGAATGCCGACATCGCGTGCAAAGAAGGTGGGTCTGGAATCTGGGATGGGAATGTGGAACGGGGATAATCCAGTAGAATGCGTTCGGAATCGGGATTGCGAAGTAATGACAGTTCCGCCTCTTCCTCGCCGTCTCTCGCGTTCTACATTCCACAGAGACCATCGCCACAACGCGGTAGCAGGCATTCTGAAGTATTTGGTATTGTGTTAGATTCCTTAACGCTGCAGGATTAATCATGACACCACGCGAACGTTACCTGGAAACCATCCTGTTCGGACGACCGGATAAAATCCCGTTTTCACCGGGCGGGCCGCGAGAATCTACACGGGCGGCATGGCACACACAGGGGCTGTCTCCGGATCAGTATTACATGCAAGCGCTCCATGAGATCCTCGATTTCGAAGCGCCGAAGACCAAACCCCAGACCAGTGCGGGTGTCTCGTTCAAGATGATTCCGACCTTTGAAGAGAAGATTATCGAGCACAAAGATGGGCACTACATCGTCCGGGACTGGATGGGCGCCATCACGGAAATCTCAGACACATTCGACTACACCTACATCCGGTCTGCCAAGGACTTTGTCACGAGAAAGTGGCATCGTTTTCCGGTTCAGAATCGCGACGAATGGGAGGAAATGAA
>JASLXP010000916.1 GCA_030740295.1 Planctomycetota bacterium
GTCGCGCAAACTCGGTCGCCAATTCTTCGGTATCGAACTGGATGAGACCTACTGCTGCCTCGCAGGGAAACGACTCGAAATGGCGGAATCCGACGACTCCATCCAGGGCTACTCCGGCGGCGTATTCTGGGAGCGCAACACTATGGGACAGCAGAAAAAGAAAAGCGGTCAGCAGGAATTCCCCTTCCCGAATCCGTGAATCCCGAATCCGCTGAATCCTGAATCCCGTAAAGCCTGGACCGACAGAATCCAGAATCCAGAATCCCATGAATCCTGGGCCCTGAATCCCGTGAATCTTCAATCCTCTTCACACTGAACACCCTCCTTGACAGCCGCTGCTCATTCATCCAATCTTCGCCCCTCAAAACAATCGTTCCCTTCATTCATCATCTTTCCTTCATCCCATGTCCAGCGAACTCGCCCAATACATCCAACAGACCCCGCTCGTCGATTCCCACGAACACCAGTGCAGAGAACAGGATTACATCGACAATCCGCCAGACATTCTGCAGAACCTTTTTGCCAATTACGTCACGGCCGATCTCATCGTCGCGGGAGCGAAACCTGATGCAGTAAACGCGCTGACCGATTCAAATGATCCGGATATCAAGACCCGCTTCGAAGGAGTTCGAAAAGCATGGGAAGCATCCAAACACACCGGGTATGGCGAAGCGGTGCTCTACATCGCAAGACATCTCTACAAGATGGAAGAGATCACGCCGGACACTCTCGATTCTGCGCAAGAACTCCACCAGCAGTGGCTCGGACCGGGCAAGCGCCACGCGATGCTGCGCGAGATGGGCAACCTGGATCACGTGCAGACGGACGATTTCTCCTGGCCCTGCCTGCCCGATGAATCCGGGCCTGATTTCTTCTTCTACGATCTTTCGTGGGCTTCATTCTGTGGAGGCAATCCCGATTTCAGTGCCCTGGCCAAAGAGACCGGCATTGAAGTGACCGACCTGAAAACGCTGAAAGATGCGATGGGGGCGGTGTTCGATAAATACGCCCGCTGCGCCATCGCCATCAAGGCACAGCACGCTTACGGCCGGACTCTCCGGTGGTATGACCGCAGCGACACTGAGGCAGAAAGCGCGCTGAATGCGTATCTCTCGAATCCGAAGGAGCAGAGTGAAGAAGACCGTCTCTGCCTCGGCGACTGGTGCTGGGCACGGGGCGTCGAGCTTGGTATCGATCACGATCTGGCCTTCAAGACCCACACTGGCTATTACGCGGGGCACAGCCGCATGCCGGTGGACTACATCCGATGCGGCAACATGTGTAACATGCTCGCCAAGTACATCGATGCCCGGTTCGTTTTGATGCACATTTCGTATCCGTACAACGACGAGCTTGTCGCTCTTGCCAAACATTACCCAAACGTCTATCCCGACCTTTGCTGGGCCTGGAGCATCGATCCGTATTCATCATCTGATTTCGTTCGCCGCTTCATTCACGCAGCTCCATCCAACAAGATATTCATCTTTGGTGGGGACACCCGGCATCCAGCCTCAGCCATCGCTTACGCCTGGCAAGCCCGCAGGTGGCTCACTCACGCCCTCGAAGGAGAGGTCAACGATGGCCTCATAACCGAGAAAGAGGCCATCGCCCTTGCCGGTCGCTTCATGCGCGAGAACCAATACGAATGCCTCCGCGTGGAAGAGAAGCGAAGATTGGTGACAGAGGCCATGTCGGAAGCAGCGGCGGGTTAGCCAGAGAAGGTTGGTAATCACAATTTGCCATTCACCATTCACCATTCACCATTCAATTCTCGCGTCCCCATGCCTTCGATCCGCATCAA
>JASLXP010000917.1 GCA_030740295.1 Planctomycetota bacterium
ACCCAGTGCCGCAAGATCGCCGTGCTCTGCGAATGGTTCGGCATTCAGACCGCATGGCAGGAGGGCGCGGACAACGACCCGGTGAACCAGTTAGCCGCGTGCCACCTGGACATGGCGAGCACCAGCTTCGGGATTCAGGAAGAAAACCACTTTACTGACGCGGAGCTGGAAGCCTTCCCCGGCCACGCGGAGATCAGGGGTGGCTACATGTACCCGAATGAGAATCCGGGCTTGGGCATCGACATCAATGAAGAGAAAGCCGCCGCTCTGCTGGATACCGAAGCTGTCAGCCAACCACACCGTTACGAACCTGACCGCCGCCCTGATGGATCTATTGTGAGGCCATAGTGAGCACGCCAGTTACCGTCGACGACATTATCCAAACCCCTTCGATTATCACTTCCACCGTTACTACGGGGGCCGGTGAAGAAGTGCTGTTCCGCCCTCTCGCCATGGACGACACCAAACTGCTCGGAGTGTATTTCATCAACTTGAGTGCTGAAACGAGGGATATGTTTGGGCCGCACCCTTTCGATCAGAAGACCGCGGACAGGCTCTGCGAGGAACTCGATCCCAGGGAAACACTCCGCATGATTGGAATCAGCGAGATGGAAGGCCGGTCCCGGGTTGTCGGATATTTCCTTTTGAGGTTTGGTATTCCCGAAGGCACGATTCAACGCTATCGAGGCTTCGGCTTCGATCTCGATGACGCACAGGACTGCCTTATCGCACCGTCGGTCGCGGACGATTACCAGGATCGGGGACTGGGCTCATTGCTGTTCCGGGAAACAATAGAAATCGCACGCCGGGAAGGGCGCCGCCACGTGGTTCTTATGGGCGGGGTCCGAAGTGTGAACGAGAGGGGCATTTACTTTTACGAGAAATTCGGGTTCGTCATCGCGGGCGAGTTCGAAAGTCGCGGAAATAACTTTGATATGTATCTGACGCTCTGAGAGCTTGCCGCTGATTCGGGCGTCGATTGGCGACGAAAAGGAATGCCGCGGCGTTTTCTGCAAGTGTAAGGAAGTCATGGCACAGTTCGGTCGTCTTCGCTAATTCGGTATGCCCAGACACAGAATCCTCGTCATCGGCTCGGGATCGATCGGTGAGCGTCACATTCGCTGCTTCCAGGCTACCGGGCGCGCGGAGGTCAGTTTCTGCGAGGTGAATGATGAACTGCGATCGACGATCGCAGACCGGTACGGCGTGCCCGCGTTTGTATCGACCGGGGCCACCGATGGGCACAACTTTGATGCCGCGGTCATCTGTGTGCCCGCGCATTTGCATGTTCCGCTCGCTCTCGATATGGCCGGATATGGCCGGCACCTGCTGATTGAGAAGCCGCTGAGCACCTCCATGGATGGTGTTCAAGAGCTCCGGCAGGTCATCGATGAGAAACATTTGCGTGCGGCAGTTGCTTACGTGTGGCGCCATCATCCGGGACTGCGAATGATGCGTGAGATTTTAACGGAGGGATCGCTCGGCCGGCCGATGCAACTCATCGTGAATGGTGGCCAGCATTTTCCTACCCACCGGCCGGCGTATCGTGAGATCTATTACACGGATCATGCTACCGGTGGTGGCGCGATTCAGGACGCGTTAACCCATACGCTAAACGTGGGCGAGTGGCTGTTTGGTCCAATTGAACGGTTAACCTGCGACGCGGCGCATCAGGTGCTTGAAGGGGTCGAAGTGGAGGATACGGCCCACGTACTGGCCAGACACGGAGAGGTGATGGCTTCCTATAGCTGCAATCAGTTCATGGCCCCGAACGAGGGTGTCTATACGGTCGCGTGCGAGCGAGGAACGGTTCGAGTCGAAGTGCATAACGGTACGTGCGCGTGGATGGACAGTCCCGGCGGCGACTGGCGCATCGAGACATTCGAGCTGCCGGCTCGCGATGATCCCTTCATGTGGCAGGCGACTCACTTTATGGATTTCATCGAGGGCAAGGGCGGCCCCGCATGCAGCCTCGAGGAAGGCATCCAGACGCTGCAAGTGAATCTGGCGGCTTTGGATGCAGCCGAGAAACAGGTGTGGGTTGAGCTGTGATTCAGTCTTCGCCGAATTCCCCAAGCCGCTTGCGCAGGTAATTGCGCGAGACACCGAGAAGCTTTGATGCATGAACTTTGTTGCCATCAGTTCTTCTCAACGCGTATTTGAAGAGCTCGCGTTCGAACTCATCCTTCATCTGCTCGTAAAGGTCTTCGTTGATAGCATTCAGCTTCTGCGGGTCCAGTGCGACAGGGCCATCGGGCGAGCCAGAGTTCTTGTCAATGATGTTTAGATGTTCAGGCAGAATGATGCCGCCCGGTGCGGAGATTGCTGCGCTTGCGAGGGAGTTCCGCAATTGCCGGATATTCCCCGGCCAGTCGTAATCAAGCAGATGCTTCATCGCGTCCACGGACAGCAACGCGGATGGTTTACCCGATTCGTGAGTGACCTGCCCCAACAGGTACTCGCAGAGCTCCGGCAAATCTTCTTTACGAGTACGCAGGGGTGGGAGATGAAGTTGGACCACGTTCAGGCGAAAATAGAGATCTTCCCGGAATCGTCCTTCCTCGACTTCTACAGCCAGGTTGCGATTGGTCGCGGCGATGAGCCGGACGTCGCAGCTAAGCGTTGCTGATCCGCCCACTCGCTCGAATGTCTTCTCCTGAATCACTCGCAGCACCTTGGCCTGCGTCATTGGCGACATCTCACCAATCTCGTCAAGGAAAATCGTGCCGCCATCCGCCTGTTCGAAGCGGCCGATGCGCTGCTCGTGCGCGTCGGTAAACGAGCCCTTTTCATGACCGAAGAGCTCGCTCTCCAGGATGCTGTCCGGCAGCGACGCGCAATTCACAATGACCAGGGCTGAACGGTTGCGTTTACTGTGCTGATGAATGGCCCGGGCGACGAGTTCTTTGCCTGTGCCGCTGTCGCCGGTAATCAGGACGGTCGCGTCGGAAGCCGCGGACTGCCCGATACTCTTGTAAACATCGAGCATAGGTTTTGAACGCCCTATCAGACGCTCGCCTTTTGCAGGCTGCGGTGCTTCAAATTCCACCTGTATTTTTATTCGATCGCCGAGGTCGATGGCCTTGGTGGCGACCTCTCTTAGGATCTCTTTCTCGACGGGCTTCGTCAGGTAATCGAACGCGCCATTCAGCATCGCCTGGATTGCACTGTCAGTATCCAGCGACCCAGTGACCATAACAACCGGCAACTGCGGGCAGGCTTCCCGCAACTTCACCAGCGTCTGGATACCGTCCATGCCCGGCATTTTGAAGTCGGTGACCGCCAGGTCGACCTCCTGTGCCTGGACAATCGCCAAAGCAGCTTCACCGCTTTCCACCGCGATGATTTTGCCTGCAAGATCATTCAGGAACGCGCTAACCACCATTCGGTCTGCCGGGCTGTCATCAACAATGAGGATGGTGGACATGGGGGATGGGAGGGGGTGACGGAATTGTGGGGTGATGCTGCGAATTTAAGGATTTCTGGCCTTGGGCTCTTAATCTTTATCGTAATCTCTCTCTTAATCGGGATTGCCAGATCGGGCTCTTAAGAGGTCGTAACTTCAGAATTCGATTAAGAGAAGGATTAGAGAGAAAGGAAGCCTTTAAGGTTCGCACCAGTGGAATGATGGATTATTAAAGTTGTGGGATTCCGGAGTATTGGGACTCCCACACGCTGGCTGAGACCTTACTCCTTCACGCTACCAGATTCTGTTCCAACATGCATACGTGAGTTTTACTGATTTACTGGCGACAGAGATCCTGAATCCTGAATTCAGATTCCTGATTCCTGACAACCACTTCAATGAAGCTTGGACTGAAGCTCGCACTGGGCCTCCTGGCCATTCTGGTACTCATGGTTGCCCTGGCCGTGTTTGCGGCACGGCAGGCTAAAGGCGACCTTATGGAGTCTGTTGGGCGCAGTACAGTTCTGCTTGCCGAAGAAAAAATCAAACGCCTGGATGCGGGTATCGTGCGCCGCGTGGATGAGTTACAGATGCTTGCGCAGGAGCCCTGGGTGCAGAGCGCGGTCGCTAATGCGAACAGCAAAACTGAAGGGCTCGATCCCATTGAACGGGAGGCCACGCTGGCACAGTTAGAAAGGGTCGCGAGCAAGGATGGCACAGCCACCTGGCAGGTCTGGCTCGATTCCGAAATCAGCCGAACGCTTGGAAAAGAGTTCGTTCAGTTTCATGAGAAGAAATATGGCTACCGGATTTTCGAGCATATTCTTATCACCGATCGTTTCGGCATTCTCTTGGCGCAGGCAGGCAGAAGGCCGACTCTTAGGGTCAGCGATGAAGCATGGTGGCAGCAGGCTCAGACAAAGAACGGGTACGTGTCAAACGCCCGGCTGGATGTCAGTGGAAAGAAACACGTGATCGATGTTGCCGTCAGCGTTTTCAACCAGGAGCGGCGATTCATCGGCGTCATCATGGGCGAGTGTGCCTTCGACGGGATCGTACAGGAATCTCAGATTTCATCAGACAGCTATGAAACTTCTGAGATTCGCCTCATTGATGCCAGTGCCCGGCTGATTTACTCCAGCCTTGAGTATCGCTTTCTTGCGGATCTGTCCGCCGAGGATTTTTTTGCGGGGCTCAAGGGCCGCAGGGGCTTCTTTGTGGCTCAGCATGGGGACAGCGAAGGACTTTTTTCTTACGCCAGCTCAGACGGCTATCGCTCGTGGCCCGGCCTTGGGTGGAGGCTGGTTGTCCGGCATGATGTCGATGAGGTTCTCAAGCCCATTGCGCAGCTCAATTATTCGATCCTGCTGATCGCTGTCATGGCCATTCTGCCCGCGCTTGCGATTGCTTTTGCACTGGCCCGCAGCATCACCCGGCCGATTCGTTTGCTGACGCAGGCAACGGAAAAGATCTCAGAAGGTGAAGAACCCGGCCTGGACACGTCCATGCTCAGCTCGGGTGATGAGCTGGGCGAATTGGCGAGGTCCTTCAGCAGCATGTCCGGCGCACTGCGTATGCGGCAGAAGCAGTTTCGCGATCTCTTTGATAACTCTCCCGACCCGATTCTCATACACGATACTCGTGAGACCATCCTCGATGTCAGCCATGCAGCAACGGAGCTTCTTGGCCGAGACCGAGGCCAGCTTATCGGTACCAACATGCTGGATCTTTTTGTGGGCGGAGAGCAGGCAGCGATGGATTCGCGCTCGCTCAAAAAGGGTGAAATTCATGCCTTCACAGCGACCGTGAAACGCTCGAATGGCGTGAGCGTTCCTGTTGAAGTCCGTTGCAGCCGTATCGAGTACGACGGTGCCCGGGCATCGCTGCTGCACGTCCGTGATGTCACTGAGCGTAAGCTCTCGGAACAGGCACTTCGAAACGCCCGCGATGAGCTGGAGGCCCGAGTAGAGGAACGGACCTCTCAACTGAATCAAGCCAACACTCAATTGGAGGAAGACCTACGCAAGAGGGAACAGGCCGAGCGCGAGCTACTCGAAAGTGAAGAAAA
Organism: Planctomycetota bacterium; assembly: GCA_030740295.1. The sequence continues at coordinate 5,475 of JASLXP010000917.1, forward strand.
GCTGCGGGAGGCCATCAAGGTTGCAGAGGCCGCCAGCCGCACCAAAAGCGACTTTCTCGCCAACATGTCGCACGAAATCCGAACTCCGATGAATGGTGTTCTCGGAATGACCGAACTGCTGTTCAAGACCGGCCTCGATGAAGACCAGAGAGAGTATGCAGACGTCGTCCGCGCCTCCGCTGAATCACTTCTCACCATCCTGAATGACATCCTCGATATCTCGAAGGTCGAAGAAGGAAAGCTCGACATCGAACACATTCCTTTTGATCTGCGTGCCACTCTCGATCAGGTGACAGAGAGCCTTGCCTATCGTGCCCGGCAGAAGGGCCTCGAGTTCATCCTTCATTACACACCTGATGCTCCCCGGCATGTTGTCGGCGACCCCGGCCGAATCCGGCAGGTGATCACCAACCTGGCCGGCAATGCGATTAAATTTACCCACTCCGGCCATGTGGTCATCCGTGTGCAGGCAGCAGAGAGCCAGGAGGAGTCCACGCTACTGCGGCTCTCGGTCGAAGATACCGGTATAGGCATTCCCCGGGATCGCCACGAAGCTGTTTTTGAAAAGTTCACCCAGGCCGATTCCACTACTACGCGCCAGTACGGCGGTACCGGTCTCGGGCTTTCCATATCACGTGAGCTGATTCAGATCATGGGAGGCCGAATGGGGCTCGAAAGCTCGCCCGGCCAGGGTTCTACTTTCTGGTTCGAACTGAAGATGCCCTTGCCTGCAGAGCCGCCGGCGCCCGAAATGCCGCTTGCGGATCTGAACGGCCTCAGAGTTCTCATCGTTGATGACAATGAAATCAGCCGCAAGGTTTTGAGCGAAGAACTCTCTTCGGAAGGAATAGAAGGCAAGGAATGCAATAACGGCGTAGAGGCCGTGACCGTCCTTAGAGAAGCCGCGGCGAAGGGAGATCCCTTTGATGCGGCCCTCGTCGATCAGAACATGCCGGGAATGGACGGGGAAAGCCTTGGCAGGCTGATAAAGGAAGAGCCGTCCATCTCCGATGCCGTCCTGATACTCCTGACGTCCGCGGGACAGCGCGGGGACGCGAACCGATTCAAAGCTGCCGGCTTCGAAGGCTACCTCACCAAACCGGTGCGCTCGCGTGTTTTGCTGCAGGCTTTATCCGCTGCCATCGGTGTGGCCAAAAGCGGACAGCCCGCGGCCCTGGTCACCCAGCACAGTCTTGCGGAATCGGCCATGCAAAACGCAGCCGGGCAGAATGACGATCATTTCAGCGCACGGGTTCTGATTGTTGAGGACAACTCCGTGAATCAACAGGTCGCGCTCGGCATGCTGCGCCTGCTGGGCTGTGATGTTGAGATTGCATGCAATGGGAGAGAAGCTCTGGAGAAAGTGGAGACCAAAGTGTTCGATCTCATCTACATGGACATCCAGATGCCGGAAATGGATGGCAGCGAAGCCACCGCGGCCATTCGGAATCTGGAGGATGATTCCTCCAACACTCCAATAGTGGCGATGACCGCGCACGCTATGTCCGGCGAACGTGAACGTTGTCTCGCCGCAGGCATGAACGATTACATGTCCAAGCCGGTGACCGAAAAGGAATTCGTCCGCACTCTCAGACGCTGGACGAACACCGAAGTCAAGGATGTGCCGGATTCGGTGGCCGATGATTCTGGTGGAGCGGAAGAGAGCTCCCAAAGGTCCGGCGAATCGTCAGCGATCGAGGACCAGCCTCAGACTAACGACCCCGAGGCCATCGATCCTGAGCGCTGGAAATCTCTCGTCCAGACAGCAGAGGGAGTGGGCCCGGATTTCCTCGGGCACCTCGTGGGCACATTTGTTCAGGACATCAGAAATCGTGAGAGGACGATCTCGGATGCAATCGAGAAAGGAGACCTCAAACAACTGGGCCTTGCATGCCACG
>JASLXP010000918.1 GCA_030740295.1 Planctomycetota bacterium
GAGTAATGGAGTTGTGGAGTATTGTCGGAAAGGTAACGATTGATAAGCAATCGCTTTTCGGGCGGGGCGGGCATATACCCCTGAAGACCGTCCTGAAGCAGCGTTTTCATGGACCAGAGCATGCCAGAATCGGGCTGGACAGTCAAGATCGGGGCAGAAGCACCAGCGCCGAAGAATCGGCGCAGGAGTCAGAAGTCAGGAGTCAGAAGAGCCGACCATTTCGGTGCACTGTTGTGGTATTGGCTTGTGAGGCCTGCCTGAGTTAGGATGTCAACGGCTACGAGATGGTCGCTACAGCAAGCGGGTGTGCTACGGAGGCTGCAAGCGGATCTGGCCAGGCATGGCGAGAGAGGCAGGCGGCCTATAATTACGCATCGACTCGGCCAGGCGCCGTGCAAAGTTCTTGGCTGAGAAGAAGGTCCTGCATAGTGACTTTATCAGGCTGCCGTGCAGGATCAGCTGACTGATGTAATGGGCGATTAGTAACAGGATGTAGAATATCCTGAACCCGTTGGCGTGCTCGCTATAGGGGTGCTCCATCTCGTAGCCGTTGTTTTTCTGAACATTAAAGCCCTCGTTTTCAATTTTCCATCTAAGGCGACCTCCTTTGGCTATGTTTTCGACGTTATTTCGGCACAGGTGAAAGTTCGTCAGCCAGACGAAGTCAGTTACCTTGCCCTTGGCTGAGGTCTCCTGGCAGAACAGGACGTTGGGTGTGAACTCGGCGATCGGCAGGTTCTGAACCCACGCCACACGCTGACTCACCTTGGGCCGCTTGATCGTGAGGCGGTTCTCTTTCTGAATGTGCCCCAAGGCAACGGCTTCTGCGAAGCGCTCCTTCATGGAGCCTTCTTTGAAGGTGATGATGTACTTCCATCTTTTTTCCTCTATCATCCGAATAACGTTCTGGTTGGCATACAAGCCGTCGAGGAGCAGACAGAAGGGCGTCCGGGGAAACAGGTGATAGAGCTTCTCCACCAACCGGGGAAAGGCCTTCTGTTCGCAGTCCTGCTTGTCGAACTGCTCGTTGCCCTCATTGGTGAGCATTTCACTAGCCATGGTAAGGGCCATGCCTGATGGCGTGATCAGCTTGGCATCGAGCGTATAGGCAAAGTACTGAATCTCTCCGCTGGAGCGCTTGCGGTGTGGGCATCCCGGCCATGGCTCTTTCTTGAAGGTAGAGATCTGCGAACCATCGATCGCGATAGTGAAGCACCCATAGAGCCGAAAGGCATCGAGTGCTTTCATCCGAATCATGGCTGTCGTCAGTGAGGCCAGGAGCTTATCGCAGCCATCCAGCGTGGTGCGTTGAGCATAGTATGCCAGAGTGTCGGGATCGGCGATGGTGTCGACATTATACTGGCCCGATAGTCGCTTCAGGTTCTCTTCAAAGCACTCCGAGATCCGCTCTAGGCGGAGTTGACGGCGGGACCCCAAGTGCATCATGAATAACAGGATGCCGCTCCAGAGCAAATGAGCCTGGCTGTATACACACTGCTCTGTCCGCCTGCACTCAGACAGGCGGTTCATGGACGATGACAGTCCCGGCTGAAAATGGTGCACGGTCTTGAGTAGCAGCTCTACGGGGTCGGGCGCCGGCTCTCTCTTCTTCTGGCGTCGCCCCGGCCTTCGGGAACGTGGCGGTGAATGATCGCCATGTTCAACTTCGAGACTTCCTTGAGTATGCGCTGCATTCGCCGGTGGTTCTTGATCCACTCCCTGACCTCCTCGACCATGTCTTTGGGGACATAAACGGTGTGCGTCTTGCCCTGCACCGAAACAGTCAGTTGATGGGCGGTGTGGCCGCCGCGCTTGGCGGTGACGAGGGATCCGCGCGTCATGGGCCCGAGCTCTCCAAGCTTTTTGAGCCAGGCATCCCGGCGTTGAATGAGTTTTGCGGTGGATACACGAGATGGTCGTTTCATGGCGCCTCCAATACACTAAGCTAATCCGCTTAGTATATTAACACAAAAAAAGGCCAACGCGAGGAAAAAGTTCAGAAACAACTACTGGCTACTGGCTACTGACTTCTGACTACTGCGCGGCGACCAATCCAGAGGCCATGAATCACCACACACGCTTAGAAAGCAAACAGCGCGAAGAATCACCATTCGTCAGCGCTGGCATTGGAAGGGTCTTGGATGTTTTTTTGACAGGATTTGGGATGATTGAAGATGATGGGAGTGTGACATGAATTTGCCACTGGTTCCCGTCGCGTTTCACCAGTTGCCTTATCTTGACCGGTATTGACGGGAACCAGCACCAAATTCCTGCCACGGTTTGCTTCGGATTTCAGAAGATGTGCTTCGCGCCTATCATCTCTCCCTATCCATGCAGAAATGTGGCAGAAACTTGATGCAGGTTTCGCAGAAAGATGGCACAAGAACCGTGGGTGTCAAGTGAACAGGAAGCCGGCGTCAAGTTTATGTCACAATCCCATCATCTTCAATCATCCCAAATCCTGTCAAAACACCCCTACTTCTTGAAGATGTAGACGAGGTTTGGTTCGGAGCAGATGTACAGGTTGCCCTTGTCGTCCATCGTGATGCCTTCG
>JASLXP010000919.1 GCA_030740295.1 Planctomycetota bacterium
TCTGCCCCTGTTGGCCGGCCTTTCAACGCCAAGGACTCTACTCATTTCTTCATAAGAGGTCATCCCCTCTTTCCAGGCATCCAGCGCGGAGGCCCGGAGACTTGACGAGCCGCTTTGGCCCGCGGCTTTCTGAAGCTCATCCAGCGGGCTTCTGGCCATGATCAGCTCATGAATCCGGTCATCGAGGAAGAGAAACTCACCTGCCGGCATCCTCCCGAGATAACCCGTCATCACGCACTGTTCGCATCCCTTCGCCGTCATGGGAACGAATTCGTCTTCAGCCTCGCCCACAGCGGCACGCGATTCTGAGTCTGCCTGCCGGCAATTCGTACAGAGTTTTCGCAAGAGCCTCTGTGCTAGAACGGCCGTCAGCGATGAGACCAGCAGATACGGCGGCACACCCATATCGAGCAAGCGAGCAAAGACCCCGCTCGCGGATCCACTGTGAATGGTGCTGATGACTTTGTGACCGGTGAGGCCGGCCTCGATGGCAGTCTGGGCGGTTTCGAGGTCTCTGATCTCACCCACCACGATGACCTCGGGGTCCTGTCGTACTAATGTCCGCAGCCCGGTGGAGAAAGTGAGCTCTGCCGAAGGATTCACCTGTGTCTGGGTCACGCCGGGGATGTCCTGCTCGACCGGCTCTTCGATGGTGACGATGCTTGGGCGCGGTTCTCTGGCAGTCATCTCGCGCAGGATCGAATAGATCGTGGTTGTCTTCCCGCTGCCGCTCGGCCCGGTCAAAAGAAGAACTCCGCCGGGCTCGTTGATGAATTTTCTTAGGCCCCCCGTAATCTCGGAGGTGAATCCGAGCGCATTCAATTCAAGGATCGCCGCCTCCTGCTGGAAGATTCGAATGACGATTTTCTCTCCGTGAATCGTCGGCAGGACAGATACCCGAAAGTCGCCACGAGGATCATCGATGCGCCCGTCCTGGGGAATATCGTTGCGGTAAGTGATCAGCCCGGACATCACCTTGACCCGTGAAACGATTTGCTCGGCGATGCCACGAGACAGTCCGGCAACGGTCTGCAGAACACCATCAATTCGGAATGAAATATCGAGCGAGGAACTCGTCGGCTCGAGATGGATATCGCTCGCCCGGCAGGCCAACGCCTCCTTGATCACGTGGTCGACGGCCCGGGCAACAGGCCTTTCGGTGGATTCAAGAAACTGATTGAGATGGCCGGCAAGGTGCGTCATGACGATGGTCACAGAAGATCGGGAGATGCACAGCCGGTACTATATGAGCATGGCTCATGGAATGAAAGAACGCCGAGGCCGACCGGGGTCGCCAGCAGGAACCGACGCACGCAGGGATTGCCCTGAAGGCGGGGATGACCACCGAATCAATAGAAATAAAACATCAGATGAATCGCCCAGCCGGCGAGGAGGCCGGCCCAGATGCGGTCCTCCCTGATCAGGCCACCCGCGTCTACCTTTCCATCGTTCTCGCTCTTGATTACCTGGAATGCCCTCGTCCAGAAAAGACCACAGGTAATGATGGCCGCTATCCATGCAGCCGCGGCCGGGGGCAGAGCTTCCTTCACCATGCAGACAGCAAGAATCGCATAAACGGCCAACGCCCCTGCCACTCTGACGATGAGCTGTTTCAAGGCCCTGGAATCGTGGCCGCCCAGTTCCGTCCAGGTGAGCTTTCCTTTCTCTTCATCTGGTTGCGTCAACAGGCTGACAACCACATGGACGATGAGCGAAAGAATCGCGGCCAAAAACACCGCGTGCATGAAATTGAGATTCGTGCCGAACAGGCCGACCACGGTCTCATTCTCGCCAAACAACTTGGCGTAGATCGGTGGCAGCCCATACGAAAACGCAACGCCGGAAACGATAGCGCATACACCACCTGCAGCCGTGGCTCGTTTCCACAGCATTCCAAGCCCAAACGCGACAACCACCCCGGCGATGAGCTTGGACTGATGTTTGGCCACGTGCAGGAAGAAGCTGTCCTTTGAATTCGGGTCCATCGTAAGGATCGTCAACAACGCAGCGCCGATGACCATGATGCAAATGCAGATTCGGCCTATCCGGATCAGCTTCTTCTCGGAAGCGTCTGGTTCCACATATCGTTTGTAGATGTCGAAGGTGATGATGGTCGCGGCGGAATTCATCATTGAGTCCAACGATGAGAGGATTGCCCCGATCAGCCCGGCAGAAATGAGCCCTACGATGCCGGCGCCCATCGGCGCGACCACGTGTTTCATGAGCATCGGAAAGGCGACGTCCTGCTCGAGCAGGATGCCGCGCTTCTGAAACATGTAAAAGGCGGCGATGCCGGTACCGATCGAAAAGAATGGAATCAGCAACTTGAAGAAGCCTGCGGTGATGATGCCGAGGCGGGCTTCTTTGTCTGTGCGGGCAGAGAGGGCCCTTTGAACAATGAACTGGTTTGTTCCCCAGTAGTAGAAGTGAAGGATCATCAGCCCCGTCAGGACACCCGTCCAGGGCAGGAACCCGTGATTGGACGGAAGGTAGAGATGCACCATGTCCTCGCCGGCTTTATCCATTTCTCGCATGCCCGACCAGCCACCGACGTCTTCCTGGCTGAACGTCAGTGCTGCCACGGTGATGCCGGCGATCAGCATCAGAACAGACTGGATGACATCGGTCGTGATGACCGCTTTCAGTCCGCCGAAGATGACGTAGCTTCCCGTCACGATGGCCATCAACAGAATGCCGACGATATACCACTTTCTCTCGAGGAGTTTCGAGCCGATAACGTATTTGTCTCCAGCCTGAGGGATGACTTCTTCCCAGCCCGAAACAGTTAAAGTAGTTCCACTTCTGGATTGAATCACGGAAGCCGCCTTCAATGGCTTCTCACCTTCCCGGATGAGCAGGATGCGCCGATTTGAAACGTCCGCGTTCTCGGGCAGGCCCTGAACAACCAGTGTCTCCTCCGAGCCTCCATCAGCCGTGCCCTGGATACGATCGGGCTCTTCGGTGAGCAAAATATTCAGCGAACGGGACCCGATATAAAAGCCCGGCACCATCTGAATCACGACCATGATGGCGACCATGATGATCGCGTATGCGATGCGGCTCCTGTCGTCGTAGCGTCGCGCCAGGTACTCGCTGAGCGTATAGACATTGAGCTTGCGATAGACGGGCAGAAACCCGTAGCACAGCATCAGAAGACCGCAGATGGCACTGATCTCAAAATGGCTCTGCGCCAGCCCGACCGAGAATCCAACACCCATCATTCCGACAATGTGATTGGCGGAAACGTTTGAGCCGAAAATAGAGCCGGCCACGCCCCACCACCTGGTTTCTTTGCCCGCCAGAAAATAATCGTCAGAGGTCTCTTCCTTACGTCCCGCCCAGAGGCCGATACCCATGACGGCCAGCAGCGAGCCGAAAAAGATGATCAGATCGAGGGTGCTCATGAATGTCTCTGCCGGTTTTCAGGGCAAGCGAATCTGAAGGCGGAGACTATAGCGGAAGGGGTAGGTAATGAGTAATGAGTAGCATGCGTCCCAAATTGTTGAGTACAACAATTTAGGACGTTTCCCACGAATCACTCCTCCATGGCCGCGTCGTATGCAAGGAAGATCTGCTGGAATTGATTTGCCTGGCTGTATTCGCTTTCGACCATCTCCAGCGCGTTCTGCGCAAGTTCCTTTGCCAGGTCTGGGTCTTTGAGTAATTCGAGAAGTGCCTGGGCAAGCGCGTCTGCATCCCGGCGGGGGACGATCAGACCGGTCTTGCGATCGCGGACGATGCTGTAGATGCCGCCGACTCCGCTGGCGACGACGGGCCTTCCTGCGGCCATCGCTTCAAGGATTGTGACGCTGTGCTCTTCTTCAACGGCCGGCATAGCGAATATGTCCATCGCGCTGAGGAGCTGGACACGACTTTCGACGAAATCCACAAAAGTCAGGTGTTCGGCGAGACCCAGTTGTCTTGCGGTTCTCCTGAAGCGTGGCTGCTCGGGGCCTTCACCGGCCAGGAGGAACTGCGCCTTGGGGAACGACTGCCTGACGAGCTGGGCGGCGCGCATGAAACTGCCGTGCCCCCTTCCTTTTTCCATGGGTGCAATCATGCCGATCACCGGGAGGTGACCATTCAACTGGCCGGGCTCTTCTGCGTTCTCCGCCGGCTCGCCGAGTGATTTCTCGGAAGCGGTCAGCGCGTCATCATATCGGCGTTGAATTCTCTTAAAGGTGGCCATTTCCACACCGCTCGGAATCAGATGAACCTGGTCCTTGGGCACTTTCACGCCGTTAACGAGGGCCTCGCGCAGCGTTTCACTGACGGCGATGAGTCCGCGGAGAAGTCGCCTGTTCATTGGGAGCGCTTTGTTCTTGGCGAAGTGCCGATTTACCGTGAGGAGGTAGGGCGTATCGAGTGTGGCTGCCAGCTCTCGGGCGAATCGGGCCAGGGAATGGGTCTGCGCATGGAGGAGGTCGGGTTTGAATTGTTTGAGCTGCGCCACGACATGCCTTCGACGCCAGAACAGCGACGGGCCGGGACCGCCGGGGTAGCTGATCGTGTCGATGTCGCGGGCTTTGAGCTCTTTTTCCGCCGGGCCGCCGGTACACACGACGGCCACCGCTCTGCCCTCTGATTTCAGCTTGAGGGCCAGGTTCTTTGTGACGGATGCATCACCTCCTGATGCGAGCTCACGTTCAATAAGGGCTATTCGTTCTGCGATTCTGGCCATGTGATCGACTCAGTTTCCGCTGGTGTCAGTGTTCCGATCCTTTTGCGGACCGTTTCCGGCTGTGCCGGCTTCGCTTCCAAACTGAAGATTGTACAACCGGTGATAATCGCCACGCCGCTCGAGCAGATCTTCGTGCGTGCCCACTTCCACAATCCTGCCCTCGGACATGACCACGATGCGATCCGCATCGACGATGGTCGAAAGCCGATGCGCGACTACCAATGTGGTACAGCCCCTGGAGACGACTTTCAACGATTGCTGGATCTGCCGTTCGGTCTCAGTGTCGAGCTCGGAAGTCGCCTCATCCAGAATGAGAATGGGCGCGCCTTTGAGGAAAGCCCGGGCAAGTGAGATTCGCTGGCGCTGGCCGCCGGAGAGCTTTACCCCCTGCTCACCGACCGCGGTGTCGTACCCATCAGACAGCCCCTCAATGAAGTCGTGAATCTGCGCGAGGCGCGAAGCCTCCTTTACCTCGTCGTTGCTCGCGTCCGGTCGCGCGTATCGGATGTTTTCGCCGATGGTCGTGTTAAAGAGGAACGATTGTTGAGTGACGACCGCGATTTTCTCGAGCAGCGTGCTTCGTTGAATCTTGCGGAGGTCGATGCCATCGACTTCCACGTGTCCCTCCTGCGGATCGTAGAAGCGCGGGATCAGGTCGAGCAATGTGGATTTTCCCGAACCGCTCGACCCTACAAACGCCACCAGTTCGCCGGGCTGCACTTCGAGGTCGACACCCTCGAGCACGTATTCCCCGTTGTATGCAAATGAGACCTTTTCAAATCGGACGCCACTGTGATCATCGGGCAGCGGCACTGCGTCAGGCCTGTCCTGCACTTCCGGCTGAGTATCGACCAGCTCAAAGATTCGGCCGGTGGCGGCAAGGGCTTCGTTTACATTGTTGTATGCAGTGCCCAGGGTCTTGAGGGGCCTGTAGAGGGAGGCGACCAGCCCAAGGAAAGCGAACAGATCGGCAGGGCTGATGAAGTTCCTTTGAAGAAGCATGATCCCGCAACACGCGGCGATGCCGAGCGCGGCGTGGCTGCTGCCGGTCGTCATGGCCCGGCTCAGCGACCGTGCGACGACCACGCGCATTTGAGAGCTGAAAAGCCGTTCGCTGATGGAGCGAAACTCGTTCATCTCTTTCTCTTCCATGTGAAAGACTTTCACGATGCGCACGCCGCTGAATATCTGCGACATTTCGTCTGTGAGCTCGGAGTAATCTTCCAGGCTGCGAGTGCTTGCCCGCAGAACCTTCTTGCCGAGCTTGCGCATGAAGAGAGCCAGTATCGGCGCAAAGATCATCACAAGGATGGTCAGTTTCCAATTCAGAATGAGCATTCCAATGAGGCACGCAATGAGCAGCCAGGTCTGTTTGATCAGATTATTGAAGAGGAGGCTTGTGGCCTGGCTGGTGACCAGGATGTCGTTGGTAAGCCGCGAAATGAGGTCGCCGTTTTTACGATCGTTGTAAAAGGAAAGCGACATCCCTAGAAGTTTCTGGCAGAGGTCGCACCGGACATCCAGCATGATGCGATTGATCAGGAAGCCGGAGTAATAGCCGCTGGCCAATTCTGCAATAAACAGAAAGGCCGCAACGGCAAAGATGAGCCCGGTCACGGCATAGAGCACACCGGTCGTATCCCACCCAAAGCCCTGCACCAGCCTGCCGACAACGGTTGTGCTCTCCTTGTCGAACCCGGGCAGCAGACCCGAATCGAACACCACTTTGACCAGCGCCGGGATAAACGCTTTGCCGATTCCGTAAAGCATGGAGGCCGCGATGGCCAACACCAGGTGCACCCTATAGGCGAGCGCATATCTGAGCAGCCTGACAATGTATTGGTATTTGGGCTTGGAGGAATCCATACCAACTGTTATGAAAGCATTCCCGGTGTGAAAGGAGATATTCTTTCAATTGTTGATGCCTTTGCGACTCGCGACAAGCTGACGCGCTCCCGGGTCGCCGGCGGCACGCTATTCAGATCCTTCAACCGTGGAAATTTCATCATGGCCAGGCAAACCATATGGATCGTTTACTTCAGCCTCGTGGCTTCACTTTTCTGCGCGCCCGGATGCAAACTACTGAATAAGCTTCGCAGGTTCACTCCGGAGCTTCGGCAGATTGCGACCACACCTTACAAACCGAAAGGGACGGTTCCTATTTCTGACCGGGTGGTTTTCCTGGCGGACAATCAGCTTCACAACCTTTACACCACCGGCGTCAAAGGACGTTCCGGGAAGTGGGGGCGGTACATCCCGACGGCAATTCGCCCGGTGCAACTGGATCTGTTCGGAGAGCACTTGGTCGAATATGTCATTAACAAAGCGGATGATGAGTTCATCATTCACCTGGGCGATGCGTGCGATCTGGCCACGACTGGTGAGTTCACGAACTTTGTGGAGGTGATGCGCCAGGCGGACAATGGCTGGATGATGGCGCCCGGCAACCATGACTTTTTCTTTTACGGTTTCGGCCACACCATGATGGACCGCTGGCAACAGGGCGCCGTCAACAGTGGTGTGCCGATGACCAAAAACCTGTTCGTGCGTTTTTATCTGGCTGCGCTGATCCAGCAATCACATCCCTCGGCTGACTCTCTTGCTGCTTATATTAACAAGTCACTCAAACAGAAAATCTCAAATGAAGAAAGAGCCAGTTTGCAGTACGGCAAACTGGTGGAGCGGCTGAATGACGTCTCCCTCGAAGGCCACTGGCAGATGTCTGTTGAGGAGTTTCACCAGACAGAGGGATCGATGGTGGGCGTTCGCTGGAAGATCGATGACCAGAAACCGTGGCGTTCGTACCTCATTCAACAGGCGGAGCTCACCATAAAGGAATCGCCGTATCATGTGCGCGCCATCATTCTGGATACCTGTCAATACAAAAGGGCGCCGGGTGTCGTTCCCATTCTGAGGAAGAATGCCGGCCTCACGGGTTACATGCTCGAAGATCAGATGGCTGCAGTGGAGGAGTGGCTGGATGCGGAAGATGCATCCAAAGTGGTTTGGGTGCTGGCCGGTCATCACCCATTCCAGGCCCTGCCGAAGATGCATAAGGATGTGCGGAACAAAATCAAAGAATGGGATCGGGATTACCGGATCTTTCTTTACCTGTCGGGCCACACTCATCGCGGCGGGCAGTACTTCATTCAAAATGATCTGAAGAAAGACGACCCGGATACCCCAAACGATACTTACCTTCCCGAAATCAATCTCGGTTCGATTCTGGATTGGCCCCAGGAATACAGGACCCTGCAGCTATTTTATTTCGAAGGACGGAAGCAGTTCATGTACGCCGCGCCCTCCCACCATGTTTACGAGATTTTTGATGAGGAAATAGAAATCAAGGAGGAGTGGGATCAGTTCTGGGCGCCGAAATATGGAGACAAAGACTACTACATGAGCTTTGCAGAATTGAAGGATAAAGATCCGTTCGAAACGGAACTGAAACTTAAAGACGTACTTTTGAATACTTACGTGAGGATGCTGAGCAGGATTCCATCCAGTCACGTAAGCCTGGATGCATCAAAAATTCAGCCAGGGGAAACGAAGCGCGAGGGGAAAGATCTGACCCTGCAGGGATTGGTATATCCTGCGAAGGTGGAGGGATGGATATCTGACAGGCACGTGAAACGCGACATGGCTCACGCCATCAATACCAACGACTCGCACGTGAAGAACAAGCTCCTCATCAGACTGCGGAAATGGGATCTGCAGCGCGCCGTCGAAGATGAGAAGAGGCAGGAAAACTACAGGTTGTTCCAGGCCGTCATGGCCAGCCGCTACGACAAGATGCGGAATAAGAAGCCAGGGACGAGCGACTGGTTTATGTCCTTTCCGAAGTCTTCGGTTCTTAAAGATTGAGGTGGCTCAACCTTCCTTCTCAAGAAACTGATTCATCAGGTCGACCAGCTTCCTGCGGTCATATTTGTTCAGCTTTTCGTCTTCAAGATTGATGTAGCTCGGCAGCGCGGCGCTATTGAGCACCCAGACCTCTGACGTTGTAAGCGGGCCTTCCATGTGACGCCGCGGGAAGAGTACGACCGGCTGAACGCTGAACTTGCGACCCAGAGCCTGGAATACTTTCTGGTCGAGCCAGTCGGCCATGACTTTGGCACGTGAGACGGGGTCCCGGGTCAGGAGGTTGCCGCGCAGGAATAGATGAGAGCCGTCATACTGAATCTCTTCTCCTCGCCTCTTTGCCTTCTCGATAGATTCAGTGGCCACGGCGTAGAGTCCTCCAGGCCCGATGAGGACGTGATCCATCCGGAACTCGGTCGGCGCAAAATCGTGCAGCATGGCGTAGCCCTGTTCTGTGAGCTCGTTCAGATCCTCGCTGGCTCGGTGCTTGTCTCTTTTGATTTTGCGCAGAAACCGCCATCGTCGAGAGATGGGATCGAGGCTTGTCAGGCAGAAGACAATCCCAAAGAACGCGAGACCGGAAAACAGCACGGGACTGGCCTCCCAATTGAATATCCAGCGAGCCCATTCATGGAGTGCATAAATGATCATCACGCCGGCACTGAATATGAAGTGGGTCGCCCAGGTCTTGAAAGCCTGATTAATCTTGCGGTCGAGGGATTGGCCGGGATGACGCAATGGCTTCGGGGTTTCTTCAGAGTTTTCCATGTGGGGAGGAGAGATATGGTTAATGGTTGATTGCCGTGGAAAGCGGGTGCTGCATCCAGACGTTGGGCTCTTCGTAGATGCCATGGTCTTTTTCACAGCTTATTTCAACGGTAGTGAGCGCGCCCTGTACGGTGTAGTGCCCGCTTGTGGGGAACTCGATGCCCGTCCAGTCCTGCCATTCCTGGATACTGCCGGTGACGGTCAGTGAGTTCGGCGCGACCTCCATGATTCTTGCTCCCATGCGCTCGTGAGTGCGAATCCATGGATCGAAAGCTTCACCTTTTTCCGTTCGCCACGTGATGTATTCGCTCATGGCCACGGTCGGATGTTCGGCCTTGAGGGTTGGCCTCACCGGTGCCACGAAGCTCCGAAGCTCATGCTGCACCGCGATCTCTTTCATCGCGTTGAGAATCTCCGTGCTGAGCCCGCGTCCTCGATATTCGGGTATGACGATGGCCGCCAGCGCGCAAAGGGAATCGGGTGTTACGTTCTCGGGCATCTGGACGGCTCGTTCCATCACGCCCTGAATGCCCGCCGGCAAATCGGCAAGCGTCTGATCCCAACTGAAGGGAATCGTATGCCCCGCGGCTATGACCTTTCCCCTTTCAACAAATACAAACTGGTAAGCGGCGAAACGGCCGTAGAGCTCCGGCCAATGCTCCGTCTTCGCGTGCCGCAGGAATTCCGGCCACGCGATTTTTGCCAGGGCGCGAATATCGTCGAGCAGACCGGGCTGCTCGGCAAGCTTGATGATGCTGTACTCATGGGTCATGGGTCGGTTCGAACTCTACAACCCGGAAGGATGTTCCACGAACTCCCATTCGATGCCGAACTTTTCCTCGATGTGCCTTGCCAGGGCACGGACGCCAAAGGTCTCCGTCGCGTAGTGACCGGACAGAATCAGATTCACGCCGTACTCTTCCGCTGTGTGGAAATTGTGATGCGCGCCTTCACCGGTGATGAGCGTATCGAGCCCCGCGTCCGCGGCCTCGCCAACCATCGAGCCACCACCGCCTGTGACTATGCCAATCTGCCGAACCCGCAGTGGGCCGCATTCGAGGACGTTCGAGGGTGTGCCGAGCAGCGAATCCAGGCGTTCGATGAGCTCGTTACGCGCGAGGTCGGCGGAGCAGCGAACACCGATTTCCAGCCCCTCGTAATCGCCAAAGCCGGCATCGACCTGTAAACCCAGTCCCCGGGCGAGCTCGTGGTTGTTGCCCACATCCGGGTGCGCGTCGAGGGGGAGGTGTGAAGAGTAAACTGAGATTCCACTGTCGAAGAGCGTTTTGAATCGCTGGTACACCGGCCCAACAAAACGCTGCGCACCGCTCCAGAAAAGCCCGTGATGGACGATCATCAGATCGGCCTTGAGCGCAGCAGCCTGCTCGATCGTGGCCCGGCAACCGTCAACGGCCACGACTATTTTTCTAACGGTGGGGCGTCCCTCAACCTGCAGACCGTTATGCGCGCCTGAATAATCGGGCACCTCCGCTGTCCTGAGGTAGTCATCCAAATAGGTGACAAGTTTCGATAGTTTGATTTCTGCCATGACGGATCGCTTCGAGGGAATTGAACTCGGAGAATATAACCAATGGCGGCCGGTCGGTCGCAACCGCTCTGAATCGTCATCTGAATGCTGATGTGAATTGAAATCCGAGCGCAGACCGATTCAGATGACGATTCTGTCTTTCTTCAATCGAGGTTCTTTTGTTCTTTTTGGTTCTAACATTTTCTGCATTCGAAGCACAGGGCGAAGAAAATACACGCTGGCTTCGGGAGACCGGTTATGGATTGATGTTTCATTACGAAGCATTCAAGAACCACAGTTCCGACTCCTATAACAAAGCCATCGACTCGTTCGATGTCATGTATTTTGCTGATGCGGTAGAAAGCACCAGAGCCGGCCACATCATCTTTGTTATTGGTCAACATTGGGGAAAATACTGTGCCCCGAATGGCGCATACGAAAAACTGTTGGGAGTGGAGAATGGGATATGGACGTCGAAGCGTGATCTCATAATGGAAATCGGCAAAGAACTCGAAAAGCGAGATGTAAGACTCATCCTCTATATGACTGCTCGTGCACCAATGCGCCATTACAGGATCATTGAAGCATTGGGAGATGCCCTTCCAAGCATTAATGGCAAGCCGGCGGGCCCAGGAATAAATCCGATGTCTCATCCACGAAAAGTGAAGGGATTCAGACGCAGTGAAAACCAGGCGCCGAATCCCATTTTTTTGAAGAACTGGGGTAATGTCTGCGCGGAATGGTCCAAGCGTTATGGCAAACTCATTTCCGGCTGGTGGTTCGACGGTTACAAGTCAGAGATGCAGAACGCCTATGAGAGTCTGAAGAAAGAGACCCACAATATCGATACATGGATCAGTGCTGTTCGAACCGGTAATCACAATGCAGAGCTGGCTTTCAACGCCGGGGCACATCCGACACTTTCTTTGTGTACAAATGGAAAACTGTGCCGCTATCAGACTTTCACCGCGGGCGAAAACCATGGCTTCTATCAGAGGATCAAAAAAGGCAAGGGCAAGGCTCTTACCCCAAAGAATTTTCCTGCACCCGAGGGTGTTGTCTGGCATTTACTGTTGCCGATCAGTAAGGGATGGGGTGCAGGAACGGATTCCAGGTTTGACGTCAAGACTCTGAAGGAGCGGATTGACATCATTAACGCTGAAGGCGGTGCCGTAACGTTCGATACACCTGTCGCCTCTGATGGTACGATTCCCGTCGGCGTTCTCCGTGTGCTTCAGGAATTGGGCAAAGACATTCAGAAGCTCAAAGATGGTGCCAGGTCTTTCTGATTCATGCTCGAAGGATGGTCGGGTCCAGGGTCCATTTCTCGGAAGCACCCAACCAGGCGGGCGGTTTATGGACATCAGAAACCTCTTCGAGGCGAAGACAGGTCCAGGAGTCAGGTGTCAGTTTTCAGCCCTCCCACCGACCTCGCGAGCTCGGTCGAGCAGATCATCAGAGATACAGGTTGCAGAGCTCGTTGGAGTAACGGCTTTAGCCGGGTCCGGGCTGCGGGAAGAACCCGGCTAAAGCCGTTACTCCAACACTCTCGCCCGACAACTTACGACATTGCCTGCGGCCGAATCGCAGGATAGCGTCCTCACCCGTCTGAGGCCGCAGGCACCTCCATCCTGCAATCGTGCCCGCCGCGGTCTCGGCGGCAAATGAGCGGCCCGGACGCGCCAGTCGACGGCCTTGTGGAATGCTAAACCGGCGCCGCTGCTCCGGCTGGCTGACACATGGACAATATGGACCCTGCTCGGTACGGTGCCTCCTTCCTTGCCACAGAGGCTTCCCCAACATGACCCAACTGAGAACTCGGCTCATGACCAGTCACACACGCTTTCCATTGGCTCTTGTTCTGACTGCCGTTTTCGTGAGGCCCCTATTCGCCGCCGATTGGCCAGCCTACCGGCACGACTTTGCGCGCAGCGGCGTTACACAGGAGAAACTGGTCGCGCCTCTGCACAGGCAGTGGACCTATCTGCCCGCGCACAAGCCCATGCCGGCATGGCCCGAACCCGGACGCGAACTCAACCGCCTGGACTTCGACTACGTGTTTCACGTCGCGGTCGCGGATGGTCTGGTGTTCTTCGGCTCGTCAGCCGATCACAAAATCTACGCGCTCGACCTGGCCACCGGTCGGGAACGGTGGAGCTTCTTCACGGAAGCGCCCGTGCGCTTCGCACCCGCCCTCGAAGCCGGCCGCGTGTTTGTGGCTTCCGACGACGGCTATCTGTACTGTCTGTCCGCTCCCGATGGCAAGCTTTTGTGGCGTTTCTACGGCGGCCCGAGGCAGGAGCGCATGTTCGGCAACGGCCGACTGATCTCCCGCTGGCCCCTTCGAAGCGGCGTCGCAGTCGAGAACGGGGTCGTGTACGTCGCCGCCGGTATGTGGCCGAGCGAAGGTGTGTACGTCTACGCTCTGCGTGCCAGAGACGGCACGGCCGTGTGGGAGAATGGCACCAGCGGCACGCTGTACATCAAGCAGCCTCACGGCGGATCTTTTGCCATGACCGGCTCCTCCCCGCAGGGGATCGTGTTGGGTCACAAGGGCCAGCTATTCGTGCCTACGGGCAGGAACGTGCCGGCCGCTTTCGACCGTAGTACTGGCAAAATGCAGTACTACCGCAGCGCACCGAGTGGTTGGATCAATCGCTGGGGAGGTTGCTGGAACATCCTTGTCAAGAACTTTCTGATCGGGTGGAAGACTCACCACGGCCTGGACTTCAATTCCCAGCTTGGAGCCTATCCTCCTGACGCGAAAGACGGTCTGGTTGTGTTCGACGCCACGACGGGCAAGGAGCTTCGAGAGGTGTCCGGCCCGCTCCGTGCGGCCGTTGAAGGTGACACGATCTTCACTGCCGGCGCGACGAACGTACACGCTTACGACCTTGCTGCGTGGGTCAAGGGGGCGGTCAAGCCGAAGTGGGAGGCAACTTTCGGTCGAGCGGACGAGTTGATCGTGGCCGGCGGGACGGTGGTCGTCGGAGGCCACGATACGGTGGGGGCCTTCGAAGCCGCGACCGGCAAGAAACTTTGGGAAGACAAGGTCGATGGCCAGGTGCGCGGCCTGGCGGTGGCCGATGGCCGGCTTTTGGCCAGCACGACCGAAGGCGCGATCCTGTGTTACGGCTCGAAAGCCGTTGGCAAGCCGATAACTGTGCGGGGCATCGGCGCAGTGCCTTTCGCTGACGGCGGCCCCGATACTGTGGGGGCCAAGATGGCCACGCGAATCATGAAGCAGACCGGCATGCGGGAAGGCATTTGCCTCGCCCTGGGCGCGGGCGACGGCAGGGCGCTTTACTACCTGGCAAAGCATTCTGATATGACAATCTACTGCGTGGATCCCGACGCCAAAAAGGTCGCGGCCGCAAGGAAATTTCTGGTCACGTCAGGCCTCTATGGCGTCCGTGTGACCGTCCATCAGGGAGCCCTCGACAAACTCAGCTATCCTGACTTCTGCGCCGATCTCGTCATTGCCGGCAACGCTGCCTCCCTGGACATCCGCGCGTGCTCTGCCGCGGAGATCTATCGCGTGCTTCGGCCCGGCGGAGGCACGGCCATCCTGGCCTCGGCCATCCCGGCAGGCGAACCTTCGCCGGTGGACCGCTGGCTGGCCGCGGGCGAAGTGCCGAATGGCGACATCACCACGCGCGATGGTGCAACCTTGCTGGTCCGGAGCGCGCTGCCTGGCGCAGGCGACTGGACGCACCAGTACGCCACTGCCGGCCGAACGGGGGCGTCCACGGACGGCCGAGCTCGGCTGCCATTGAAGCTGCTCTGGTTTGGCGAGCCCGGCCCGGCCCGTCTGGTCACGCGCCATTGGGGAGGCCCGGCGCCGCTGTGCGTGGACGGTCGCATGTTTGCCGTTGGCCAGTTCAGCATCATCGCGGTCGACGCGTACAACGGACGGCAATTGTGGTTGCGTGACTTCGGCAAGCAGGAAGTTGGCTGGCATCCGGTCAGGGCTTTCGGCAGCGCGGTTGTCGCTGACAGAGACAGCCTCTACGTGCTGGCAGGCAAGGAATGTTTGCGCTTGGACTCAGCGACCGGCAAGACCGTGCAGACGTACCAACTGCCACCGGCGCCAGACGAAGTGCCAGAGAATCGTGCGCAGTCCTTTATCTGGAGTTACGTGGCCGTGGCAGGGGACCGAATCATCGGCGCAATGGGCGGCAGAACCGAAGCCAAGTGCGTGTTCGCCTTCAGCAAGGCGGGACGGCTGCTGTGGAAGCACACAGCGAAGAATGTGGTCAACATCAATTCGATCTCCACCGACGGCCGACAGGCATACGTCATCGACCATACGAGCCCGGCAGAGGTTTCGCGGGCCAGCAAGCGAGGCTTGAAGATCGAACGGTTTCGGTCGCTGGTCGCCCTTGCCGCGTCCAGCGGCGAAGTGGTCTGGCAGACCGAGGAGGGTATCGCCGGCCGGGATGCGCTGTGGCTCTCTCAAGGCGTGTTGGTCGCCACCAGCGGCGGCGGCATCTCCGGTTACTCGGCTGACGACGGTAAATTGCTCTACCATCGGCCCGCATCCGTGAGGCGTTTCCCTGTCATTGCCGGCGGCACGATCTACATCGAGCCCGTCGCATACGACCTTCGCACCGGTGAGCAGAAGAGTCGGGACAATCCTTTCACCGGAGACAAGACCGCGTGGCGTTACCAACGCTCATACGGCTGCGGCGCGATTTCGGGGGGCCAGCACGTGCTCATGTTCAGATCCGGCACCCTGGGCATCTACGATCTCGCGGGAGACGGTGGCGTGCACAACGTGGGCGCCATCCGCGCTGGATGTTACGTGAACGCGATTGCCGCGGCGGGGCTTGTCCTCGCACCGCCTTCGGACGCGGGCTGCACCTGCTCGTACAGCCTGCGCACGACCGTCGCGCTCGCACCGTCCAACCAACAGCGCAACTGGTCGATTTTCTACGACCGCCTGCCCAGAAGCTCGGTGAAGCAGGCGGCTCTAAACCTCGGTGCGCCGGGTGACCGGCGCGACGCGGCCAAGACGATCTGGCTGGCCATGCCGCGACCCGATACGCGGTCCCATCGCAAGAACATCGCGGTGCCGTTCCGATTCACCTATGCGCCCGGCTTTGGACCGTATCGGCGCAATGCGGAGCGTGTGCGAATCGCTGGCACCGACCGGCCCTGGCTTTACGCAAGCGGCCTCGAGGGTCTCGTGCGCGCGGATATCGATCTGGAGATCTTCGATCGCGGGTACACTTCGTGGCCCTGCGGTGACACCCCCGCAGTGGACGGCCACATGCGTGAAGCCTGCTGGGACGGGTATAAGTCCGTCCCCGTTTCCACGGAAGCAGCGTCGGTGACGCTACGTCACGACGCGGAGAATCTCTACCTCGCCTATCGCAGGCCAAACCGCCCGGCCGCTGGATGGAAGACGGCGACCCAGGGGCCAGACGCCGCAGTCTGGCAAGACAACTCGGTCGAAGTCTATCTCAGCAATGCGCCGAAGAGCTCCAAGACTTCTGCGAAGACGTGTCTCCACCTCGGCGTGTCCGCGTCCGGTGCGCGCTACGATGCGCTGTGGACGTACGTGACCCCCGCGCTGCCCAGGTGCGACATCCCCCGCGTTACCGCGGTTATCGACGGCAAACCGGACGACTGGGGCGACCAGGGCCTGAAGGTTCTGTCACTCACCGGGCCGTTCCGTGGGCTCTACGGCATGATGAGACCACCCGACAATTTCAACCCATCTTTCAAGATCGGATGGAATGACAAAGGTCTGCTCATGCTGATAGAGGTAACAGACAACGTCGTGCATGAGTGGGAGAACGCGGCACAGCCATGGATGGGCGACTCGGTGCAGCTCTTCCTTGCGCCTGAGCGTGGCTCAGCTCCGAGCTATCAGTGCGTGGTCACACCCGGCCCAGCGTCGGAATTGCGGGGCAAGCTTGTGTTCTTCGATGATCGCAAGAACGTCGACGCGCCGAAGCTCACGGGACAGGCCGCCGGCGCCAAGACGCCGAAGGGCTACTTCGTGGAAGTGCTGCTGCCCTGGAGCAACCTCGGTATCACACCGGCCGTTGGCGTGGAGTTCGCCATGCAACTGTACGCAAACGACGACGACATCCAGGGCCCGCAGTCGCGCTTCACGACGCTCTGGCACCCCTCCGGCGATCCCAGGCGCGACCCGCTCGCGTACCAGACGCTCCGCCTGGCCGACAAGCCGACCGTAGCGATCGACTTCAGGACCAATTCCAAAAAGGCGCCATGGGGCTTCTTCCAGGCCATTGCGCCATTCCCCATCCCCGTGCAGTTGCCCGCGATGGGCGCAAACGGTGAAGATGCGAAGTTCGATACCGCATGGACGAGCGCCGTGCAGGCCGGGGACAACGCGTTTACGGCTGAGCTGGCCATTCCATGGAAGACACTCGCGGAGGCAGGGCTCGACAAGTCACGGCTCCTGCTGAATGTGACCAGCCGAGGACCGCTCCGCCAGGCCCCGAAGACAGGGAGCTTGTACGAGCGCCTTTTTGTCGCGTCCGGAGGAATGGCCGCCCCCAGGAAAATTACGTTGCGGCTGCACTTCGCGGAGATTGAGGACGTGCGGCCCGGTGAGCGTGTATTCGACGTGAAGGTCCAGGGGAAGACGGTGTTGGAGGACTTCGACGTGGTCAAGGCTGCGGGTGGCCGCAACCGCGCGATTGTCAAGGAGATAGAAGGTGTATCCGCGACAAGGTCCCTGGCCCTGGAGTTCGTCCCCAAAACGAAGAAGGTGGCCAACCGGACCGCGCCGATCCTCAGTGCAATCGAAATAGTGACGCCGTAATTGCCTGCACCTGCCGGCAAGGCTGCCTTGCTTCAAGAATGACATTCTCAAGGGCATCAAAATGAGCACACTGCCGGACGGTTGGACTGTCAAGCCTGTGTCCCTGCTCGGCGGAAGGTCGCGAGCGGGTGGTAAGCATTTCAATGTGGGCCATCGATCGTTGATCCGATCGGTGCGGCTGCCGATGAGCATCAACCAGGCAATGTTCGTCGCTAATGATCTCGGCGATGTTCGGCTCTACAACGGGCTGCCTGGTTCAAAGGTGGATGAAGTGCCACTTCGAGTCACGCATCCGGACCCTCAGTATGGGGCGGTTCGCATTGGCTATTCGGCAACCGGTCTTCCTGACTTTTTCCGGTATCCCGCGGCTTTACCCAGACAGGACGGGCTCACGTGGGACTTGCTGCTAGCGAACCACCGCTCCAATCAGCTTGAAGTCGCAGTGAAGAGCCTCAATTCACCTGCCCTTGAGTTTGAGCCGATCCAGCCACTCATCGACTTCGTCGGTGTTCCCGAGTGTATCGACTGGAGGGGTGACGGCCGCCACGACCTGTTGTGCGGCTCTCCCGAAGGCGAACTCTTACGGCACCCGAGAGAGGGTGAGATTGGTATCGCTTTCAGCCGCGTCGCAGAGCCCGTCATTGCTGGAGATGTGCCGATCAAATTGCCGGGGCCCATTTTTCCAAGTGTCGTCGACCTCAACGGCGACGGTCGATCGGATCTGCTGATCGGTACCGGAGACGGCTACATCTTTCTGTTCAAGGATGTGGGAGAGGATGGGGGTGTCCGATATGCACGTGGACGGCGTCTGCTGAACCAGCAGGGCTACTTAAAGGTGCCTGGGCCAGCATGCCCCACAATCCTGGAGGTCGGCCGCAAACGATATCTCGTAGTCGCCGACGGTGACGGGAACGTCTGGTCATGGAGATTTCAACAGGTGCACAGTCTCGTCACCAAAGATCTCTTTAATGCCTTCGGAGGAGCCGAGGCAGGCATCCTGGGTGAGTATTCGAAAGGAGCGTGGTGGGTCAGAGAGGATTCCGGGAGCGCGCTGCTGGCGGCCGCACCCGAGCCACCGGTGACCCCGCCTCCTGCCGAGTCACGTCAGCCCACCGTATTCGATCCCCCCGCACCCGAGCTGAGAGTGAAAGCGCCGGCCCCCGGCAACTTCGAGATCCATGTCACTTTGAAGAAGCCTCAGGATGTCCACCATGCCCCCTTACTGGAGATTCGCCTTTCTGACGAAGATGTACCGACCGTACTGAAAGGGGGAGAATTTCATGATGAGCCCACGCAGGAAATATTCTACAAAGCCGCAGATCTGACAGACAAAGAGATCTGTCTGCGTCAACAGGTGGGTGCCGTGACCCAGGAGGGCGGATTGCCGGTCTACATCGAGTCACTGCGGCTCGTGCCGGTAAAGAAACTGCCAACCCCTAA
The DNA here is from genome assembly GCA_030740295.1 of Planctomycetota bacterium. Next base: position 19,078 of record JASLXP010000919.1, read on the forward strand.
ACCGCGCAGGAAGCCGGTACCGGTGGGAGGCATCTTCGATGCCGTCATGTGGTCCCTGCACATCAAAAGTAATTCGGAAGAGGGCCTCGACCGACTGATGGCCATGCATCGGAACGCTGGCATGGACGTGATGTACTACAAACTCGGCGGCGGCTGTTGGGAATATCCGTCAAAAGTACCCATGGCGAAATCCGTCGTGCCCGACCTGCCGAACATGACCGACGCGGACAAGGAATTCTGCGCCCGCCGCATAGCCATGCAGGAATCGATCAACTGGGTGCAGCTTTCTGCAGATGCCTGTCACAGGCACGGCCTCAAATGCTTCGGCTGGCTGCGGGTCCAGAATCACGGCGAACGCATCCACGGCAAAGGCCCGCTGGATCGTTTTTACGTGGAGAATCCACAGTTCCTCGAAAAGAACATCGACGGCAGGCCGTTCCCCGGCAAGCTTTGCCTCGCCTATCCCGAAGTTCATGAATTCCACATGCAGATCTGTGAAGAGGCCATGGACCTCGGTTGCGACGGCATCATGGTAGAGACCCTCCGTCACCTGCCGAAGGCCATGTGCGGCGATCCCATTGCCGAAGAGTTCCGTAAGCTGCACGGGCTCGATATGCGCGAATTGCCGCCTTACGACGAGCGCGTCATGGATATTCAATGTGAAGTCTTCAGTCGCTTCCTCCGTGGTGTTCGAGAGACCATCCGGCGCAAAAAACCAGACGCCCAGTTACACGTGAGAGTGTGCAAGCCCTATCGGCATCAGGGCTGCGATCCGGAAGCGTGGGCCAGGGAGGGACTGGTCGACGAGATCATCATCGAACATCGCTCGTCAGTCCCTATGTCGCCTGACATCGCAGGCCTGGCGAGCGTATGCAAAAGAACCGACTGCGATGCCGGGGCCGTGTTTGCCCGCACCAACTGGGGCCAGGAGAAGATGCCCCTGCATCCTTACCGAATCGAGGCCGAGGTCGAGAAGTACCTGAGAGAGGGCGCCAGCAGCATCACCTTCTACGAAACCGCCCACGTCATCGACCGAGTCGAATTCTGCCGCGCCATCCGCCGCATCAACAATCCAATGGACCTTCCGTCGTTGGTGGTGTGAGGGCGTACGGCCCGTTCAATCTGAGCTTGACTTGTGAAGCGTTGGGGTCAGTTGACCTTGAACACTACGTAACCGTAGTCGCCGTTCACTGACAGGACTACGCCGTCAGCGGAGACGGTTTCGGGTGAGTGGAGTGTCAGCGATGGAGTCTTCTCCACGAGGCTGATCTTCTTACCGGCCAGCTCCGCCGGGAGCTTGAGCACGTCGCGGTCCACGGCCTTGTGGTAGTCGGCGTATCGCCGCGGAAAGGCTTCAAGACTGCATGCTGGCAGTATGCACGTACATAGCCATCATACTCGAAAGCCCAATACCGACCGAAGCATCAGAATGGCACATCACCTCCCATACATTCGTTTTCCGATTCTCGGTCTGACGATCTGTGTCTTTGGCATTGGCTCTTTGCAGGGCCAGACGGGCATGTTCCCCGATGATGAAAGACCGCTGCCATTCGTGAAGCAAACGATGAAGGGCCTCTCACACCGTTACTTCGATCCGGTGACCGGTGTGCCCCGGTATCAGGTAAAGGCGGACAAGGCAGTGACTCGCCTGAAGGGCAATTCCGTGGTCTTTGATGTGGAACGGCCCAGCTTGCGTTACTTCGACAAGGAAGAGCTGGCGATCACCAGCAAGAATGGCGAAGTGCATCTCGCAAAAGGAAAGGAACGCATTCATCTGATGGGGGGCGTGGTCGGGTATTTTGATGCGGCACGGACAGCAAAATTTGAGACCAAATCTCTTGAGATGTCCTTTAACGGCGACGGTCAGTCGAAAGATCCGATTCGGTTTACCCAAACCGGCGTGACCCTTGTTGGGGAGAGATCCGTCTTTTTCAGAATTGAAGTTCCCGGCAAGACATCGAAAGAGAAGATTGCCAAAGTCGTTGTCTTCGGGCCCGGTTATGCCCGATTCAATAAGAAGAAATCCGCAACAAGTGACGCGAGAACCGACAGCTTTCTTGTGGAGTTCGAAGGCTCCGCTTCCTATTCACAGTTGAGGCCAGTGATCTTCTTCAACAGCAGGTCGGATGACAAAGATGATCGCGTCACCCTCTATGGTGAGGGTTACGTGCTGAGGTCGAGGGAGCTCCAGGTCCACGCACTCGGCCGCCTGAAATCCTGGGAACGGCTCAACGCCAAGGGCAATGTTCATTACACGGTCAAGCCCGGTCTGCGGGTGAAGGACCGGTTTGCAGAATTGAAAGAATTGGATTCGATTCGCGGCCTCCAAGACTGAAATGGAACGTTCGTCCCCCGGCCTTCATTGAATCGCTCAGTTCGGGTAAAAGGAATACCAATGCGTATCGTCGTTGCCATGAGCGGAGGGGTGGACAGCAGCGCTGCTGCGTGTCTCTTGAAGGAGCAGGGACACGACGTGATTGGACTGTTCATGCGGAACGGAGTCCATTCCGAGCGTGAAGGCGGAAAAGGCTGCTGCACGATCGAAGATTCGCGAGACGCCCAACTTGTGGCGTCGCACCTGGGCATCCCGTTTTACGCGGTCAACTTTGAGCATGAGTTCGGCAAGCTCATTGACTATTTCATCGATGAATACAATCAAGGCCGAACGCCGAACCCTTGCGTCATGTGTAACCGGATGCTCAAGTTCGGACACCTCCTGAATTTTGCGCGGGAGCTCGATGCCGAGGCCGTCGCCACCGGACACTATGCCCGACTCGAGGAACAGGATGGCCGAAAGGTGATTCGAAGAGGCGTCGATTTCGACAAAGATCAGAGCTACGTCCTTTTCAATCTTACGCAGGCACAATTGTCCGCGGTCAGCTTGCCCATAGGCGACCTCACAAAGGGTGAAGTGCGTGAGCTGGCAAAGCGCGCAGGACTTCATCTGCACAGCAAACACGAAAGCCAGGACATCTGTTTCGTGCCCGACGGCGATTACCGAAAAGTCTTGAAGGAACGCGCTCCGGATAGCTTTTCCGCCGGCTTGATTATTGACGAGAATGGAAATGAGCTGGGTCGCCATGAAGGCATCCAGCTCTACACCATCGGTCAGCGAAAAGGGCTAGGCGTTGCTGTGGGAGAACCCCGTTACGTTACCAGATTGAATGTCCTGACCAACACCGTTCATATCGGCCCGGAGGAGGAACTCTACACGAAGCACTTCACCGTCAGCCGTACCAACTGGGTCACTATCGAACAGCCTGACGCTCCGCAACGCTGCGCGGTTCAGATTCGATATCATCACGATCCCGCGGACGCTACGATAGAAGTCACCGGTAAATCTTCCGCCCGGATTACTTTCGATGAGCCGCAGAAGTCCGTCACACCAGGCCAGGCCGCTGTTTTTTACCACGGGGATTACATCCTCGGCGGAGGCTGGATAGACGGGATGCGTGATACGTAATACGTAATGCGTAATTCGTAAATGATGTTCGATACTCGATGCTGGATGCTCGATGCTTTTTTTTATTCGGGGACCTGGTTCGCTTGCCTCAAATTCGACTGCCCCATAATCGTCTTTCCTGATTTTCTCAGAGCAGTAAATTAACCAGAACCTGAGAGTTCCCATCCAAGCTTACGCATTACTCATTACGTTTTACGTCCCACGTCCCACGCCATGAGATACACTTATCTCCCCAACACCTCCCTCAAGCCTTCGGTCATCATCCTTGGCACGGGCAGCATGGGCTCGGCGATCCCCGAAGAGGATGCCTTTTCCATTCTCGATACTTACATCGAGTGCGGCGGCAACAGCATCGACACTGCCAACTGCTATGCGGGATGGATTTCCGGCGGCGAAGGCGCCAGTGAGAAGACCATTGGATCATGGCTTAAGACCCGAGGCAGCCGAGACGAGGTCTACGTGATGACAAAAGGCGGGCATCCGCGTTTCGATTCATTGGAAGTGTCACGCCTCACGCCGGACGAAATCACTCACGACCTTCATCAGAGCCTCGAACGATTGCAGACCGATGTTGTCGACTTCTACTGGCTGCATCGCGACGATCCGCAATTGCCGGTAGACGAGATTATTTCAGTTCTGAATGAGCATTTTTCGGCCGGCACCATCCGCGGCATCGGCTGCTCGAACTGGTCGCCCTCCCGCATTACGGCAGCTAACGAATATGCCGCGAAGAATGACCTGGTTTCTTTCCAGGCGAGCCAGATCGGCTGGAGCCTTGCATTCCGTTCCGAGGGAGGCTTTCCCGGGATGATCTTCATGGATGAACCGGCCTTGGATTTCCACAATGAATCAGGCATGCCAGTGTTCGCCTACTCCTCTCAGGCCAAGGGATTCTTCTCCGGCGACTATTCCGAGGATGGCGACCTCCCCGACCGCAAAAGCGCGGCGGCTGTCAAGCAATCCTACTTCAGTCCAGACAACTTCCAAAGACTGCGGAACGCTCAGACTCTTTCCGGAAAACATGGATGCTCGGCAAACGCCATCGCGCTGGCCTACATCAGCAGTCAACAATTCCCTGCGTATGCGATCGTCGGACCTCGTGCGCCGGCACAGATTGCCACAAGCTGCAACAGTGATCTGATTCTTACCGCGGACGAACTGGCCTACCTGCATTAAAGTTTGAAGCTGTCACCTACCCGTCCCTGGAAACACACCGGACAACTTCACCCCCCTTGCTCGCCGATTCATTCGCGCCGAGCACAGCGGCCAGGCTGTTGAGTGAGCTGCTGTAGGTGTTCCTCACCAGGGAGGTCTCTCCCGTCCTTACCGCTGCAAGGAATTGCCTCGACTGAATATCGAACGGACTCTCTCTCTCCTTCGCCTCCCAGACCAATTCACCGTTTTCGATCACTTTGTCATGTGAGTATTCGAACAGGACGTCATCGCAAATGATCAGAGTCTCTCGCCGACCGGACCTGGTATTGGTCAACACTCGGGAAGTCGTCACATTGACGACCGTACCGGATTTCATTTGGTAGTTGGCGTTGTAAACGTGTGGCAGATTGATGCACATCGGATCGGGATCGAAGGGACGTTCGCAATAGAACGCGCTCACGCTCTTGTAATCATCGTTGAGTTGATAGCGCAGCAGATCGATCGCATGGATAGTGTTCTCAACGAGCGAGCCGCCGCAGAGCTCCATCCGGTTCGTCCAGTGCCTGATTGGAGCTCCGCTGTAGAAGAGCTGGAGATTGGCGTGCCGGACCGTTAATTCCGCCAGCCGATTCCGAATGAACTCCGCGGCGGGATAGTAACGCATCATGAAACCAACCGTGCAGAGAATGCCCGACTTGCGGATAGCCTCTTCAAAATTCAGCGCCTGCTGCATGTCCAGGGTCTGTGGTTTTTCGATCAGCAGAGGTATGCCTTTTTCGGCGGCGATGATCTCGACGTCTGTGTGAAATGTCGGTGGGATGATGAGGTAGAGCGCGTCGAGCTCCTCTCGTTCAAGCATCTCGTGGTGATCGGTATACGTGTTCTTGACGCCGAATTCGGCGGCCATCTCTGCGAGTGCCTGCGCATCTACATCACAGAATGCCTGAAAAGTGGCGTTGCCTCGTTCCACCTCTTTCTGGATCGCAGGCAGGTGAGAATTTTTGGCAATATATCCGGTTCCGACAACGCCGACTCGAGTGGGTTTCATGTCTAAGCTCTTTCGATTGTTTCTACCAGAGATTGCGGCAGCGGACCCGATGCGGATGCGGCAGCGGAGTCCTCCAACTCTTCGATGGATGAGACACCGGAAAGTAACAGGGAAACGTTCGCGTCGGCAAGTAGATATCTCAGCCCGAGCTGACTGATGGGCTGATTCTGATCGGCGAGCAGGGCCTCGATTCTTTCCACCTTTGGCCGCAAGCCTGTGAACCGTTTCTCCAGCCACTGGTCGCGCTTCGAGCCCAGGAGCCCGGCGTGAAGGGGCGACGCAAGAATGATCGCTACATCGTTTTCGATAGCAGTGGGGATCAGCTTTTCCTTCGCGGTCTGCACCAGCATGTCATATTTCAAGAAGGTGATCACGCTGACAAATTCGCCGGTCTTGAGCGCGTCGGTCATCAAGTCAAGGTCCGAGCCTGTCAGGCCGATTTCCTTGACCAGTCCCTGTTCTTTCATTTCGTGGAGTGCCTGGAGGCACATGCCCTTGCCGAAGATTCCATCCCATCCGGCCTGCTCCGCTTCGTGGATCTGAATGAGGTCGACAGAATCACGGTTGAGTCGTTCGAGGCTGTCTTCGAACCCGCGCCAGACGGTATCCCGCGTGTAATCGAAAGGCTCTGGAAAGTAGCCGACCTTTGTGGCCAGGTAGTACGGCCGCGTTTCATCCTTGAGGGCCATGCCAACGATTTTTTCGCTGCGTCCTTTTCCATACAGCGGGGCCGTATCAAAATAATTAATGCCGAGCTCGAAGGCCCGTTCGATGATCGCAATGCCGTGTTCCGGCGGCAGCAGTCCGTACTCTGGCCGGCCATAGAACCACGAGCCACCCATGCCGATTTCGCTGACCTGCCACTCAGTCTTTCCAAATCGTCTGTAGTTCATTGGGGTTCTCTACGACAGAGAACTCCTGATTTCAAGGCGGGCGATAGATAGTGTGGGTGTGTCTTTGGTGCCGCTTCTGATAAAGGACAGACGAATGGGGACAGACGAATAAGGCGCGGGAATGGGACCGGTCATGTTGGGAGCCACGCGCAGGTCCTGATAATCCAGAGCTCAATCTGATCAACTCACATCAGGTCCGATACATGGTATGCCATGTAAGGGCATTCAGTTCGGATAGCAATTCGAGCAAGGCCTGGCGATGCTCTGCCGGCAGCCTGTCGGAGAGTTCCATAAGTTCCTGAAACTGATCGGCAAGGAAGTAATCCTCATCAAGACGTTCCATGCACTGAAGCAGAAGGAAGCTGAAATGTGAACCACGATAATCCCCCACATTCCTCCCTTCCTCTTTGAGGATCTCTTTCACGAACTCGAGATGAGTCGGCGGAAGGGCGCGGGCGTGTTCGACAAACTGGATAAACCTCTTACTGAGGCGATAGCAATCCAGCAACGGCTGTGGCAGCATCGGTTCGAGCTGCTCATCACCGATCTGATCAAAGTCCGGAATAATGACCGTCTGGAACGGCATTTCAGACTTTTCGACCATGGGTTCTGGCTCATCGAGCCCCAACTCGATAAGCGCAGTCGCTGTATCCATGGGGTTCAGGGTCTGCGTCAACATGACTATCTCTCCACGTAGGGGGAATAATCCCTAGAATAGGGAAAGTGAACCAAAATGAAGTATGGAATCCATTTCAATGGATAAAACTCCATATATGGCTGCCGGGGACTGGGCGGCTCTTTGGTTAAGGCTTTGAAAAATCAATACTTAGCAGACCACTGGGAATACCTTCCATAGAGCCATTCAGCCTTTAAGCAAGGCGTGCGCCGGATGTCGCCTTCTGCCGAGAGATTTGGCATTTTCCGCGACGGCCCCCAGAAAGCGGGCCTGAATTTCGCCTACCTGAAGATGGTGAACTGTTGCCGCCGTTCATCGAACCGGCTCAGCCCTGCCCTAATCGCCAATTCATAAGCCTCTGCCATCTCATCACTTGTCACCCTTCTGTTGATGTCAACGTACTTTTCGTTGTTCACCTGGCCGTCAGGATGGTATTGAGCCATGATGTTGACATACGTGTCCGGTGAGATCTCATCAGCGAGGAACTTCATGATCCTGGCAGTCTCGCCTCTCCCATCAGGCATAACCAGGTGGCGAACGAGAAGTCCTCGGACGGCGAGGCCGCGGTCGTCCATTTCGAGGTCGCCGACCTGCCTGTGCATTTCTCGAATCGCGCTCGTGACAGCCGCGGGATATCGAGGAGATTTGAGGTAGTACCGCGAGGCCGCCTCTGAGAAATACTTGAAGTCGGGCATGTAGATATCCACTATCCCTTCCATCTGCTTCAGACTTTCAAGAGAGTCATACCCACTCGTGTTGTAAACGATTGGCAACCGCAGGCCGCCTTCGATGGCCAAAGGAAGGGCCTCCAGGATCTGCGGCACCACGTGCTCGGGCGTGACCCAGTTGATGTTGTGGCAGCCTCGTTCCTGGAGGTCGAGCATGATCTCCGCAAGCTCGCCGGGACTGACCTCTCGTCCCGCTTCCTGCTGACTGATATCGTAATTCTGGCAGAAGACACACCGCAGATTGCACCATGCGAAAAAAATTGTCCCGCTTCCCTTCCGGCCGCGAAGGCAGTCCTCTTCTCCGAGGTGTGGGCAATAGCTTGCCACTCGTGCGTAGCGTCCCGTCTTGCAGACTTTGGTCTCGTTCTTCAGGCGATTGACCTGACAATCCCACGGGCAGACTTTGCAGGCTTCCAGACCCGACAGGGCTTCGTCGATTCGTCGTTGAAGTTCGCCGGATTCGTACAGGGCGATGTATTGGGGAGGCTGGCTTGAGTGCATTCGCGCATTACATCAGATCCAAGATGGCATTCCAGAGAATGCCTCGAGAGACTGGAGCAGAAAAGCCGGGCAGCATTACTTCTGATATTCTCAATCAGATACCAGCACCCACCGAACATGACTACTCACCCATCAAGATTCTTCCCTCGCCTTATTGGCTTTCTACTGATCTCAATCTGCACAGGATACGCGGAAGCCAAGCCCAACATCATCGTCATCTTCACCGATGATCACGGCTATGCCGACCTCTCGTGCCAGGGGATTCTCGATGATGTGAAAACTCCTCACGTCGATGTGCTTGCCAGAGGCGGGGTGCGGATGACTTCCGGTTATGTCACCGCGCCGCAGTGTGTGCCATCGCGGGCCGGGCTGCTGACGGGTAAGTATCAGAATCGCTTTGGTGTCGAGAGCAACGGCAAACCCCTCGACGGGTTCAACGACGAACTGACGATAGCAGAGCGTCTGAAGAAGGTCGGCTATGCGACCGGCCAGATTGGAAAGTGGCATCTGGGGCCGGTGCCGAACATCACCGATCACGGTTTCGATGACGTCTATGCCAAGAACGCCAACCGACCCGGCTGGGCGAATTACACCCTCGACGGCAAGACTGCTGAAGGTGGAAAAGAGAACTCCAGGCTCTACCACATCGACGCGTGCAGCATGGCCGCGCAGGCTTTCATCAAGCGCCATCACGCGATGCCTTTCTTCCTGTATGTTGCTTACCGTGCACCGCACGTTCCGCTGGATGCCCCACCGAAATACCTGAAACGCTTCCCCGGCAAGATGCCCGAACGCCGCCGGCAGGCCCTGGCCATGATCTCGGCCATCGATGATGGGGTCGGCGATATCATGAAGTCACTGCGCAATTACGGCATCGAGGAGAACACCCTGGTCTTTTACATCGGCGACAACGGCGCCCCGCTCAAAATCCACAAGCTCGATGCGCCCGGTGGCGGCCCTGGCTGGGATGGCTCACTCAACGATCCGTTGAACGGAGAGAAAGGCATGCTGACTGAAGGCGGCATCCGCGTGCCCTTCGTCGTCTATTGGAAAGACAGAATTCAGGCGGGGCAGGTTTACGATCATCCGGTGATATCGCTCGACGTCGCCGCCACCGCGGCTGTGCTCGCAGGTGTCCGGATTCGTCAGAATTCGGGAAGGGAAACGAAACTCGATGGCGTCAATCTGATCCCTTACCTGACAGGCGAGAATAAAGCTGCCCCTCATGAAACTCTCTACTGGCGATGGATTGACCAGAGCGCGGCTCGGGAAGGGAGGTGGAAATACCTGCGTGGCGGCACACGCGAATATCTTTTCGATCTGGACAAAGATCGTGAGGAGAAACATAACCTCATGAAACAGAATCCGGAAGTTGCCGACCGCCTGAGTGCAAAACTCGAAAGCTGGTCAAAGGAACTAAGCCCGCCTGGCTTTGAAACCAATCAGATGGCTTTGACCTGGGAGCGTTACTTTGACTTCTACCTCGACGGTAAGCCAGCCCCGAAACCAACGGCCGTCGAACGCAGTAGCAGGTCCAATGGCATCCAGGGCTGGGTCGCCCGCAACAGCACCATGGAAATCAAAGACGGCGCACTTCAGATTCGTCCACCGGAAAAATCCCAAAAGGCGCAGGGACCGTTCATTGCCAGAGCCCAACTCAGTCTGCCTTCGACCTTTCTCGCCAGTGTCAGACTTCGCACAAGCCAAGGAGGCCCCGCCGGAATCGCCTGGCGTGAACAAGGACAGAAGACCTTCCCTCCCAGACAGGTGGTGACTTTCGACTGCGCGGCATCCGATGACTGGCAACAGCACTCGGTCAAAGTCTCAGCAGAGAGAAAAGTGATCCACATCCGACTGCTCCTTCCACCAGCCGGAGCGGACGTCTTGAGTATTGATTTGAGCACGACGGAGAAGAAACCGCTGAGGAAATGGGTGTTCAAGTAGTCGGTGGCACAACGCCTCGACGTCCCCGCCTGGAGCGGCGCGCCTGACATAGAACAGACCGCTTACCAATGGCGACTGATCGTATGTTCTGATGGATGCAGACAGTGCCCTTTTGTCAGACTTCGAGGGAAGGCAATCAGCCTCCATCATGAGTAGGTCGAGCGGCCGTTTGGGAAGGATGGTGGGCCTCAATGGCACAAGTTCGAACCTGAATCCGAGTCCATAGCTCCTTTTATCGATTCGTTCCTCAGGTTGTCACTGCCGCATCAATTCTTTCCTGGACCGCAATGAGAGACATCTTCTCCCCCTTGAAAATTCTGATATACTGGCGATTCTTGTGACCATACCTCACAGATGAACATAGGAAGCTAAGACATGTCTACCAGTTCCGTATCAGAGAGGATGTTGCGCCCTTTAACGGATTGCTTTACCCCTCAAATTGCGCGTCAGGTCTCCGAGGCCGACATTGATTCTGAAACACAGGACCGGATCAACGAACTGGCGACGAAGGCGAATCAGGGACTACTTAACGATGAAGAGCGAGAGGAGTATTCGGAGTTCGTCGAATACATAGACCTGATAGCGATCATAAAAGCGAAGGCGCGCCTTAAGCTTCACGACTGAGATCATGCAAGCTGCAGTTCGTGAGTTCGTAAGAAATCGAGCGGAAGACCGATGTGAGTATTGTCGAATGCCACAGGTAGCCATCGATGCTACCTTTCATGTGGATCATGTGATTGCACGCCAGCATGTCGAACAGGTCGAAGATGATCCGGAGCATCTCGCTCTGGCCTGTGACAGGTGCAACTTCTACAAAGGGACGAACCTCAGTACTGTCGACCCTGAGAGTGGTGACATAGTTCCACTATTCAATCCCAGGCAAGACATATGGGAAGAGCATTTCCTTTTCGCAGAGGCATCCCTTGTCGGCCTTACACCAATTGGCCGGGCAACTCTGCGCTTGCTCAACATGAACGCACGGAATCGGCTTGAACTACGGTCCTGGTTGATTGAAGAAGGGATTCTCTAAACCAATAGAAAGGCCGAGCTCCGTTCAGAACTCGGCCTGTATGGTGGGCGATACTGGACTCGAACCGGTGACCCCTTGCTTGTAAGGCAAGTGCTCTAGCCAACTGAGCTAATCGCCCTTTGTCTTGTCGCTTCGCGACAAGTTCAGTGGAGCGGGGGACATTAGCACTTCGCCGCGGTGACGCAAGCGCATAGGCCGGACGGGTTACGCCGAAGGGGAGCTTCACCAATTCACCACGACCGGCACCATCTCATTCCTTGCCGTGCGGCGTGGCTTGGTCTCCCAGAATTGCAGCATGGTGTTGGGGCCGATGATTTGAGCATCGTGGCGGATGCCCTGATCGGGATCGCCGATTTCTGTTTCTTTGCCGGTCTCGCGCAGGACGAGTTGGTGCCCCGAGTGCACCCATCCGGTCTTGTCTTTCAACCAGACCAGATGGCGTTCTTTGGTGGATGGCCTGGTCTGGATGGGTGGGAAGGGACCGTAGAAACCGTTTTGCCGGCCTTGCTTCATATCCCAGCTCACAATGACAAAGTCCCTCTCGCGCTGCTGATAAAGGAGCGCGGCCACCTCCTCGCCATCATCGCTGAATACTAAATCCTGAACCACGAGCCGGCTCAAATTTTCTGCAATCAGCGGATTTCCAACGTGTTCACCTGACTTGAGGTCATAAACATGCAGTCGGAGGACGCGTTTCTGTGGGGCTTCGTTTCTGATGTGGAGGGTTGCCAGGAACCGGCCGCCCGGGCTGACGCGCACTTTCCGCCCTGGATGCCCCCCGAGTCCCTTCAAAGGAAGGATGAGCTGGAATTCGTTCAGCTTCTTTCCGGACTGGACGTCATAGACACGGACGGTTTCTTCCCCGTGAAATGAAACAAGCCTGTCCGGGCCGGCAAACTCGATGTACTCGAGCTTGCCCGGATGGTCGGGCTTGATCGTGTTTATCCGATGCAACTCTTCCGCTGTCGCTGCGTCCCAGATCAGGATGTGAAGGCTCTCGATCCTGGCAAGACGTTTGCCATTCGGGCTGACCTCGCAATCGCAGCCGTTCAGGTATGCCAGGCTTTTGCTCACCTTGCTGACGACGCTCTGCTGCCGCATGTCGTAAACCATCAGGTGCACGAGGTTGTTGTTACCGGCAACTCCATTTTCATCGATCACATGATCCGATATGAGCAGAAATGGACTCGGTGATGACGGAAAACGAATCCGAAACGCGGGTGGAACTTTCTCCGTATCAAAGCTCCTGCTCGACCAGGCGAACTTTCCCGGGTCGGCATCAGCCTTCCACGCAACAGGCACGGAGAGCTCGTCTAAGGGCTTCACATAGAGTTGCTGCACCATGTTGAGCTCGCGGCCATCTCGAAATGGAAAGAGAGTGCCGCGCTCAATGATCTTTCTGAAATCTTCACTCTGGTTTTCGTTCAGCAGGCCCAGCAAGCGTGCGCCAAATCTCTGCGCTGCCTTTGACCACGGCCGATCGTAGTCGCGCCACTTGAGCTCTTTGTCTGGCGGGAGTGACTGCAACTTTGCCACGTCTGACCTGATCTGTTGCATGTGCTGCTTTTGCAGATCATCAATTGATTTCTTTTGACCAGCAGTCAGCCTGAGCTCTCTCTGAATCGAGGAAGCGTGCGAGAGGATGATGAGCATCCCGTCTTCAGGGACAAGCCTGTAGTTGTCGAAAGTGCGGCTCGGCTTCTTGTAAGCCGACAGCGGCTGAATCAGCGGCTTTGCGGAGTCAACCTTCGGCGTGCCAGTTGCTGGCCACGTTGAACCACGAGGTGGAGTCGGTTGTTTGTTCGTTGTTGGCGTACCGGTTGACGGCCGCGCGGAATTACGTGGTGTCAGTTGTCTGCCCTGATTCGGGTCAGTGAACACCGAGGGCTCTGGCGAATCGGAACGGCTGTCTGGCAGATTGCCTCGACTTTTGCTCACCCGGCCTTTCCTGGCTTGCTTCTTCGCTATCTGTTTCGTTTTGGTGGGAGCTTTCTGTGTCGGGCCAGCAGGTTGAGATCTGAGGAGATAGATGCCTGTTCCAACCAGGAGCACGACACTGAATACTCCAGCGGCAACCAGCTCGGTTGGAAAAGCTTTTTTCCTTCTGCGTTTTCGAACCCGAGACGGTCTTGAAACAGGTGGTGCAGGTGGAGTTTCACGCGAAGGGACTTCTACGGTCTTGCCGCAGTAACACTGAAAAGAAGTGCCCGCGTGTTCGTCGGTAATCGTGAATTCCTGGCCGCAGGTTTGGCAATTGATGACTGGCATGAGTGGCTGGAGTCAGGTTGATCTCGCTGGACAGAGTATCAACCGTCCATCATTTCATTCAAATGGCTGGCACTCACATGAGGACGGAAGTTGGGGCCTGGCAATTCCTGAAGATCCACTGAAGTCCGAGATTCGAGATCGAGCATCGAGTATCGAGTTCCCACCCACGTACAGAAAAAACGCCCCGGACAAATCTCTTTGCCGGGGCGTTGTGGATTGCACTTGATTGCTGCGACTGATTCTACTTCAGTGCGTTCGGGTCGACTGTATTGCCGTCCTTGTCCAATGGATAGGAAGGCCAGTTGTGTTTCTTGTAGATCTTCTTCATCTCGCCCGATTTGTTGAGTGCCACCATTCGCTAGTCCCACAATTCGGCGAGTTTCTTTCCCCTGGGCGTATTGGCGAAGGCCATGCACATGGGAAGATAGAGAACATCATGGGCTTCATAGTCTTCCTTCTTGACTGTCAGGTTCTTCCAGTCCGGTTCAAGCAGAACAGCCGGGTCGATCCAGAAATCCAGCTTTCCGGCATTCAACAGGTTGAAGCCGCTCTGGCGGTTGTTGACCTCTCGAAACTTCGTTTTGACCTTGAAATACTTTTCGAGCTTGAATTCTCTCATCCAAGCCACCTTTTTGCCCTCCAGGGAGCGCTGCCCCTTGAAATCTTTGTGTTTCCCTTTGGGAAAGATCGCCTGAACGATATCCAGATCGAACCAGTTCTTGGGATAGACGGCCCACTCCTGTTCGTTCAAGTAGGACGCAGTGAAAGCATCGGCCTTCTTCTGTTTGACCGTGAATACGGTCCTGGAATAGGGCATCAACTTGAATTTGACCTTGATACCAATCGGTTCATAGATGGCCCGCATCAGGTCAAAGTACATTCCGCCGCCATCCTTTTCTGTACAGGTTTCCCATTCTTCACTCAGGACGTTGAATTCCGTGATCTTTTCTTCGGCGAAAAGTGTAACGGATAGTGCCAGCAGCAGGCTGGTAAGTGCCAATCTGTTCATAGTCAAAGGCTCTCAGTAGGACAGAAAAAAATCGAAGACCTTTCCGATACTCTGTACGCTGACAAATATTCTCGGCCCACTTTGCTGCGTCAGAAAAATAATAAACGTCGGGGGCATGGATGTAAATCCCATTTTGACCATGATCCTGTCTCGGATTTCAGGACTCAAAATCCCCCATCCAGTTTGCCGGGAACATACGCCCTACGCCGGGTTCCCCTCATGGCAGAGATTGCGTCCATCAATACGATTCCGCCCCATGCGCTTGAATACCCAGATGCGAATCATCTCCGGCACGGCAAAAGGCAGCCCAATCATGTGCGTGCCCGGGGACGCGGTCCGACCGACGCCCGAGCGGATGCGAGGCGCAGTGTTCAATATTCTCGGTCCCGAAGTGGTGGATGCGAATGTGCTCGATCTCTTCGCCGGCACAGGCAGCCTCGGCCTGGAATCCCTCAGCAGGGGGGCCGGTCGCTGCGTGTTTGTCGAGATGGGGTTTGGCCCTTTGCAGGCTTTGCGAAAGAATATCAACGCACTCGGTTTTGATGACAGAACGGACGTGATGCCAAGAAACGTATTCGACATTCCGATCCATCTGAATGAAACCAATACTGCTTTCGACCTCGTGTTTGCCGCGCCGCCCTATCCAATGATTGAAGAGCAGGGAACGGCCGGCGAGTTGTTTATCATTTTCGGAGAAGTGCTTGAAAAGTTCGGGACTTCGCACGTCACTTTGAACCTTCAGCATTCGTCGCAATCCCACGTTCCTGATAGCACAGACCGGTTGCAGCGTGTGGTTCATCGTCGATATGGCAATGCTGAGTTTTCCCAATTCGCCTTATTTGGAAATTGAAGCATGGCAAATATACCTGACTCCGTAAAAAAGCGTGACATTCTTTATGGCGACAGCACCGATCCCGAGGAGCTCAGCGAGCTCGGCGGCCAATATCTGGCAGAGGAACGTTTTTGGGAAGCTGTCGAATTCTATGACGCGGCGAAAGACGACACAGGCATTGCAAAAGTAAAGAATGCCGGCATCGAAATGGCCGATTCCTACCTGCTGCGCCGATTGGAAAAAATGGAAATCGGGAATGTGACCGAAAGCGATTGGCTCTCACTCGCGGAGAACGCGCTCACTGCCGAGAAGATTCGTGATGCCATCGAAGGCTTTGAACGCGGCGGCCAAAGCGAACGCGCTGAAGACCTCTGGTCGAGTCTGAATAAGATAGAGGAGGTCAGTGAGAATGAAGGAGAAGAGGGTGAGGGGGAAGAGGATGAGAGTTGAATTCAGTATTGGGCCAGAACGAGTGTGATACTAAGAAATGCCCCTGTTAGTCAGCCCACGCATCACCGCTCCGGATCAACCGGATAACACCGACGTCCGGCGGTTCGTCGATTTTTGGAAAGACGTTTCCATGGCGGAACGTGCGGAATGCATCTGGCGTTACCTGTGCGATGAATACACCGGTGTCTATCACTTCTGGCAATGCCTGGAAGGCCGCGACGATCAAGAGCCCTTCGCCAACTGCCGCGACCCTCTGAAACTGCTCAATGTGCACGGACACATCTTCTGCGGGATTGCCGGCCGCATGCTGGAAAACCTTCTTATCGAGGCAGGCGCGGACGATGCCAGGTCGATCGGCATCGATACCTGGAATCATTGCTTTACCGAAGCCTACTACGACAACGCCTGGCACTACTTTGATGTGGATGTGCGAGGTGCCCTGCGCAACAGGAATGGAGATATCGCCAGCCTGCACGAGGCTATGACGCAGCCTGAGCTCTGGACAGCCCCGCCGCATCCCATCGAACCGTTCTTCCCCAAAGATCACGACAAGGCCAGGCTCGCAGAGATCTACAACCTCGCCTTCCCCTGCTACGAGTACCATTTTTCAACCGGCCATCACAGTTGGGATCACCTGATGCGGCCGGGGGAGCAGATCACCAGCTTCTGGCAGCCGCAGGGCCATCGATGGGATTTGCGACCCGAGTACGTGGAAACGGAATATCCGAGAAAACTGGTGGAAGCCGAACCAGTCGGATTGAAACCCAACCGTGAGAATTGGTCCGCGTGGACATATGGAAACGCACACCGCATCT
>JASLXP010000920.1 GCA_030740295.1 Planctomycetota bacterium
TAAGTCGGAACCATGAGAAAGCAGCATGCCTGACCGCAGCCACAACCACACAACGGCTCAGTCGCGGCCGATCCAGAAAAATGGAGGAGGCAATGCGGTGGCCGCAACCGACACATTCGTATTGGAGCTGAACCGGGGCCCCGTCGATGCTAGATTGAAGCGTCTGGTGCGGCTGCTCGCACAGCAGGCTGCCGAAGAATTCATTCAGAACGCGAGCACCAGCAGCGGCATGCACTGAACGTGGAATCGGACTGAAGCTCATGACATCGACCACCAAGGTGGCACTCTATGCGCGGTACTCATCAGATCATCAGCGCGACGCTTCGATCGAGGACCAGCTGCGTATTTGCCGAAGCCACGCTGAGAAACAAGGGTGGACGATAACTGACAGCTACTCCGATCGAGCGATTTCGGGCGCCAGCCTCATACGACCCGGCATACAGGAGTTGATTGCCGATGCAAGCAAGGGCTGCTTCCAGGTCATCCTGGCAGAGGCGCTCGATCGCCTGTCTCGTGACCAGGAGGACATCGCCGGCCTTTTCAAGAGAATGAGCTTCGCCGGTGTGAAGATTATCACGCTCTCGGAGGGAGAAATTTCCTTCCTACATGTCGGCCTCAAGGGAACGATGAACGCCATCTTCCTGCAGGACCTTGCCGAGAAGACGCGGCGGGGGCTACGCGGTCGCATTGAGCAGGGCAAATCTGGCGGCGGCCTTTGCTTCGGCTACGACCCGGTGCGGTCGATTGATGCTAGAGGCGAGCCCGTCCGTGGTGAGCGGCGGATCAATCAGGCCGGCGCCGAAGTCGTGAGGCGAATATTTAGGGATTTTGCTGCTGGTAGTTCTCCGCGTTCCATAGCCCGGCAACTGAACGCCGACGGCGTTCCTGGCCCTAGCGGACGAACTTGGATGGATACCACCATCCGGGGACATGCCTCCCGCGGGAACGGCATTCTCAACAATGAGCTATACATCGGCCGCCTGATCTGGAACCGACAGCGGTTCGTGAAGGACCCGGACACCGGTCGACGTGTTGCACGTCCCAATCCAAAGGAGGAGTGGATTGTGCAAGGCGTGCCTGAACTCAGGATCGTCGATCAGGATCTGTGGGACAAAGTGAAGCATCGTCAGGCGACGATCAAGTCGGCACGGGGCGGAGGACAGCAGAACCACTTCCGCGACCGTCGGCGACCGCGGCATTTGTTCTCTGGAATGATCAAGTGCGGGCAGTGCGGCGGCGGCTACGCGATGATTTCTTCGCATCGATTGGGCTGTTCGACCCGGCGCAACAAGGGCACGTGCACAAACGACCTCACCATCCGTCGGGACGAGCTTGAGATGCGGGTCCTGGCAGCACTCCGCGAACGCCTCATGGCCCCGGCCTTGTTCGAAGAGTTCTGCACCGAATTCACTCGCGCAGTAAATGTGGCTCGCATGGCGCAATCGGCTGGACTCGAAGGCGCCCGCACCGAGTTGGCCCGAGTGGAGAGACAAATTGGCAGCTTGATCGGGGCAATCAAGGACGGGCTCTATCAGCCATCCATGAAAGTGGAGATGGAAAAGCTTGAGGCACGCAAGGCTCAGCTTGCGGAACAACTGGCGAGCGCCCAAGAACCCCCTCCCCTCCTGCACCCAAATATGGCTCAGCTCTACCGTAGCAAGGTGACCAAATTGCACGGCGCGCTCAATGACGAGCGGCGGCGCACCGAGGCGGCAGATATCCTTCGCACCCTCATCTCCGCGATTGCTCTCGAGCCAAACGGTGACGAATTGGCGATCCGTCTCAAGGGGGATCTTGGCGGCATACTGGCGCTTAGCGCCGAGCCCAAAAAGAGCAAGAGGCCCTCGCGGCTTTCGCCGGAGGACCTCGAGCAATTTGAGGTGGTTGCGGGGGCAGGATTCGAACCTGCGACCTTCAGGTTATGAG
>JASLXP010000921.1 GCA_030740295.1 Planctomycetota bacterium
GAAGGTGTTGAGCCGTGGCAGAATCGGCCCAGCATCCAACCGCTTCCGGACGCATTGCTCGGCTGGCTTCTGCTGTACCGTGCCGGGCTTGAGCGACCGGAGCGTCTCTCAATTCAGTCGGCCATCGCGCACAGCTGGTCACGCGCCGCCGTGGCGCAGGCCCTGAAGGACCAGTGGCCGGAGCACGAGCTCACCAAGCGCGACGCCCGGAAACCTCAAGAAGCCCGCCGAGATCGTACTCTTCGGCGAGCTCATGGAGTCTTCGACCTGCACTCTGACTCGTCCTGCGACGAGGCTCCGGATCTCTTCCCTTCCGCCGCGGGTAGCTTCGAGAACGCCCTCAACATCATGGTGGCTACCGAGGAGGAAGTCTTGTGTGACCTGGAGCCGGACTGGGAGTTCGCAGATGGAGACGAGGAAGAGGCCTACTTCACTGCGGTGGACACGGTGTTGGCCGCACAGCGAGATGCACGCCAGCTTCAGCGCCGTCACGCTGAGGCCCGAGGCATCATCAACGACATCAAGAGGAACCGCGGCTACTTCAAGGACCGGCAGCAGCAACAGCAGCAGCCGTCGGCGGCCTCGCGCTTTCCTGGAGGCCCTTCGACGGCGCCGCCCTTTCGCCGCTGGAACCCGACGCGCCCCGTGAGCGGACCGCGTGGCCCGAGCGGACCGCGTGGCCCGAGCACCGGGCCGCCGTTTCGAGGTGTGCCGAACTCCAGAGCGATTACGCAGATGCCTGTGCGGCCGCCGCTTCCGTCTGGAGATCTCAACAAGGGGCCGTGTCTACACTGGGAGAGATCACCCAACCCGGGAGTGCCGCGATCCGCGCCGGAACGATAGACCACTTCCTGGGAATGCTCGCTACGCGAACGCCGTCAATTTTCCTGTTTTTGGCGTGGAGACGACGGATAACCCCGCAGAGGCTGCAGCTATGCCTGCCATGGGCGTTGGCTCTGCCTACGAAGGGATGGGCTGCTGGATGGCGGTGCCGCCGATAGCTTGGGTGGCTGGCCGGCAGTCGAAGGAGTGATTCACCGCAGCATCGCGCTCTTTGGCCGCGATGGCGTCGAGGTGGACCCCGGAAAATCCAAGTCCTTTCAGTTCGGTGACGGCAAGATCGAGCCGTGCCTCTCGGCAGTGCGTGCTGCCGTGCAGCCCTTGGGCATCCCTAGCGACTTCACGTGCCATGTCGCGAACAACGAGACCACCCCCATTTTGGTTAGTGTGGACTCGATGGAGCGCATGGGTGCCATCATCAATTGCGGTGCTGGCACAGCGATTTTTGAGGCTCTCAACCCCAACGAGACGGTTGCGCTCTACAAGAGCAGTGGCAAGCATCTATGGGTTGACCTTTTTGGCAAACATCCAGTGGTTGGACCTCGAGAAGCTATTTTGGATGGCTGACAGAGCTCTATTCCAATCGCTGAGAAAGCACCCGTCGCGCCCTCATCGAGCTACGACACTGTGCATTTAAATCTGTCGGAAGCCATCGACGGACGTGGGATCGACGATGGTACGGTTCAACACTTTTCGCTCGAAGACTTGTTCAAAAAAACATCGAAAAAGAGAACGCAA
>JASLXP010000922.1 GCA_030740295.1 Planctomycetota bacterium
GGTTTCAGCAATCCCAGGCTCACGAACGCGTTGCAGTCGGCGATGGACATCAAGCCTGGTGGGGTGGTCAAGTACAGCAAGGCTTTCGTTGATCAGTTGGCCCTGCAGGCGCAGCAGACCGGTGATGCGGCTGCGGGCCGCAAGGTGTTTCAGTCGTCCGTCACCGGCTGCAGCGCGTGCCACCAGATTCAGGGCCTCAACCAGCTCGGCCCGGACGCCCGGGGCCCCGATCTGACCGCGGTTGGTGCAGGGCTTCAGACCGAGTTGATCATCGAATCGATCATTTGGCCCAGGCGACAGATCAAGGAGGGATTTGGAGCGGCAATGCTCCTGCTGAAGGACGGCCGCATGATCACCGGTTATGTCACAGGCCAGGACAGAGAGACCACAAAAGTCCGTGACATGGCGGCAAACAAACTCATCACCGTGCACAAGTCGGCCATCGCCAAAACGACCTCGCTCGGCACGATCATGCCAGATGGTCTGACGGCGTATCTGACACGTGAAGAACTGCGGGACCTCGTTGCGTTCCTGGCCAGCCTTAGAGGTGCCCCCACCAGGACTGAAGATTGAGACCTTCACGAAACTGGCAATAGTGAGCCTTATCGCTTTGCCGCCATGGCTTCGGATTCGGACCGGGACAGATGGGCTCGCATGGCTCTGAGGATCTCGGATTGCTCTGCGGAGGTGGCGAGGTTCTTGTGCTCGGCCGGGTCGTTCTTCAGATCGTAGAGCTCCTCGCCATCGGGCCAGACGGAGTAACGCCAGCGGTCAGTTCGAATGGCTTTGCCTAATCTGGGGCCACGGCTGACGACGGTGTAGACCGTCTGCTTTCCGGCGGCTTTTGGGTCACGCAACATTGGGACAAGGCTGCGCCCCTGCAGGTCTTTCGGCGGTTTCACATTACAGAGTTCGGCCAGCGTTGGGTAGAGATCGACGAGTTCGACAAGCCCCTGGCTCGATGAGCCCGGCTTTGTCTGACCCGGCACGCGGATCAACATGGGTACGCGGTTGCACACCTCGAACAGTGTCACCTTGCCCCACATGAAATGTTCACCGAGCTGGTAACCATGATCGGAAGTGAGAACCACGATGGTGTCATCCCAGTGACCGGAGCGTTTCAGCGCGTCGAACATTAGACCGATCTGAGCATCAATGAACGAGATGCAGGCGTGATATGCTTGCATGTACTCGCGGCGCAATGCGTCGTTCTCCACTCCGAGCTCGAATCCGAATCCAGAGTAACGTTTCACCATGGCCATCTCAGGGGCCTGTTTCCAAAATCCCTTCGGTGCAGAGAGAAACTTCAGGCCTTTCTGTGGGTACATCGCGAAATAAGCGTCAGGCGCGAGGAACGGTACATGGGGTTTCTGGATGCCACAGGCCATGAAGAACGGCTGCTCACCGTGAGTCTTCTTCTCGATCCACGACACAATCTGCCTGGCGTTCCTGCCGTCTTTGTGCTGCTCGTCGCGCAGACCTGAGGGACCATAGCCCGGCTGTTGTCCCCTTGTCTGCGCAGCGATCGTTGAATACTTTGCTCTCCACAGCCGGCGAGTCTTTCCTTTGTCAATCGGCCCATGCTCGGCTTCGAAGGCCTCACGGATTGGCGTCACCAGGGGCAGCTCGTCGTTAGCAAAGCGGAGCACCTCGTTCCAGGTTACTTCGCCAGGGTCGTTCTTTTCGTTGTGAAACACTTTGCCGACTGCGCCGGTCCAGTAACCGGCATCCTTGAATCGTTGCGGCAAGGAAATCGTTCCCGGACGCGTTTTCCGGATGTCCGATCTGTTATCCAGAACGCCGGTCGATTGCGGATAGAGCCCATGCAGGAAAGAAGCCCGTGAAGGCCCGCATACCGGATACTGGCAATAGGCCCGACCGAAGTTCATCCCTGCAGCGGCAAGCCGATCAAAGGCCGGCGTCTTGATGTGCGGATAGCCAGAGGTTGAAATATGCGTGTTGAGATCGTCACAGACGATGAACAGCACGTTGGGCCGCGTCGCTTGTTCCGTACGGGCAATCGTGCAGAACGCGAACAGACTGAATATCAGGATCGAAGTCCTTCTCATTCTGCGGATTCCTTCGTGGGTGTGCTTTGACTCTCTTTCTTCTTCTTTTCGGCTTCTCTTTTCTTTTTGCGTTCCATGCGTTTCCTCAACCGCTCTTTCTCACGCTCCGTGAGATCCTTTTCCACGCGCTCCGGCTCCCAACGTTTCTTGCCCCGTGTGATTGGATCGGGCATCGGAGCGATCCAGGCGTCGAACGCACCACTGAGCGTTTTCACCATCTCGGGATGTTTGCCTGCAAGGTTTTTCTTTTCCGAAGGGTCTTTTGCGAGGTCGAAGAGCTCCATCTGTGTCTTCATGGCGTGCAGCTTCCAATCGCCGCGCCGCACGGCCCATTCGCCATCACTTCCTTTACTCCAGAAAAGCGTGTCATGATGCGTTGTGGTCTGTCCCGTCAGAAGCGGCAACAGGCTCTTGCCGTCAAATGCGGGATTTGCGGGCGGCTCGACACCGGTTGCATCGAGTGCC
Organism: Planctomycetota bacterium; assembly: GCA_030740295.1. Next base: position 2,535 of record JASLXP010000922.1, read on the forward strand.
GTCGGCAGGATGTCAAAGGAGATAATCGGTGTATCGATCGTCCGGCCTCCCTTGAATCTTGCCGGCCAACTGACAATGAATGGCGTTCGGATTCCGCCTTCATAGAGACTGCCTTTAAAACCGCGCAGCGGCGTGTTATCCGCACTCATCGCTTTCGAGCCACCGTTGTCGGTCAGAAAGAAGAGGATGGTGTTGTCGAACAGTTTCTCCTGCTTCAGCTTTGCCACGACTTCGCCGACGCCGTCGTCCAGGTGTTTGAGCATGGCCATCAGAATGACGCGTTTCTCGCTGATGCCCGGAAAACGCTTGCGATACGCGTCGATATCTTCCTGCGGCGCTTCGGCCGGCGCATGCACCGCGTTGTAAGCGAGGTACAGAAAGAACGGTCGCTCCTTGTCGCGGTCGATGAATGCGACGGCCTCTTCGGTCAGCCGATTCGTCAGATATCCTTCGTCGTTGATGCGTTTCCTGTTGCGATAGATGGGGTGTGCAAACTTGCCAGTGCTGTCGCTACGCAGATCAAAATAGCTGTGGCCGCCGCGCCCCATGAATTTGTAGCACTCATCGAAGCCGCGGCTCATCGCATGCCACTTCAGATCCGGGTAGTCGTCATCGAGACCCAGGTGCCACTTACCGATCGCTGTGGATACGTATTCCTTTGGTAGAAACGAAGGAAAGATTGGCAGCTTTGGATCAAACCCGCGTCCCCCGTCACCCGCTGAATAGACACCGACGCGTTGCTGGTAGCGTCCGAGCATCAAACCGGCTCGCGTCGGAGAGCAGACGTGCCCGCTTGTGTATCCCTGTGAGAATACGATGCCGGCGTCAGCCAGCGCATCCATGTTCGGCGTCGAGACTTCTTTCGGGTGCTTCGGATTCAGGCTGATGTCCGCATAGCCCTGGTCGTCAGTCAGGATGACTACGATGTTGGGCCGTTCAGCAACCTCGGCGAGTACGTGGTCCGGGGTGAACATGCTCGTGAGCAATGCCAGGCCGAGAGTTGCGAGTGATAACATGCTCATGATTCAGTGATTCTCATGGGGGCGGTCCTCTGTTCCTGTGTGCACAGGTTGCGGCAGTCAGGCAGCCTGCGGTAGATTGGCCTTTTTAATCGGGAGGAAGAAAACGTGGGGAGTGAACTGCATCTATCAACAGAGCAACTTCAGTCGCATTTGGATTGGATTAAACAATCGCCCGGAGACCAAGGTATCCTGAAGGCGATTGTCATTCGACCTGCTACCGATGAACGTGTGGATATGGAGACCAGCGTTGTCACTCCTGACGGCGGCGTCCATGGTGATCGATGGGCAAAGCAGAACTGGCTCAAGCTGCCCGATCAGGAGCTCGACCTGAAGACCCAGATTACAGTGATGAACTCCAGGGCAGCCGAAGTCATCGCGCAGAAAAGAGAACGCTGGCCCCTCGCGGGCGACAATCTTTACGTGGATTTGGACCTCAGCGAAGACAACCTTCGGACTGGGCAGAGGCTATCCATTGGCAGCGCCATCTTTGAAGTCACGCCGCAACCCCACAATGGGTGCAGCAAGTTCGTAGCACGGTTTGGCGCCGACGCCCAGAAGTTTGTGAATTCGGAAGAGGGCAAACACAATCATCTGCGCGGCATTTACATCAAGGTAGTGCAGGCTGGCGTCATTCAGGTGAATGACAAGATCTCGAAAGTGTAATCTCTGAGCTGATGCCGCAGCTTCTGTCCCCTTGCGCACGGGGATGAAAGTGGTCATCCCTTCGTTTACATGGAACTGAACACGGAACGAATCAAATGAAAACTACAATGAAGACTGTGGTCATACTGGCGTTTGTTGCCTCTCACTGGGGGGATGCCCAGGACGTGCTGACCTATGACGACCTGAAATTCAAGGTCGGTCCCCTCGAACCAGTGCCGGCGATTTTGCAGCGAGATGAATGGAAACGTTTCATCGTTCTAGTCTGGCAATACCAGACGGACGCGCTGAAGGATGCGCCCCTCTACGAGAGTGTCGGGCTTCGTGGATTCCATATCGATCGCGGGGCGGGGCAAGATGGTCGGGTCCAGTTTTCTCTTGACAGAGAGTTCCCGTACTACGTGGACCACGCCGCGGGCAAGGGCATCCTCTACATCTACAAAAAAGAGAAGAGCAAGGTCACCCGTCATCGAAACCTGCTGGTCCGGCCGCACAGCCTGGCGAATCCAGAGACGATCACGGAGCTGAAGAAACGACTCAAGCGAAACATCGCGACTACGAGCAAAGGGCTTGTCTTTGCGTATGCCTTCGATGACGAGATCTCGCTCGGCTCGTTCACCACACCGGCAGAAGTGGATGTGCATCCGGCATCGTTGGCCTGGTACAAGCAATGGTTGAAAGATCGATACCAGACGATTGAAAATCTTAACGAAAAATGGGACGGCCAGTACAGATCGTTTGACGAGGTGAAGCCGGCGAGCTTTGAGGCCGTGCGAAAAGTGCATACTCGTCCGCCCTTTTCCAAGTGGAATCTGTCCTCCTGGTCAGAGTGGCGCGCGTTCATGGATTACCAGTTTGCCAGCGTGCTCGCCGATCTGACTCGATACACGAACGAGTTGGACCCACGCATTCCGGCAGGCTTCGTGGGGGGACAACAGCCGGCTGCCTATGGCGGATACGATTACGCGCTGCTCTGCCGAGCGGTTCAATGGATGGAGGCATACGACATCGGCGGAAACCAGGAGATCCTCCGCTCCTTCTGGGCAACGCCGCGGCGGCAGTGCGTGCAAACTTATTTCACCGGTGGGAATGCCCGGCGTAACACGTGGCTTCTCTGGTATCGTCTGGCCCAGGGAAATCAGGCCAATATTGCATGGCCTTCCGGCTGGTTTGAAAAGGATGCGAAGTCCGGGAAGAGGCAACCCAGCCAGCGTCTGCAGAACATTGCTGATGCTCTCAAAGAGATTCAAGGACCGGTCAGCGAATTCATCTGCAATCCTGAATCCGCCCTGGCCACCGATCCGATTGGCATCTATTACTCGCACCCGAGCATCCGAGCCGGCTGGGCCATGGATGTGGTGACTCACGGCAGCACCTGGCCCAACCGATCCGCCAGCCTCGATTCAGCAAACTTGACTTCCGGCCGTCTGCGCATCTCCTGGTGCAAGATTCTCGAAGACATGGGCTATCAGGCCGACTTCATCAGCTACCTGGATGTCGAAGAAGATCGCATCAACCTGAACGAACGTTTCAAAGTCATCATCCTGCCGCAGATCAGTTGTCTCTCTGACAGAGAAGCGAAAGCGTTAACCGAGTTCGTTAAGAATGGAGGCACCCTCGTCGCCGATTACATTTGCGGTGTCATGACAGAGACCGGGCACGGCCGGAGAGAGGGCGCGCTGGATAGTCTGTTCGGAATTCAGCGTTCCGAGAAGACCGGCTATATGAACGGAAAGATGATCACTGAGATTGACGGCGAGTTTTACAACAAGCCTTTCGAGCGGCGCCTCAACGCTTACAAGGGCGCCATCCGCCATGGCAATCTCGTGGTGTACGAGCGCGGCACGAAGCGCACGAAGGAGAATAAACACTCAGCAAGAGCTGCGGGTGATGCGGAAGTTGCCATTGAGAACCGGTGGGAGCGGGGCAGAACGTGGTATCTCAATCTGACGCCGATGGCATACAAACATGTGCCTTTCAGATTGGGCAAGGTCGGTCAGGAATGGAGGGGTCTAGTCGGAGGGATTCTGGAAGGAGCCGGCGTAGGCGCCAAGGTGAATGTCCGTACAACAGGCGAGGCATTCTCACTTATCGAGCCGCTTCTCTGGAAGCGCGGCAATCGGTATTGCCTTGCCCTCGTCCGAAACTGGGCATACGACGCCAGCATGACCGGAGAGGGAAAGGCGGAAGGGCAGGGGCCAAGTGAGAAAAAAACACTGATATCAGTAAAGGTAAAGCTGCCTGTAAAGGGCCTTACCAACATGCGGACCGGTAAGGTATTTGGTGACGTCCAGGAATTCAGAGATTCGTTCACCCCGTGGGAAGCGAACATCTATGAATTCCGGGTGGAGTAGTTATGCTTCCAGCTTAGGGGCAAAGCCCCGGGCCGTTTGCCTAGCCCAGCCCAACGGGCTGGGTTTTCGGGCAGATCATCCTTAGGGGCAACGCCCCGGTCATTTGCCCCAATGAATGGCCTCCCTGTAAATGGCCGGGGCGTTGCCCCTTTTCAAATCTTTGTAAGATTCACCCAGCCCGTTAGGCTGGGCTAGGCAGACAGCCCGGGGCTTCGCCCCTGAAATCCGTCAAAACGGCTCCGTCTTGGAGGACTAATAGGCAGACGAGGGCGGGGGCCTCGACAGTCGAGCGGACCATATTAAGCAGACATACGGCGCGGGCGTCGCCGGATGGTCGCATCCCGTCGCCACGATCTACTTACGATCCATCAGATAAACGTGATCGAGCGCCACAGAAGCATTCTCGCAGAAGACTTCCAACAGCTCTTTGTCGGCCTCGTTCATCACGCGGCTTGACTCCACATAAACCAGGTTGTCCGCGCCGTTTTCGGTACGGAAGTACATGACGCAGTACTTGTCCTTGTATTGGCTTTCCCTTTCACGGCACGCGGTCTGGATGTCCTCGAAAACGTCGGGAGCGAGGATCTCCCTGGCGGAGTTTTCAACACACTCGGAGTAGGTGCCCGAACCGGCCCTGATCGTGAGCTCTTCATCGATGGCGGAGATGAAACCGGAACTCTGGAAGTAAAGGGAGTTTTCGCCAAGCTGAAGCAGGTTGACGAGTTGGCCGAGTATGCCGGAAAGGGCTTTCTCCATGGACTGAAGCTTAAAGATGGATGCCAGGGCTTCGATGATGTTTTTCAGTCCGGCGCGGCTCTCTTCGATGGCAGCGATGTGCTGGAATGCGCGGAGCGACGCGATGACAGTTGTGAAAAGCCGGTTGGTGGTGAGCTCGGTTTTGGATTTGTAATCGTTGATATCGTAATTGAGGATGATCTCCTCTTCAGGCGCGCTCCCCGGCTGACCGGTCCGTAGGATGATTCGCGAACGGCGGTTCTTCAGAACCTCACGAATGTGTTTCACCACCTGCAGTCCTGAGTCGTCATCTTCCATGACCACATCAAGAAGGATGAGAGCGGTATCCGGATGCTCCTCGATCATCTGCTTCGCTTCCGCTCCGCTGTTTGCATCGCGCCCGACATGCCTCTGATCATCCGTAAGGCGGCTGGAGGCAGCCTTCAGAGCCTTGCTGAAAATCAGAGGCTCATCCCAATCGATGCGGCAGAACTGGAGGAAAGGGAACGGAGCACATCAGCCAAAATTGAGGTCCTCAACCGCACCTGCAATGAGATTGGCGATGAAGATGACTTTTCGGCAGTCTCGCTCTCGGAACAGGCTCATCTGGAAATTGGCTGCCTGTTCCACCTCTTATCGCTTCAATTCGATCCGGATAAAATCAACAGGATCAGTCACAACCTCTTCAGCCAGAATTCCGTTCTGCGTGCTAACGCCATTGAGCTCCTGGACGACCTCCTGCCCCTGAGGCTCTCACCCATCATAAAACTGCTCGAGCCGCTCGTTGAAAAGCAGGGGGAACAAGGCATGGGGCTTTCCATCGAAACAGCGAACGAGGTGATGAAATGTGAAGCGTGGCCAAGAGTCCTCGCTGCTTATCACATGAATGGTTCTGATCCGGATGCGGTCATGCAACTGACCGATGGCGAGAAGCGCATCTATGATCTGGTCGGCGTCGTCTCTGCCTTGAAGGGAGTTTCGATCTTTCGGAATGTGCCGGGCAACTACATGGTTGCCCTGGCGATGGTCGTAACGTGGCCTCGTACTGTTCGAAGAGGGCGATACGGGTGATGCGCTTTTTCTCGTTACTAACGGTGAGATCAGTGTTCGCGTATCCGGCAGCGAGGTCGCAAAGCTCGGAGCGGGTGAGTGCTTTGGCGAAATGGCTCTGGTAGATGGATTGCCAAGGTCCGCCACCTGCATTGCCGCCGAGGATAGCGAACTCCTCGTGCTGTCGGACCACGATTTTCTTACGTTTCTGCACGGCCACGGGAGTATTGCACTTGGAGTGCTTCAGACTCTGACACAGCGGCTTCGTAACCAATTGGAGGCTACCCATTAGCTATGCCGGATCACGAGATCAGCCTCTATAAAATCATCGAAAGAAGCTCGTTTCTGCAGAAAGTCGATCTGTTCAGGGACCTCAGTCCAAAGTACCTGGCGAGCATCGCAAGGCTCATCGATGAAATCCATCTGCTGAAGGGCGAAGTGCTGTTCGAGATCGGTGACCCGGGGGACTACATGTACATCATCCGGCAGGGCAGCATTTCAATCCGTGTGCACGGTGATGAAGTTGCCGCGCTCGGCGAACAGGCATGCCTGGGAGAAATGGCGCTCATTGATGGTCTTCCTCGATCCGCATCGGCGGTGGTTCTCTCCGAGGCAAATCTGATGCGTATCGCCTCCCATGACTTTCGAAAGCTCCTCGAGAACAAGCCGGAGATATCACTGGCTCTCATGAAGACCATTGCCATTCGACTCAGAGAAGCAGACGCCCACCAGGAAAAAGGTACCGAAGCATGACTCAATCCGATGGTGGGCAGCCATCTACCGAGATAGGACGAATCGAGCGGATCAGCACGGATGATTTCTGGGACAATTACGTCAGACCGCAGAGACCCGTGGTGATCACGGGCATGATGGAGAATTGGCCGGCCATGCAGAAGTGGTCGTTTGATTTCTTCGCGGGCCTGTCGACTGACGTGAAAGTGCTCCTGGAATTTGGCAACGTCATGCAGCAACAGACAGATTTCAAAGAGATCAAATTCAGCGAGTATGTCAGGCGAATCATGGATGAAGAGAGCGCTGAGGAGGACGGTCGGATCAGCTATCTTTCCGTGTTCGATATTTTCAAGGTACTGCCGGAGTTGAAGAAGGATGTGGATTTCTCGATTCTGTCCGAGCGTACCTTCAAGGACTTCACTTTTGGGTGGCTCGGACCCAAAGGCACAGTAACCGGCTATCACCAGGATTGGGCAAACAACCTCCTCGCGCAGATTTGCGGTAAAAAGGAACTTCACCTGGTCTCTCCGAAGCAGACTCACTGCATGTACCCGAGCAGGAAATTTGATATCGGCTCCACACTGAGCCATGTGGATACCGATCAGTTGGACCGGGAACGATTTCCTCTCTTTGAACAAGTTCAGGAACACCATACCGTGCTGCATCCTGGTGAAATGCTGTTCTCTCCGAGAGGCTGGTGGCACCACGTCCGATCTCTGGAAAAATCAATCAGCGTGAACAACTTCGGCCTCCGACTGAAAGACCTCATAATCGATGGCGGACGCGAGAAACTGAAAGAACTGCTCCATAACCTGGGCCTCTACTGGCGGGCCAACTGTACGTGTCACATGATGAAAGACGGGAAGCGAACAAAAAGAAGATTCTGAAAAACTTCTGTATCTGAAAGGATCAAAGTCTCATGGCCAGACTCGCAAGCAAGACAGCTATCATCACCGGCGCCGGCAGCGGCATCGGGCGGGGAATCGCCGAAGAATATGCCGGAGAAGGCGCCAGCGTCGTTCTCGTAGATGTCAACGAAGAAGGCGCCCGGCAGACTAAGGCGAATATCGACGGCGCAGGCGGCACTGCACGCTGCTACGGCAAGACCGACGTGACCGATTACGACGCCATGAAAGAGGTACGAGACCAGGCGGTGAAAGATTTCGGAACCCTGGACATCATGGTCAACAACGCGGCCATCGTCATCTACGACAACCTGCTCGAATCCACACTCGAAGACTGGCGCAAAGTAATCGAGGTAGACCTCGAAGCCGTGTACATGGGCTCCAAGCTCGCCGCAGAGGTCATGGTCGGCCAGAACTCCGGGCGCATTATCAGCACTTCATCCATCCAGTCCTTCATGACCACCAGCCAGGTGGGCGCCTACAACGCGGCCAAGGCCGGCGTCGTCGGGCTCACCAAATCCATGGCCGTCGAGCTCGCCCCCTACAACATTCTGGTCAATGCCATCGCACCCGGCGCCATCAAGACCGGCATGTCGGTAATGGAAGACGGCACCGATGAAACGGAGACTGAGGACTTCAAAGAAAACTATCTCGCCAAACGCCGCATTCCGATGGGCCGCGCCGGCGTACCGAGTGATATCGCAGGAACAGCGCTATTCCTGGCATCTGAAGACTGCCGCTATATGACCGGACAGTTATTGATAGTGGATGGTGGGTTTTCTTTGACGCTGTGAATGAAGGGGAATTACTTCGACCTGAATCCAGCGAATCCTGAATGATTTTTCGCAGATCGGCGTGCGGCCTGGAAAGCGCCTTCCTGTCTGAACGAGCAACTTAATGGAAGCCTTTCGCAGCAGCAAAGACAGTCTGAATGATCCGAAGATGTCAGTGCCTATACGCATGCGCTGCTTCCTGATCAGCCTTTTGCTCATGCCGATCAACGCGTACTGGATCATCCAGATGGAGATCACATGGTACGCGGGGCATCCCACTACGATCTCGCTGTTTTTCAATGTCATGCTCTTCATGGTCCTCGTTGGGCTGCTCAACGCAGTTCTTCGATGGATCTGGAAGCCGCTCGCCCTTAACCCGGCGGAGCTGGTCGCGATCTACGCAATGCTCTGTATGGCCTCTGCCATGGCCGGGCACGACATGATTCAGGTGCTGACGCCGATTCTCACAAATCACAAATACGGCGCCACCCCGGAGAACAACTGGAACGAGCTCTTCGCGGGCAAGCTTCCGAAACACCTGATCATCACCGCGGATGAGGCGGTCAAGAATTACCACGAAGGGAAATCCACTCTTTACCTGCCGGAGAATTACCGGCCCTGGTTTTTCCCCGTCCTGGCATGGAGTGGGTTCCTGACGCTGCTCGTCCTGGTCACCATGTTTTTGAATGTGCTGTTCCTGAAGGAGTGGACCCGGAATGAACGCCTGACCTTCCCGGTCGTGCAGCTCCCCCTGGTGGTCGCCACCCGTCCCAGAGAGTTGTGCCGGAGTCTTCCATTCCTCATTGGCTTCGCGGTCGCCGGCAGCATCGCCATGATCAATGGCTTGCATCACCTTTATCCGGACTGGCCTCTGGTACCGGTCAAACGCCAGAGCCTGGCCATTTTTCAGGGACTCGGCCGTCCGTGGAATGCGGTCGGTTGGTTCCCGGTCTCTTACTATCCCTGTGTCATCGGGCTCAGTTACCTGATGCCCATTGACCTGATGTTCTCTTGCTGGTTCTTCTTCCTTTACTGGAAGGGGCAGCGTATTCTCGCGTCCGCGCTGGGCCTGACACCGATACTGCCGCAGAGATTTGTTGGCCAGCAGGCAGCCGGCGCTTACCTGGCCATTGCCGCGTGTGCGCTTTGGATAGGCAAGCGTCATCTGAAGGAGGTCCTCAGGAAAGTCATAAACCCTGACCTGGACGTACGTGACCGCGACCAGCCGATGAGCTACCGCACTGCATTCTTTGGAGCCGTTCTGGGATTCGTCGGCCTCGTGTGGTTTGGGTGCTGGGCCGGGCTTTCGCTGGAGATAGCGGTCATCTATTTCCTGCTGTACCTGGCTCTTGCCATCGGCATCGCCAGGATGCGTGCTACCTGCGGCCCGCCCGCCCATGACCTCCACTTTGCCGGCCCGGGCGAGATGATGGCAGCAACGGTCGGTACCGAGCATCTGAACGGCACCAGCCTCGGCGCCATGTCTTTATTCTGGGGTTTCAACCGCGCCTATCGCGGTCACCCGACCGCGCATTCGCTCGAATGCTTCCAGCTTGGGCAGCAGACCAATGGCTCCCAGCGCGCGATGTTTATCGCGCAGGTCCTCGGCGTGGGCATTGGATGTCTTGTGGCTTTCTGGGCGATGCTGCATATAGGGTACGGCAGCACTTCCGGCGCGCCGGGACAATACTTCGGGCGTGAGCCTTACCGCAGATTGGGAGAATGGCTGACGCGCCCGACAGAGCCGAACGAGTGGAGCTATCTCTGCTATGTCTCAGGTTTCGCGGTTGTCGTGCTGTTGCCAATGCTCAAGATGCGGTTCCCCGGGCTCCCGTTCCATCCAATTGGCTACGCGGTTTCCGCCAGTTGGTCCATGCACCTCGTCTGGTTCCCGATCCTCATCGGCTGGATATGCAAGCTGCTGGTGGTCCGCTACACGGGAGGACGCGGCTATCGAACGCTCATCCCCTTCTTCATGGGACTCATCCTCGGCGATTACGTGGTGGGAGGAGGGTGGTGCCTGGCTTCGCTGGCCGCAGAGAAAGGCATGTACGCGTTCTGGTATTGAGACCGGAGCGGCGCGGCGTTCTGGGATTGGACAGGCGAATGGGGACAGACGAATGGGGACAGACGAATAAAATGAAACCAAGATTCTTTGTCTTATTCGCCTGTCCCCATTCGTCTGTCAGCGGGACCTTGGAAATTCCCTATTAGCGGGACCTTGGAAATTCCCCCTCCGGGTTGTCGCAGACTTCGTGGAGGATCGTCATGAATCTGCAGAGGTTGGGATACGTCACCGGCGGCTGGATGCCGTGATCCCCGTTGGGGTAATAGCCCCGGCTTTCGAGGAGTGGCGGCACCTTTTTCATGATTTCCGGCGCGATGTCATCCTCGTTGCTTTCGTTCACCGTTTCTTTTTCCAGCCAGCCGAAGAGGAGAAAACGCGGGTGCTGCTGCCGGAGAGTGAATAGGTCGTTGCCGGCCTTGACCTCGTATGGATAAATGGCATTGACGCCGTAAGACGCGGCCAATCCGGTGAACTCCATCGCGTTGCCGTCGGTATCGACTGCGACGACCGGCACATCGCTGGCCCGGGCGCAGTCGCACACCTCTTGATAATAAGAACCGCAAAACTCTCTGAAGTGGTCCGGCGAGAGCATCATGCCGTGGTTGTAGCAGAGGTCTTCGCCCATGGTCACGATCTCCGGCTTGAGCCGATCGATAAGAGGAAAAACGGTCCGGCGGACATTTTCGAGACGCCACTGAATCATGTCATGGACCAGTTCAGGGGTGTCGTGGAAAGCGAAGCTCGCGGCTTCCGGCCCCATGAGACCGCGGACCAGGCTGTAGGCCCCGCCGGCGCCTATGCAAAGCGGCATGTCACGATCATCGAACTTCTTGCAGCGCTCTTCCATGTCTTCCGGCGACATGAATTCTTTTGGCGCCGTTCTCTCTCTATAAAACTCCCACGAGTCACGGTCGCGAACGGGATATCGGATGAACTCCGGCATCGTATAAGTGATATCGTTATCGATGACCTGCCGGGTCACTTCCCCGGATTCGGATTCGATGGTCTCGAATCCATCTTCAACTCGCCTGGTGGTCTTGAAACCCTCCGCTCCCCAGGCCAGGCCAAAGTCGATGCCGATGGGGCCCGTGGTGCCCCAGAAGCGGTACCAGCTATCCACGTCCGAGCTCCGGTAGTTCAGATACGTCCCACCGACGTGCTCCGGCATCCCGGTGGCCACGAGCCGGTCGTGGGTGAATTTCATACACCCGCGGCTCATCCCCGGCGCGCCCGGAAAACCGAAGATGGGGATGTAGTCCGGGGTCTCGAATCGTGCAACGGTGAGGAATCGTTCGAGGTGCGTCATCGCTGCCTCGGCTCGTAGCTCCTGAGCCACTCAGATACTTCCTTTATTGTCTCAGGGCTGCAGATGGGCGGCATCACGCCTGCGGAAGTGACCACGATGCCGCGATGGTGCGGCAGTTCATCGAGGTCTGTTCCTATCCTCTCAATGATCTCTTCGGCGCTCCTGGTCCAAAGGGCTGCGTTCGTTCCGCCGATAAGGCATTTATCCGGACAACCCGTGCGGCCATCCAGGAGTGTCGTGTTGCCCACCGGCGGAGAAGTGAAGGCTTCAAACGCCGCGGCTGGAAGGTTTGCCAGGTCGGGCAGGATCGTCTTCAAGTGCCCGCACATGTGGAGAACCAGTTTCCTGCCCGCATCGCTGACGATTCGCGCACATTCCATAACGTGCGGGTAGCTGTATCTTCGGTATTGCTCGGGCGAGATCAGCGTGGTCGACGTGTTTTCGACGAGATAAAAGATGTCGCATGGACTCTTGTCAGCCAGGATTTCCGCTTTGCGGCGAAGCGGCCGATACATGGCATCGAACAGCGCTTCAACTTCGCCCGGGTGATCGATAAGGAGGTAATGGGCATTCTCAACCCCGGCGATCCACTGCACCCACTGCATGATGGGTGACGTGCCGATCCCATTGGTAGTGATCGCATCCTCGCCAATCTCCCGGACGCGGTTTCGCGCCTGTTCGACGCCCTGTTCATCAAACTCCACCTGGCAGTCCTCGTAGTATTCGGTCATGACCTTCAGGTCATCGAGCGACTGAACTGGGAACTTTGTCGGATGCCACGACTGGGACGCCGAATCGAACCGATTGACCAACTCCGTACGGCCGGAAGGCGTCTCGTAGAAGGTGCGCTGAGTCCCGTTGTCTCGGGACGCTTCCACAGAAGTCTCTTTTCGAATTTCCCTGACGCAGCCGGAGATTCCGATGTGTTTATCGCTGCCCACCCAGTCGTGGATGGCTTCGGCTTTCATTTCGCGGAAAGGAGCCTGCTGCATTCGCGCGTAGGCTCCGTTCAGCTTCGGCCAAAATGGGAAACGATCCACCGGCTGGCATCTGATGGCCGCCAGCCAACGTTCTCTTGGTGTCATCACGGCGTCTGGCCTCCTCACCTGAAGATATGAAATCTGACGTTTGACCTATACCACGGAGCGGTGCCGGTCAAACCAGCCAGGACGGACTCAGAGCTTTGGATCCCGGCAGTGGCCGCCGGCGCAACCGGGAGGAGAACGGAAAGTCAACCGCACGATGAGATGTGGCTGAACCCTGTATACCGCTGACGTGAATGCCTCAAAAGCAGAGCGAATGATTGGCGCGCAGGTATTCGTGGAATGTAAATTGGTCGCTCTTGAACACATCCATTCCAGGACAATCAAAATGTTCCATCCAGGACTTGTCTCCATCACGTTTCGTCAGTTGTCCGCTCGGGAAATTGTTTCGCTGGTCAAAGAGGCCGGGCTCAAAGGTATTGAATGGGGTGGTGACATCCACGTACCGCACGGCGAGGTCGAAACAGCAAAAGAAGTGTTGGCCATGACCAGAGAGGCCGGGCTTGAAGTCGCTGCCTACGGTTCCTATTACCGGGCTGGCGACGAAACCGAAACATTCGAAGGCGTTCTGGCGTGTGCTGTTGCTTTGGAAACGAGAGTTCTGCGAGTCTGGATTGGCCGACAGGGCTCGGCCGATGCGGATGATGCATCCAGGCAGCGCATCTATGAAGACTGCCGGCGCATATCGAGCATGGCATCGGATGCCGGCATCGAGCTTGCCTGTGAATGGCACGGCAACACGCTGACCGATACAGCCGCAGCGGCGAGCGCTCTCTTTGAAGCGGTCGATCATTCCGCGTTCAACACCTACTGGCAGCCGCGCACGAAGACGAGCCGGGAGTTTTGCCTGAAGGACATGGATGCCGCTATGCCGAGACTGATCGGGCTGCACATGTTCAACTGGGATGCAGAAACAGGCGGCCGCGAACCATTGGAAGGAGGTCAGGCATCATGGCAGGAGTTTCTGACGAAGGCGAAGACCTGTTCCCGCGCACAGGAATCGGACATGTATGCCCTGCTTGAATTCGTCAAAGACGATGAGCCGCGGCAATTTCAGGACGATGCCCAGACCCTCAAGGGCTGGTTGGAAGATGTGAATCTGAAATAGGGCATGAAGCCAGATACCGCAGAGAAGTCCACTCCAGCCTGGAGCGACAGCTCCCACCTCTCCAGCGCCGTTACTTCATTGACTTGATCGCCTTTCCGGCCTTTTCCCGGTGCGACTTCAGTGCGGAATCATCTGCCTGAACATTCCGATATGCCTTCAGGGCCTCGGCCTTGCGACCAGCGGCGGCCAGGGCTTCTCCGAGGGATAACTGCATCGCATGGCGCCAGTAGCCCTTTTGATTTTCGATGTCCGCGCGATTCAACGTTGCGAGCGCCTCGTCGAATCTGCCCTGCCGCGTGAGGATGCGTGCCGCGCCCTGTAACGACCGGAATTCATCCGCAGCTCCAATCTCTTTCTTTGACTTGTAGTTTTGCCGGTAGGCTTCGAGAGCTGCTCCATCATCCTGCAGGTTCGTTTCGCGGTTGTTGCCCATCGTGGTGAGGATGCTGATTCGGGGGCGAGTTGCAGAGGTATAGGAAAGGGCCGTCTGCAAATCCGCCTCGGCCTTTTCTCCTTCTTTGGCGTTGACGTAGGCTCTGGCTCGTGCGAAGGCTCCGGCACCGATTTGCCAGAAGGGCCATTTACTCAGATCTTCGCTGCCGAATTGTTCGATGAGCGCGACGAACTTTCGCCGGGCCAGCAGATTCTCCATCTGCGCGGTTTTCGAAACGGTGTCGAGTGGGATCTGACCGGTCAACTCTTCGGCGCGCTTGGTGTCCCTGAGGCTCCGAGCACAACTGACGGCATGCTGGAGTGCATCGGATTTCTGGAATTCGGTCAGATCCTCAACCGCCGCCAGAGAGACATACGCGGCGAGAGCTTCTTCCTTCTTGCCGGTGAGCATCAACTTCTTAGCCTTCCGGCTCGCGATGAGGTAATCGGTCACCGTCGGATCGGCCGGGAACTCGTGCGACTGGCCGGCGTAGAAATGGGCGAACTTCATCTTCTCATGAAAACCCTTGGTGCCCGTCGGCGAAAACGCGGAGTATTCAACGCCGTTCTCACGAATACGCTGGCGACAGACGTTGATGTGCCAGGGCAGGCTTTGCGTCGGCTTGCGGCCGATCACTTGATGAAGCGGGTCGTTTTCATCCTGCGTCACGGGGATGCGGATTTCCAAAGTCCAATGATCGTCGGCAATCTGCGTCGCCACTTCGGCCTGCGAAGACCAGCGGAACCAGTTGGCCTTGCTGGCGCCACGGTCGAGGTCGATCAGCGCACCGGCGGGATTGACGGCTAACTGGTAATAACTGTACGACTCGGTCTCGAGCAGTATTTCTACCGCGTCGCCATACCAGATGGCCTGATCCCCGTTCTTGGTGGTGGCGATATTAAGTTTCGAGCGGGGCAGGTTTGCATCCTGCCCCACACTCTCTTCGCACCGAATTGCGAAGTAGAGATTGTTGCCAATCCAGGCGCACTTGATCGACGTACCGCAGATCGGCTGGCGGCCAGTCTGCAATTCCCGCATGCGACCAGTCGATGCAACGGGGCATTTCTGCCACGGCTCGTCCTCCAGTTTGCCGTCCACCACGATTTCGCCCCGCAAACTACTCACGAGCCTCAAACGAGGGACGGGGCCACGCTTCTGCGCCAGTTGCCTGCTCTTGCTGCGCAGCCCGTTGAGGTAGTTATCGATCAACTTGATCCGCCTGCCGTAGACCGATTCTGCAGCAGCGCCAGCTTTGGCGGTGGCGAAAAGCTCGAGCGCGTGGCTGGTCTTGTCGGCGTCCGTTTCCATGTCGCGCCAGTTGTCTTCGCAATAAGCAAAGAACGCCCGCATCTTCTTCGCGGCCGGACCGTAGAAGAGCTGGCAGTATTCGTCGAACATCTTGACCGCGTCCTGCTCCTTGCCTCCCCAGTACATCCGCGCGGTGAAGTAAATCAGAAAGTGGTTGTAGCCGATCGCGTTTTCGCGAAAGTCCATCGTCAGCCAGATGTCCTCGCCGTGGGACGAGCCCTTGGTCTCGTTGATGCTCTCTCCCATCACGCGCGGGATGTAGGCGGGCAAGTAAAAGTTGCGTCCGGTGAATGGATAGTTTTCGAAGACCACAATCGGGTTGGCCGTCTTTTCAGCCCATGCGGTGCGCAATTGGCGAAGTTCTTCGCGTTCCGCGGGCGCATCGCTCGTGGGACGGCGGCCGCCGACGATGATGACCTGGACGTTCGGTTCGAGCTTGTCGATATTGCTCGGCGGGGTGGTGTAGATTCCGTAGGCGCAATTAGAAATCTTCTTGCCCGGATGTGTCTTGCCGACCTCTTTCGCCACGCTGTTGACAAAATCCCAGACGTAATTGGACAGCATGCCGCGATAACCAAGTTCCGGGGAATCCTTGCCTTCGCACAATTTGCACTGACACATCGCGGTGTAACCATCTGGCGGCATGATCGACACGACGTCCATCTTGTAGTGATCGAACTGCGCCTGCGCGAACCGGACCGACTCACGCATGAGCTCGTCGTTGGAATAACACAACTGGTTGTTGCGCTGCCCCGGCTGGGTGTGCCGCTTGCCGCCGTAGAGCGCGAACCAATCCGGGTGATTCGTCAGAGTGTGCTCGTTATGCGTCATGTGAGCCAGCCCGTGCGCGGCCTGCCGCCCGAAAGGCTGTCGCACCCCCAGTCTGAAGCCCCACATATTCGCATCGCGGCCATACAAGGCGGCGCGGAAATTGAGGATTCGCATCGGAAAATCTGGCCGCACTGTTTTATCGACGTGCGGAGCGGCGATGGTAACCATCTCAGGGATGACCTCGCCCAGCTCGCCCGGCAGATACCAGCGCACGCCGAGCTCGCGCAGGAACCCGCAGACCGCGTTGAATGACCCGCGCTCGTCATACGTCCAGACGTTCACGTTGCCTTCTTTGTCGACCTTCTGCTCATCCCGCGTGCCGAAGAGCGATCGGGAGCCGCTGTAGTGTTTGTGCAGTTGCGTGTGCGTGTAGCCCCAATGTCTGCCAGTGATCTTGTTCCAGGCCCGCTGCATCCTCCCACTGCGAATGTCATGGTAGCCCTTCGGCCACGGTTCGACGGGCGTGAAGTCCCTGTCGTCGCCGATGAACACCAGCCAGTTCTCGCCCGATACAATGCGGTAAGCGCCTTCTTTCAGCCCCCTGGCAGTGATCCCAAGTTTCTCCGTATGCCTGCTTTGGCCGATGTAGATCTTGCACGGCACTTCGGCCGTGGCGCTGGCCTCGGTGCCAATGCTGAGCTGGGCGCCTGAGATTTTCTTGACGTAAGTCTGAAGTTCCTGAGCCGCAAGACGGGTCGCGCGCGGCGCCTTTTCGGCGATGATGATCTCAGCACGCGGCTGGCCGTCTTTGACGATGAACAGCTCGGCGCTCATGTGATGCTCGGGGACAAAGAAAAGTGTGAAAACGAAAACAATACTCTTTTGGCTCATAAAATGTTCTCTGCCTGGTGTTCTGGATAAGCTCGGTTTGGGGTGGACTGATCTGGCGTGTCATCGAGGCGCCCGAGCATGATTGGCAACCATGTGGCAACCCGCGACGGAGGTGAGATGAGGAGAGTCCATTGGATTTATTCACATGAAGTTGTGAGTTACGATTTTGCTCGGCCGGACATTCTACATGAACCGGAATGTCTCAGTGAAGTCACCGGAAAGAAATTTCAGGTGATTCGAACTCAACAACCTGTGGTTGTCTGCGATGTCATCAGACTTTTATCCGTATCTCGAAATCTCCGGCTCCCCCTATGAAATGGGACTGCAGCACGGCGAAGCACTGCCAGACCTGATTCGCAGGTTCATCGAGATGATAATGGCATCCGTAACTTCACCCGAACGGTCAGAAGACCAGATCCTGAAGCGAACCCATAAAGTCATTCCCCTCCTCGAAAAGCACTGCCCCAACCTGCTCGAAGAAATCCAGGGTCTGGCGGCCGGAGCAGATATCTCATTTGAAGAAGCAGTTCTGCTCCAACTGCGGGGAGAAGTGGCGAACATTCCGGACGGGGATTGCACTACCTACGCCATCTCCGGCACAGGCACTTCCGCCGGCCAACTGCTCATTGGGCAGAATTCTGACATGGGAGAAGAGCAGGAAGAGGTCGGCATCGTCCTCAAACTCATTCCGAAGAGCGGCCCGCGAATTCTCATGTGGACTTTCGCCGGTCACCTCGGCTACCACGGGATGAACTCCGAAGGAGTCGCCCATTTCGCCAACGCGCTCGGAGGGGGGCCGAAGTGGAAGTTCGGGCTCTCCCACTATCCGCTGAAGCGCATGATGCTCGAACAACGCACCGTGAGCGAAGTTCTTGCCTTGTTCGACAGCTACCCCGTGGCTTCTTCCGGAAACTACGTTTTGAGCGGCGGCTGCGGGAATTACTGCAACGTTGAAGTTACTCCTGATGGCTGCGCTGCCCTCGGCCCAGGTGAAGACGGTTTCATTGCCCATTCCAATCATTTTCTCTGCTCGCCATGGGCTTGCGCTGAAAACTACGAACGGAGTACGAAAGATTCATTCCCCCGCCTGGATCGAATGCGTTCGCTCATTCAGAGCCGCTTCGGGCAAATCGGAATCGGTGACGTCAAGGAATTTCTGAGTGACCATGACAACGGACCCGCCAGCATCTGCCGCCATACCCACGAGCACGAAGGGAATGAAGGCGGCTCAGGCAAAACCGTCTGCGCACTCATCGCCGAACCGGAAGCAGGCAAGATGCACGTCTGTAAGGGAAACCCGTGCAGGGGGCGACTCAGGAGTTTTGAAGTCTAAGGCCTCCACGTTTTCAGATGACGGGAAGGCGCAGCCTTCACTTCGCAAGGCCGCGGTGGCTGACCGATTCCCACGCGAGGCCGTCAGGCGGATTGTATCCGGGTTTGCCGTCGTACCAGCGTTCCCCGCACAGGTTGGCGATTACGGACCATTCGCTTCCAGTGAGGTGGCAATGGTTGTGGTAAAGGAATCTCTCGAGGCCCGCTTCATGAGCGGCGACCAGTATCCGGTGCAGATCGCCGGCTGAGATGGGGTCGCCTCGGTGGGGCTCTCGGCCCGCTTCAACCCACGGAACGACCCTAGAAGGGTCGTCGACCGCTGCGAGGGCTTTTCGCGTCTCGTCTTTGACGATGGTCTCGAAGAACTCAGACGGGAAGCCCATTTCAAGATCGAGGCGATCACGTACCCACGGCATCTGCAGGCCGAATAAAGCCTCGACGATCTTCATCGCGTGCAGATCGGTCAGACCGGGATTCCACGAGGTGAGCGTTCTGATGTATCGGCCGACCGTGCCGTACATGCCGTCGAAGCCGCGATGGAAGAAGTAATGCTTGGGCATAAGGACGTCGAATAGCTTGCCCATATCGGCGAAGTCGTAGCCGTTCAGTGTGGCAAAGCAGGCCGAGCGGGCACCGACACATGTCCGAATCTGCCGGCAGTTTGCATCGAGCGCTTCCTTGAGGCGCCGGTGATAGTCGACAAGCAAGGCCCTGCGAAATGCCAACCAGGACATGAGATCGGGGTCTGCATCGAACAGTTGAAAGCCCCCCAACAGGCCACCATCAGCATTCAGATCAATTTCCGACGGCTTAAGAGAGTGGAGCTTCTTCTCGAAGCGGCCCTGGGCCGCGATAATAGCTTCGTAATCGAAACCAAGCTTCGAGGCTTTCGGACTGACCGATTCAGGCAAATCCTCAAATATGTTCGAACGATGGCCGGGAGCGATCTCGTATCCAAGCTCCGGTCCGTCGAGGGTGCCGCCATCGATCATCGGATAGTGGTCCATGACGTCGGCAATCCGGGCGACTCTCGCGGCAAGTGTCTTCTCATCGCAGAGGTGATGGCCGTCTCCACCCGGACCGGCGCCGTGGTCTGGACAGAAGACGTAGATTTCCAGGCCCCGCTGTTTCGCGTTCTCCAAAGCCTCTTCGAGCAACTTCTGTTTTTCGGACAGATCCTCCTGGGGAGGAGCAGGGGGATCGACACCCGCTTTGTCATAAATCTCTTTGTTCGGCGTGAACGTCGGGACCGCCATCGATTTACCTTCGGAAGAGACAAAAACCAGCCGGCCGAGAACGATTCCCGTGACACCACCGGCCTGCCAGCCGTCGAACACCTCCTGGTAGTTGTTCATCACCGGCTCGAGAGGCTGCCCGAAGCGCATCCACAAAGAAAGGCGTGGTGATTCATTCATAGCTGCAGTTTCTCATGGGGTTTGAGGTTGAGTGGCTTCGGACTGGTCGGTTTCATCGGGGCCGTTTTGGCCGCATTCAACAAGAGGTCAGTTTTTTACCGGAACCGGCGGCGGCTTTCCATGCCGTAACGCTGGGCCGTGTCGAACCAGGCAAAGATGTTGTCGAAGGGCGTCTCCGGCATGATGGCGTTGGCGGTCGACAGAATCAGGCCACCCTCGGCGCTGTCAAAGGCATCGATCAGCTCTCGCGTGCCCGACCTGACCTCCTCCACGCTGCCGCCCGGCAGCAGGACCTGCACGTCGATGCCCGCGATGAAGGTGATCCGGCCCGCGCATTTTTCGGTCACGACCGCCGGGTCCATGGAGTGTGGCTGGATTGGGTGCAGCGCATCAACGCCGACGGCGATCAGGTCGTCGAGCAGTTCGGTGATGGCCCCGTCGCTGTGCAGCCAGAACGTCATGCCGAGGCCGTGGCAGTGATCGATCATCTCCTCATAGAACGGCAGGAACAGTTCCCGAAACTGCGCTTGCGAGAACAGCAGGCGATCCTGGGAGCCCAGGTCGTCGGTGGCAAAGTAGGCGTGCGCGCCAAGAGCTGCGAAGTTCTCAATGACCTGTTTGTGGTAGCCGGTGAAGGCGGCCATGAGCCGTTTGAAACGTTCCGGGTTCAACGCCATTTCACACAGAGTGTTTTCCATGCCGAAAAGGAACCAGGCGCGCTCGAAGAGCGTGAACAGGTCGAATCCCACTCGGTAGCGGTTGGGATTCGCATCGATTGCGCAGGCTGGATAGGCATTCTCATGAAATGGGGCGGGGAGCGGCATCGCCTCGATGAATTCGTCGATCAGGTCCGTGGAACTGATCACTCGGCGAGATGTGATGCCCTTTTCCGTCGCGTCTGGCGGCGCATCTTCGATGGCCCACTTGTAATCAGGAGGGAACTCTTCCGGGGCTTCGAAGTCACCCGGCGGTGTCCAGTAGAGGGGTAGAACGTCATCAACGACGGCCTCGTTCAACTTTTCAAGCCGCTCGCCGTGTCTTTCCATCGTGCCGGTATTGCAGGATTTATGCCAGAAGAAAGGTACCCGCGAAATGTCGCCGCCGCGGCGCTCGACAACGTTGCGCATCTGTTCGATGCTCAGAGGCTCAACTGGAGTCAAGTCCATGAATTCTCTTCCGTTGGTCCACGAGAATCAGACCGTAGGGGTCTCCTGCTCAGATCGCAAATGCTCACTTGGCGGCAAACAGGAAGAGGCCGGACACCAGCATCTTGCCGGCTTGCCCCTGGAGGTTTGAACAACGTAGAATCGACCTCATTACTCCACAAACTCGGATTGATTCCCATGACAGACGCAAAAGACATCGTCCCAGCTCATCTGAAAAAATACGTCGGTCTGCGTGCGCCAGTGACTGAACAGGCTCATCGTGCGCAAATCATGTCGTTCACTCTTCTGACCGAATGCCTTGCGGCGCCCAGCACTCCATTTCGCCGTATGGCGTCCAACGGGCTTTATCTCTGTGATGATACCGAAGCCTACATCTACGACCGTCACGGTTTCATAGATGAGCCGTATGTCAAGGGCTCCAGGCCGATCCTTGAAGAGTGGGTAGGAGAGGTGATCAATGATGGCATGACCGAACGGGAGAAAGCTATCGCACTGAACGCTTCTATTCCGGCGATGCGAGAAAAATACGGAAAAGTGCCCGTGTTCCTTTACGGTGAATCTGACGAACAGACGGTCCTGAAGGGAGGAGGCCACTGCTCGTGCCGTTCACGTCTGCTTTCTGCTTTCTGTCAGGTGGCAGGTCTGCAGGCTCGGCCAGTGATGTTCTGGACCGTGGCAGATCCGGACGACGCGTCAAAGATTCTCGGCGGCCACACGGTTGCGGAGATTCATGTCGAAGGCGGCTGGGCCTTCTTTGATCCCATGCCGGCTGTTTACTGTCAGAAACCTAATGGTTCACTTGCCAGCATCCGTGACATCAGAGAAGAGCCGAGTCTCCTTACCGAGATGTCCGATGACGTGCTGAATGAAATGAACCACTCAGCAAAGGTGAGAGATGACATGGAACCATTCGATTACATGGCATGGCGATTTTTTCAGAAGATTGTCCCCACCTGTTATTCAATCCATGATGTAAATGGCAAATATCGAGCACGCTGGAACTATGCGACGCGCGAGTTCAAGGAAAAGCTCAACCATGATTATGAGCTTTACAAAAGAGTGCTTGGGGAGATGGCAGCGAATAACGAAATCAGTGACGAAGTGTACGCAATGGGCGTCGCTGAATTTCGTGATTTCAAGGGCCTTAGCGAGGCCCGGATGGAAGTGCCTGAGGATTGGTAGCTGCCCGGCAGGAATTACTCCAAGAGTATTTTCCTGTGAACAGTTTCACCAGAGACGCCGTCACCGCCCTGTGCTGACAAGTGGAAATAGTAAGTGCCACCCTCGAGCATCTTTACTAATTCACCCGTCTGTCTGGCAACTGTTGTATCCGGCTTTCCGTCCGGTTCTGGATTAAGGCTGTATTTAACCGCGGTCGTCCCAGGCGGAGTTGCCCATTGAATCCTGACCTTTCCAGGTTTCCTTGAATGGAAGGCTACATTATCGAAATAGCAGGATTGTCCCAGAGGATTGCCGCCGCCCATCGTCTGCGTGCGAAGGTCTCGAATTCGAAATGATTTTCTGCCTGGAAAGCGTTTCCGCAAACAGGCAAGCAGATTTATTTCAGTTGAGTGCCATCGGTTGTCGGCCGCACAATCGCCCACAATCGAAGAGACATATCCTCCTCTCCTTCTCTCGCTGACGGTTTCGAGGTTAACTTCTCTGGAGAAAGGAAGGAGGTAGAAATAATCATTCAGATTAATGGCAAAACCCAGGCCGGCAGTACCTGGAATCCGGTAGTCGAAACTCATGATTGGATAATGGTTCAAATCGATCCATCTCTCCCACATCATGGTGGAGAAATATGCGTTTTCTCGATACCCGAAAATCCGGGCGCAATGTTCACCCAATAACACGCGTGGAAAGCGCAATACCGTGCCTTCGCACCAGTCGCGCCATGGCATCTTTTCTGGCTCGAAAGATTCGAGGAAAAGGGTCTCTGGATACCTGACAATCAGATGGGGGCGTCGTGCTTGTGCTGGATTTATTGTCGGAGTTGGAATACCTCCTCCGTTCTTGCCGACTTGCACAAATCGAACATTATCTAGCCAGTATCGTGTACCTTTGATGTTTCCCCTATAGCCGTTGGGGCCGCTCTCCGCCTGGTCTGCGAAGATGATCTCATTCACCCATCTCGAATCATCATCGGCGAAAGTTGTGGTGAACAATTCCAGTAAAGGAATGCGCAGCCGGTGCCATCGATTGTCTCTTTCGACCTTCACAGCCGCCTGGTTGTTGAGCAGTCTCTTTGAATCGGGAGACATGACAATGCTGAACCATTGTTGGCCAATCCTGACCAGAAGCCCAGTCCTGACGTTATCGGGCATGCGATAATCGAGATCAAGTGTCGGGTACACCTCCAGGTTCACTGGATTGATCTTCCATCGTGCGCCAAACACACCACCGTGTGTCTGTTTATACAGTTGCAGTGAAGTCCCGGTGCCTCCCGCGTTTTGGTCAGCAAAAACCACGGCCCCATCCGGGCCGCCGAAATTTTCCCAGCTATCAGCGCCGCGCTCGAAATCTTCAAACAGAGGATCTCCTCCCGCCACTTTAATCCGTTCTCCAGCTTCCTCCCCGGAGGCCCTGAATTCAAGGTCTGAAATGTCCCAGTGAGCGCCTTTCAGATTAGAGCCAGGTCCGGCCCTCAGAAGGTCGTCTGCTTCAAGCAAACCGATTCTCACTCTTTCAATGATTAATGGACCCCTGGTGTGACTCTTAAGAATTGCAGGTAGTAGATCGAATTCCGCCTTATGCCATCTGCCATCAGTTTTTACTGACCGAAACTCACCGAGTTTTGTCACAGGTAGTCGAGTATCCGGGCCGGTGAATCTTAGTTGGTGCCAGTGACCGCCTATTTCGAAATAGATGTTTGCACTTGCGGCTTTGGTCGTACGATAGCTGAAGGAAATCACTGAGCGTTCAGCAAGATTGATCGGAAGGCCGGGAGGAGCCACTGCGAAGGTGCCCGCCGCCTTTCTATTGATCAGCCGAACAAAGTTCTTTCCACTTTCCTCAATCGCTGCAGGTAACGCTCCCTGTTCCCCGTCTAACGTTTGCCAGTCCTTGGCCCTGTTAAATACATTTCCTTTTTCGACCTTTGTCCACATCTCGGTTTCTTTCGAAAACCTAATCTGGGCCCGCGCTATTGAAACTCCTGACTCAAGAGACCAGATACCTATTCGCGTGCCCTTGAGTGGCTCTGTATCTCTGAATTCAAATGTTTTCTTTCCTTCGAATGAGAAAGTCACAAGCTTGCCGGTTTTTACTAATTGGAGATGAAACCACTCTCGATGATAGTCCGACGGCACGCTGGCTGGAATGATAGCTTCCGTGCTCATAGCGACGACTTCATTCTTTCTATACAACTTTGTGACCGGTTGATTCCATCCGCCCATGGAGACCGTGTAACCGGAAAAGGGATTCTTTCCGTCGCCGCAGATGGCCAGATTCAAGTTTGTTTCACCATAGAAAGGCGGCCGCATGGTGACCATCGGGTTGGCAGCATAAATATCGACCTGGACATCGCCGGGGAATCGACGTTTGTTCCAAATAAGAGCAATTTGATCATCAGTGCCAGCAAAGAAGCTCCACTCAGGCCTGCACGACCAGCGCGAGTAAGCGTCCCAGCGTCCCGTGCTGCGCCACCAGTCTGACGGGGCCCGAAAAAAGGTGTAGCCGTAATAGTTTTCTTTGGCGGTACCCTCCGAATCTGTATCTTCTGTCTTCAAGGAAGATACGGAAGTCCAATTCTGCATATATCGGTCTTTGATAAATGTCGGATTAATGATCTCGCTTCGGGGCTGGACAGAGCGGATCCATTCAACCAGTCGAGAGTGTTTCATAGACGCAAATTTGCGCTCCTCGAATGACGACCCTTCAACGAGAACATCATCGAATTCAACAGGGCCTGAATCAGTTGAGGCATAAAGACCGATGCCGCCTTGTGCCAGGTATTCCGATTTTGCACGTAAGACCTCGGTCTCATCGACGAAGCAACGGACCTGCCTTCCGCATGCGGCGACACCCATGCGATACCACTGCTGCTGCTCAAGTTCGCCTTCACGTGTAGCCAGAGATTCTATTTTCTCACCATTTCTATGGAGGAGTTCGAACTGGCTTTTAGGCCCATTCCATCGGAATATAAATTCGGACTCTCCCATCCGATAGAAGCAGAGACCTGTAGAGACATTTTTGCTATGAAGTCTGGTGGATGCCTGAAACAGATAGTCGCGCCAGAATGCGTAACCCGTCACGTAATGTGCATTCTTTCCATCAACAGCTTGAAGCCTGAACGGGCTCGCAGCGAAATCCAACTGCGTTGCTTTGGCCATCTGCCATTTTCCGGCAAGAGTCTTCCACCCTGAGCTCTGACCGTCCCTGCGCATGAAATCATCGGCGAAATGCGTGGTCTCATATGGTTGAAATCGTGTGCGTTCGACCGCGACATTGTTGACCTCTTCCACAGACAGGCTGAAGTCACCCTCTTCTCTTGGAAGCGTTATCACGTGCCGGCCAGAAGTATAAACTGAAAAGGACTTTTGCCGGCTCTGGATAAGACATTGATGCCTGTTACCCGTGTTGAGATTCCAATGTTTCTTACGTTTGCGGAAGATGCCCCTTGAGCTCTTGGCTACTATTCCAACGGGTGAGAGATGAAGCGTGTGAGAGTCCTTCCCGCTAAGTTTCAAAAGCAGGTGGCTGTCGTTCTCTTTGAAAGTGACCTGAAAAGTAAATGCAAATTCAGCCCGTTTAGATGCCGGAGCCAGGTCAAGTGCGACGGCAGAATTCAAGCACAGATTGAGTGTGAGGAGCGGTATTTTCATTGGCTCTTAACGGTTCTTGAAGCCCTGGGATTAATTCTTCAAAAGCTGCTGTTTCTTTACCCAGGTGATCTCACGATCGAAAAGGACACCAAACTTCTTGTAGCCGTGGTATTCAACGGCTTCTTTTTTCCATCTGTCCAACGCCGCATCATAGTTCCGCCGCATGGTCTTCAGGGCCTCAGCGTATTCTGGATTGCCTGCCTGGTTAGTAAACTCCAGGGGATCTTTGTCGGTGTGGTAAAGCTCCTCCGCCGGTTTGAGATCTCCCTCTGCGTAGCCCCAGAAGATGTATTTCCAATCCTTGGTGACGATGGCGAGGCTGTGAGTTGCCGCCGGCCCCCAGACATTTATGAGAGGCAATGATTCGTGAATGCTTGTCGCTGGATTGGAGTAAAGCGGCAACAGGCTTTTGCCGTCAATGTTCTTCGGCGCGGGCAGGCCTGCCAGCGCGAGAATCGTCGGGGCAAAGTCGACGTTGCCGGTGAGCGCCTGGCTGCGCAATCGTCTGCCACTGTTCTTGTGACGGGGGTCGTAGATGATCAGCGGTACCCTGGAAGCTTCTTCATATGGCAACACTTTTGAACCGTACCCATGCGAGCCGCAGAGAAAACCGTTATCGGAGGTGTAGATAATGACCGTGTTTTCAGTGACACCGTGCTTGTCCAGGGCTTCACGGATCATGCCTACCGCGTAATCGATGGCATAAATCTGCTGGTGATATCTGGCCATGACGCGATCGTAGTCCTTATCGTAATCCCAACCGCTGAATCGCGCGAACTGTCTTCCCCGCCGGCTCTGCTCGGAAAAGTGTTCACCAAACTCACGCCCGTAATTCTTTGGTTTGGTAAACTTCTGATTCGCGTAAACGTGATCGAATTTCGGGTCCGGTGAGACTGGCCTGTGCGGAGCTTTGAAACTGATGGACAGGCAGAACGGTTTTCCGGAACGGGCTGCATCCTTGATAAAGTCCCGCCCGAAGGCCCCGTACGCAAGAGTCGCGTGTGGGTATTCACTGGCGTAGTGAGAGATCGATTTGTTCTTCTTTGTTTCGTAATGAGTCTGTCCGGGCCCACCGCCCCAACGGTCGAAATCTTTCTCAGGAATACTCTTCCCATTGTTCTCCGTCTTCACGACGAATCCGAACTTGCCCGCGAAAGCGGTGATGTAACCAGCCTTTCTCAACAGTACCGGATAGGTCTTCGACCAGTGCTCCATCATCAGGGGGCCGTGTGAGAAATTGCAGCCGGTCTTGTACTCGAACATACCGGTCATCACGCTGGCGCGGCTGGCCATACAGATAGCCGTGGTGTCGTAATGGTTGTCGAACACCATCCCAGCCGTTGCGAGTTTGTCGAGGTTCGGTGTCTTGACATCCGGTGTGCCATAGCAACCCATCGAGTAGGTCGTCTGGTCGTCGGACATCAGGAAAATGATGTTCGGGCGGTCCTCGGCATGGGATAGAGCAAGGGTGAAGAAGAGTAAGGAGAGGAAGGGAGAGAAGAGGTGAATGGTGAGAAGACTTGAATGCCAGGCACGAGTATTCGAAGCCGGGAACATGAAGCTGTGAATTCGATTCATTCTGAAAGTCCTGAATTGGTGGGCCGATCCCAAGTGTAATCGCCAAGGAGATTATTACATAGCAGTGATGATCCACGGGTCGATGGCTGATGGGACTTCATGGGTTATCAGGAAGTGCTCGCAGTACCGTGCCGGGGGCCAAGGAGGCCACTTCTTCGAAGCTGTTGACAACAGGAACCGGATCCAGCAAATGAACAACTGCATATGTCTTCTTACTTATCACTCATTCCTCATTACGAATCATGAGCGACACATCTGAATGGACCGAACTCTTTGACGGCGAAACTTTGAAAGGCTGGGCCGCGCTCGGCGACGATGCTGGATGGACCGTCGACGATGGCTGTATCCTCTGCACGGTGCAGGGCGGAAAATATCTTTACACGCTGGATCAGTTCGATGACTTTATTCTCGAGATTGACTTTAAGATCGAAACCAACTGCAACAGCGGAATCTTCCTTCGCTGGCGCAATCTGAGCGATCCTGTCCAGACCGGTATCGAGATACAGGTCCTCGATACTCACGGGGTTGAGCCGGCCACCACGCAATGCTGTGGAGCCATCTACGATCTCGTCCCTCCGACCCGCAACGTGTGCAAAGAGGCAGGTGGCTGGAACCATCATGTCATCACCTGCAACAACAATATGCTCACTGTCGTTTTAAATGACGAGCAGGTCGCCGAGATGGATGTCGAACAGTGGGATACTCCTCACCAGAATCCGGATGGATCGAAGAACAAGTACCATACAGCGCTGAAGGATTTTCCTCGCTGCGGCCACATCGGCCTGCAGGATCACGGCGGCAAGGTCTGGTACCGAAACGTGCGAATCAGGGAACTGTGAGCGGGCAGAAAAGCGCGAGTGCGTGGTCAATAGATCTGCAGGCACTTAACGGGTGCTCTTCCCCGGCCATTTCAAGTGCTTTTCCAGAAAGCGAAATGTCTGTTGACCATTGATGGTGTGCGGGCCGTCAAAGAACTCAATTTCGGTGTCGTCGCCGCGGCCAAGTTTATTGTAGAAACGCCTGATCTTCGCATATTCGTAGGCCACCCATTCATCGATGGATACACCATCGTCGTGCCCTCTTTCCACCATGAACGGCCTTGGGAAAATCAGGTACGCCATTTCGGCATAATTGAATGTATGGCCTAGATTGAATTCCATTAATTCCCATTCGACCGTGTACTGGTAACTGAAACGCGCTTCCACAGAAACTATTTTCTTCACCCAGTCGTTGAAATCAGCCGAACATATCGAGAGGCAATATCGTCGCAGAATGGCAGGCACACGCATGGCTGTTTTGCCGCCGTAGCTGAGGCCGTAAAAAGCAACTCTTTCATTATCTACGAAAGGCAGAGATTCGAGCCAGTTGAGTATCTGTTCATGCTGCCGGACGATGAATGAAAACAGTGAGAGCTTCAACGGGTTGGCCTTGCGCTGAACCATTCTGAACCGTTCCAGGCCGCGATACGGATTGTGTGGCGCGAAAGTGATAAAGCCTTTTTCAGCCAGTCTGGCCGCGTATGCCTTATATGCCGGGTACCCGTCCGTGCGTTCTATGGTGTCCTTTGGCGCGCCCTCCAATCCGTGCTGGCATACGACGACAGGCCGTTGCTCACCTTTCCTGATTCCTTTGGGTACACACAGAATTCCCCAGGCAAAAACAGGAGGATTCTTTTTGCCAAAGCCCGGCAGGACGTCCAGGACGACTTCGTATCCCGTCCACATCTTACGATCATAGACCTTTCGAATTCGAGGTCGCATCTCAGCCAGTGGGCTATCGACATAACCGATCACTTCACGTGAAAAGTAATCTCGAAATGCGTCCGCATCTTTCATGAATGCCTTCGCCGTCGAGCGGTCCGTTCCTTCAAGAATGTATCTATCTCGAGCTTTTCCGGAGAATCGCTCTAACTGTTGAACGTGGTCGGTCAGTTGTTCGACTAACCTCTTCTGGCGTGCAGTTGGGTTTGCCAGTCTGTTTGCTGCGCTCAGTGGTAATGGCTTCTTTTTCGACAGTTTTATTCCGGCATTGTTTAACAGCCTTTCCAGCGAACCGGAGGAGCACGGAATCACTGGCTCGCTTTCTGCGCCGACAATTAATTCCGCCCTTCCATACTTTCCAGATAACTTAGTGAATCGTTGTATCTCCGATTGGATATCAGCCAGCCGCGGTGTGGTAATGGTGCCGGGCGCAGCGCCGCCGCGATGTCCATTCGGCTGAAGGCGCGGCGGCATGACTCGCGGAGGCGCGCTGTGTTCAATGAACAAAGTTCTGGGCGCAACGAGGGCAGCGATTTCTGCCCCGCCGAACCTCTCAAGGTGACCCCAGATGTTTCGGTAGATAGGTTCTTTCCAGACACTTTCGCGTCTATTGAAAAATCCACTTACCAGGCAGGCGGTGATGCGTTCATCTACCGCCGCCGAATACATGGCAATTAAGCCGCCTTCAGCGTAGCCGGTGACCATTACAGGTCGGGGAGCTTTACCTGTTTCACCTCTGGCACGTGTCGCGAACCAGTCCACCGCGGCCATCACACGCTGGACTTCATAACCGATGATGTGCCGTCCCATCTGGAACGCCTGCCGATAAATCCACTCACGGTGCGGTTGATTCGTTTTGCCGACTGCGGGATGCCCGGAAAAATCATTTGCACGGCTGACAAGCTGTGGAATGAGAACAGTACAACCGGACTCGGCAAGGTGCAGTGCATAGGGCTCTCCTGTTTTCAATGGCGCCAATCCGGCGAGTTGCTCGGGCCTCTGATCCGCATCCGGCAGCACAATCACATTGGCCTTTGCCTGCCCCTTCGGCTTCAGTAGCAGCCCCTCTCCTTTTACACCGTCCAGGACATCCCATCGGACCTGGTGCGCGGTGACCTTTGAACTTGCTGCCACAGGTCCGCCGCCCACCTGGCCGTATTCCTCCATGTGAGGCGGAAGCCTGTCGTCCACCACACCGATGAGCCTCCTGAATTCGGTGCGATTGGATTCGATTGATTTCCGATACGTTCTGACTGAGGAGTGATCCAGTTGCCAGTATTTCTGACGTGCTTCGACTGATTCTTCCAGCTTTTTATCGAGCCAGAGATGAATTCCGTCGACCATTCTGACCGAGAGATCATCGTTCCAGGTCAGCTTTTCGGTATCAGAGAAAATCGGATCGCCAGCCATGATGTTTGGCCCTCTGACAAATAGTAAAAAGACAACTCTGGCTGCCACCTGCATGTCTTACTTTTTCAAACTGAAGCGCATGACCCGGTCCCATCTGTTGTATTCGCACACGTAGAGGTTGCCTGGATGTAATCGCTCGAATAACCATCGGTGATGTAGATATCACCGTTCGGAGCGATGTCGGGGACAGTGAATCGGGCGGAGGATTCTTCTTTCCGCTTACGCTCGAATTGGGAGGGAAGTCTATTCACTCGGTCCGGCAATAGCGAACTGAGAATCACTTCGGCCGCCGGCCGCCAAATACCGCCAACTCAAAAATCTTGAAGTAGCAATCGACATCTTCGTACCCGATGTCGCGCAGCCAATCGCACTGCTTTTCGACCAGCGTAAGGATGTTTGTCTCTTTATCGGGCCGGTGCACAAACTCGTGGAGGACCTGCTCTTTTGATTTGCCGGTTCCCTTTTTGAGATGGAGCAGATAGAGCGAGTCCACGAAGCATTCGTCCGACGCATTTTCGATCCATTGCGTTGGTGAAAGGACGTGTTCGTTGTTCAGAAAAATGCCGCCCGGCCGGAGCAGTGAAAAGATCTGTTCGTAAATCTGCCGTTTGATCTTGTCAGGCTGATGGTGGATCGAGAATCCTGAGATCACGGCGTCGAAGGGCGCATGCTCACCTGCTGCGGCCGTCCATCCCGGATCGCTGAAATCACTCTTCAGGAACGTGAGCTCCTTTCCCCATTCCTCGAAACGTTCGTGCGCGGCGTCCAGCATCGCCTGGGAGAAATCAAGTAGCACGCCGTGGGCGTCAGGAAATTCTTCGAGCACGGTGGCCGAGAGGATTCCGTCGCCGCAACCCAGATCAAGAAACTGAACGACTGGAAAATCAATCCGCCGCAGCATCCTTCTGATCATCCGGAGTTGCACCGAAAGCAGAGGAATCCCACCTCGAACGCCTTCCAGGAATCTCTTCACAAGGCCTTCGTCCTGCCACACTTCTGCTCCAGGCATGCTTTCACCGCTCAAACTTTACTCCTCTTCATTGAATCCCTTCTGTTTCCTCAAGTTATGAGCCCCAAACTCGATACTCAGTAAAGAGGATCTGCCCATTTCTCACAAACGCCATGTCTTTCAGCGTTCCAAACAGCGACCTTCGAGCAATCGTACCGATTTCGGCGGGCATCATTTCATTGCCTTCGTCTGTGCCGGCGGCCAGTTCCCCAACTCTTCAATTGCTCGGGATGATCAATGAGGAGCGGCAGCTTAGTGGGCTTGGTGATCTCGAACTCGATTCGGACCTCAATCGCGTGGCCCTGGCGCATTCTCGGGACATGCTTGAGAACGATTTCTTCGCACATGAATCTGACTCCACAGGCAGACTCAAGGATCGGCTGGAACAGAGCAACATTGCCTTTCATGTCGCCGGCGAGAATCTCGGACTCGCCTCGTCGCTGGCGGAAATAAATCGGATTCTCTTCGAGAGCCCGGGTCATCGGGCCAACCTGTTGAATCCTGAATTTACCAACGTCGGCCTCGGGATTGTCAATAAGGAGGACGGCTCATTCCTGGTGACGCAGGTCTTCCTGCGACCTCCTGCCGGGCCGACCGGAAGCAGAGCAATGGAACGGGAAGCCGTTGGGCAAATGAATGCGGAACGCGTCGCCAATCGGACACCACCGCTGGTGACCGACCCCGTCATGCAGGAGGCTGCCAGAGCCAACAGCAACGAGGTCGCGCGAACCGGCCAGATCGATATCGAGAGACTGCAGAGCCAAATCGAAGTTCGGCATCCCGCGGCGACGGACATTCACGCATTCGTCTTCCAGAATCCGTCCATCAAT
>JASLXP010000923.1 GCA_030740295.1 Planctomycetota bacterium
CTTGTATTCGGCTTTTACTTATTACACTGGGTTTAAGGTCAACTCGGGTGAATACAAGCTTATGGGGCTAGCTCCGTATGGTGAACCAAAGTATGCACAACGGATTTTAGACCATCTGATTGACCTGAAAGTCGATGGGTCATTCCGCCTTAACCTTTCCTATTTCAACTACTGTACTGGGCTCACTATGACCAGCACCCGATTTCACGATTTGTTCGGAGATCTCCCACGGCCTGCGGAAGCCCAATTGACTCAGAAGCATATGGATATCGCTGCTTCCATTCAAGAAGTAGCCGAGGAAGTGGTGTTGCGGCTCGCCCGGTCAATCGTTAAAGAAACCGGGGAAAAAAATCTTTGCCTTGCAGGTGGGGTGGCGCTGAACTGTGTCGCCAATGGAAAGGTACTGCGTGAAGGGAATCAGGATCGTCTCTGGATTCAGCCTGCTGCCGGCGATGCAGGTGGAGCGCTTGGCGCGGCTTTGGCAGCCTATCACCTACATCTGGAACATCCAAGACAACCGGCAGACTCAGGCGATTCCATGAAGGGAAGTTATCTCGGACCTGTTTTTTCGGATGAGGAAATTATTAAATGTCTAGACGAAGTGGGCGCTCGATTTGAAATTCTTGAAGAGAATGATCTTATTCGTACCTGTGCCGAAATCCTCGAAGAGGGCAAGGCTGTCGGCTGGTTTCAGGGAAGGATGGAGTTTGGTCCCCGGGCGCTGGGGGCTCGTTCTATTCTCGGCGATGCTAGATCTCCACAGATGCAGTCGGTTCTTAATTTAAAGGTCAAGTTTCGTGAATCGTTCAGGCCGTTTGCTCCGTCGATCCTGAAAGAAGACGTTTTGGAATGGTTTGATCTGGGTGACGACAGTCCTTATATGCTGCTTGTGGCAGACGTCGTAAAGAAACACCAGCGGCTCATGACGGACGAACAGAAACGGTTGTTTGGGATAGAAAAATTAAACGTGCCACGTTCTGATATTCCCGCGGTCACGCATGTAGATTATTCCGCTCGTATTCAGACCGTACATCGGGAAACCAATCCCCGCTATCATAAATTACTTTCTGCATTCAAGTCTCGAACCGGTTGCCCGGTACTGGTAAACACCAGTTTCAACGTGCGAGGAGAACCCATCGTCTGCACTCCTGAAGACGCCTTCCGGTGTTTTATGGGAACTGGGATTGAGGCGCTTGCCATTGGAAACTGTTTGTTGAGAAAAGAAGTACAGCAATCCCGTTTAAAAGAAAGCTATGCCGAAATGTTTGAGCTGGATTGATCCCTGAACCGCCCTTTAGATCCACTGCGGTATCCATTTGAGTGAAATTTAGTGGAGTTGGCTGGGGTCTATTCCATAATCAACCATTCACCTCACCACAGCCCCGGCAAGGACGGCAATATAGTGGCAAAATTGCCGAAGCAACAACGGGCCCGAGGCAAAAATATCTTCAGGCCCCTTCCTATATTGGCGGTGGGCTTTTTCGTGCTTAATTTTCCCGATTAAATCTGTTAATTTGACGGCTGTTCTCCAATCCCCCAAAGTTCGATTCATGACTGATCCTGTTAGAGTACGATTCGCACCGAGTCCGACTGGGTTCCTCCATGTCGGGGGTGTGCGCACGGCCTTGTTCAACTGGCTTTACGCCCGTCATGACGGCGGACAGTTCATCCTCCGCATCGAAGATACTGACGCTTCCCGTTCGACTGAAGAGTCAATCGAGGAAATTCTCGCGTCGATGAAATGGTTAGAGCTGGACTGGGATGAAGGACCGCACCGGCAGACAAAAAGGCAGTCTCTCTATAGAGAAAAAGTTGATCAACTGTTGAATGAAGGAAAGGCCTACCCCTGCTTCTGCACGCCAGAGGAACTCGATAAAAAACGTGAGAAAGCGCAGGAAAAAGGGCTCAAACCGAAATACGACGGCACCTGTCGCAACAGGTCCGGTACGATACCTGAAGGAGCCGCTTCCGTCGTCCGCTTTAAAGCGCCGCAAGAAGGCACGGTCACCGTTCGGGACCTACTTCGCGGCAACGTGGTATTCCAGAATGAGGAACTCGACGACTTCATCATCCTCCGTACCGACGGCACGCCCACTTACAACTTCGTGGTGGTGGTCGACGACGGCGATATGGGTATCACCCACGTCATCAGGGGCGACGACCATTTATCAAACTCACCGAAGCAGGCGTTGCTGTACGACGGACTCGGTATCCCGCGTCCGGAGTTCGCTCATATCTCGATGATCCTGGGGTCGGACAAAACCCGCCTGAGCAAGCGACATGGTGCGACCTCGGCGCTGGCCTACCGCGACATGGGGTACCTGCCCGACGCACTGGTCAATTACCTGGCGCGGCTTGGCTGGTCGCATGGCGACCAGGAAATCTTCACCCGCGAAGAAATGATCGAATTTTTCTCTCTAGAGTCCGTCACCACCTCTGCCGCCGTATTCAACCCGGAAAAACTCCAGTGGCTGAACCAGCAGTACATCCAGAGCACCCCGCCTGTTGACCTCGCCCGTCACCTGGCCCCCATCCTCGTCAAGGAAGGTATCTTGCCCGAAGGGCACGGGCTGAGCCTTGAAGAAATAGCAAAACCCATCCCGTCGCTCAACCAACGGGCGGAGACACTGGTTGAGATGGCG
>JASLXP010000924.1 GCA_030740295.1 Planctomycetota bacterium
TGCTGACACCCTCCTGAAGTCCATAATAGAAAGTCTTCAAGGCCCAGAGAATCTTCGAGAGCTATAGCATTTCAGGGCGAGAGAGTCAGCGCGGTCGAACCACTCATGGAATATAACGCCGATTGGATCATGCCGACGCGCCACGTCCGATCCGGACTGTTCGGCAGAAAGGAACATATGAAAACAATCATGGTGATTTATGGTGCGTTCTTGCTGCTCACCAAAGCCGGGCCTCTCGCAGCACAGGATGTCTCACGTGTGCACATGGCGAATGGGATAAAGATAGGAGAGGTCGCTGCCACAACTGCCGTTGTTTGGATCCGCCTGACGGAGAACGCTGAGCGCAACTTTGACGGCAAGCCATTCCCGCGAAACGTTAACAGGGAGCGCAAATCAGCCCATTATGATGACCTGTCTGAGATGGAAGGAAGCGTCACTGGTGCATCCGGGGAAGCACGACTTACGTACTGGCCTGTCAAGCATGAGCTACTGCGCAAATCGACCAAATGGCTACCTGTCGATGGAAAGAGCGATTTCTCGCGCCAATTTGTGATCACCGATCTTCTTCCCGGCTCACGCTACCGAGTGCTCGCTGCAGGACGACCGCAGGGAAGCACGACCGCGAGTTGTACGGTCGAGGGTTCGTTCAGTACCGCACCCGCAGAGGAAACGCCTGAACGAGTTCGCTTTACCGTTGTAACAGGACAGGACTATCCCAGGCGGGATACACCCATGGGTCATCAGATCTATCCAGTCATGCAAAAGCTCAGCCCGGACTTCTTCGTGCATACCGGAGACATAGAGTACTACGACAAGCCTGGTCCGTATGCGGACACGGTCGAGCTCGCAAGATTCAAGTGGAACCGTATCTACGCATTGCCATACCAGCGATCTTTCCACAACGTTACCGCCAGCTACTTCATTAAGGATGACCACGATACGCTCCGAAATGACTGCTGGCCCGGACAGAAGTATGGGGCGCTTACATGGGAGCAAGGGCTTTCGCTGTTCCGCGAGCAGGTACCGATGGGGGAAAAGACCCATCGAACCGTGCGCTGGGGCAAGGACCTCCAAATATGGCTTGTCGAAGGAAGAGATTTCAGAAGTCCCAATAACATGCCTGATGGACCTGGGAAGACGATCTGGGGTGCTGAACAGAAGCAGTGGTTTTTCGACACGGTAAGCGCGTCGGATGCAACATTTCGCATTCTGATTAGTCCCACACCGATTGTTGGCCCAGATCGAGGAAGCAAGAACGATAACCATGCCAACAAGGGTTTCACCCACGAAGGTGACGAACTGCGCGCCTTCATCGGGAAGCAGAAGAACATGTTCATCATCTGCGGCGACCGCCACTGGCAGTACGTGTCAAAGGATCCGAAAACAAAAGTAAAGGAGTACTCATGTGGACCCACTTCTGATATTCACGCTGGTGGATTCAGCAAGAAAAACAGGTCGCCGATGCACCAATACTTAAATGTAAAGGGCGGATTCCTGAGTGTCCTTATTGAGCGTGATTGGGATAAGCCCATCGCGGTTTTCCGACACCACGGTGTCAACGGATCAGTGCTCAACGAAGATGTCAATAAATGAGAGTCCATGAACAGGGTCATCCCAGGTGAAGAAAACAGCGCAGGATTCCAGCTCTCTGTTCAACATCACCCGGGCGCTGTTGCTTGGCGGAGCCGTTCTGTGTGGCGGATGTGTATCAGTGAAAGGACGAACAGAGATGAGTGGTGAAGACCTTCACGGCGCAAACGGGAAGATCTTTCATGTGGACCACAAGAAAAGAAGCTTCGTGCTCCTGAAAGAAACCGTCATAGATCCGAAGACTAACGAAGGCAGGTCCCGACATACGGTCTACTGGACAGACCGGACCCGCTTCATCAAAGTCGTCAGGCAGAACAGCTTCGAGGGGATCGACAAGCCGGCTGTGGCCCGTTTTCGCAAGTTGGACGATGAGAATGCCAAGGCCGCGGCGGCGGGTAAGCCGTTTGTAGTCATGCAGGTCATGCTCCTTGCGGAGAGCGAGAATGCTTCGGAGTGGGCGAAAGATGACAATTACCTGGTCGGCCTGTTTGTCGCTGATCCAGCATCACACAAGCACCGTGGCGGCACTGTTGAAATCAACGGCCAGAAAATACCTGTGCGTCTGCGTGGTCCCAGAGCCCAGGTGGATATTCGCAAAGCTGCCGCTTCAGGAGATATCAGTAATGGGCTCTGGAAGACTTCTCTCAAGGGCACGCGGGAGGATGGCCGGTTTGTGGTCCAGAAGATGGATATCTTTCAGCTCGTCGACCCTCGCGCAGTGGACAACCCACAGCTTCCCAGAGTGCTGGTCATAGGTGACTCGATCAGCATGAACTACCACAGGACCACCAAAGCGGAACTTGATGGCATTGCGAATTACTACCGGATAGAGAGCAACAGCGGGCCTTCTGACCGCGGTGTTGTGTGCATGGAACTCTGGTTGGGCGACTATGAGCAGAAGGGTCTTCACTGGGATCTCATCCAGTTCAACCACGGCCTGCATGACCTGAAGCAGCTCTATAACGAGGAGTCAGGCACCTATGGCACTTATCAGGTGGCCATTGAGGATTACAAAAAGAACCTCGAGAGGGAAATAGCCATCATGAAGAAGACGGGCGCTAAGCTCATGTGGTGTGCAACCACTCCCGTTCCGAACAATTCGAGTGGGAGATGGGGTGGCGTCGCGATGGGCCGGCGCAAGGACGAAGATCTTGTCTTTAACAGGGCGGCCTTGGAGGTCATCAGCAGGCATCCAGAGATCATGGTCAACGATTTGAACGGATTCATACGCCGCTCGAGATCTCTCGACAATTGGCGGAAAGGCAAAGACGTTCATTTCTGGGGCCGTGCAGAGCAGGAAATTGTGGGCAGGGCCGTTGCCGACGCAATCCGGAAGGCGCTTGAGAAGTGAAAGGTCGTGAAGAAGTATCTGGTGGCCACTAAGGAGTCAGGCCAAAATAATGTTGGCAATTTCAATAGCCCCGAATCCAAAGGACGAGGGAAGACGACAGGTCAGTAGTTCATTCGTCGTCTCCCTGAAAATTCCTTGGGCTCTTGAATCCCGTCGGTCTGAGACGAAGCCTCGTTAAACACATGCAATGAAACTACACAAATTTGGCCTTCTCCTGGCTCTGACCTGCTCTCTGATGGCTGAAACCGCGCAGCCCCCTCGCATCCAGAAACTGAAGAAGCTATTCCCTGAGACTCCGCTCGTGAGGGACGGCCGGGCGGCGAGTTTTATCGTTCTGCCTGACAAGGATGATCTCTCGGCCACGGTGGAAAAGCTGCGCGCGACGATCAGGGCAAGGACAGGAGCAGATCTTGATGCTCTGCGAGCAGACGATGTTGTGGATGAAGATTGGTGGATCGATTTCTCTGGGGTAGGTACTTCCAATCTGATCGCGCTCGGCAATGTCAACAACAATCGATTGCTTTCCGTCCTCTACGGTGAGCGCTATGTGGTGGCAGATTCCATCTATCCCGGGGCAGGCGGATACGTTGTGCGCACAGTTCACGATCCGTTCGCAAAGGGTTTCAACGTCCTTGTCCTTGCCGGGTCAAATCGTGCTGGTGTCGACAAAGCTGTGGACGTGTTCATCGCAAAGCACGCGAAGGCCATCGGCACTTCACTTGTTCTGAAACGGCCCATCATTGACGTGGAATTCGCGAAAAAGGCCTATCGC
>JASLXP010000925.1 GCA_030740295.1 Planctomycetota bacterium
CGCACCCGGATTGGAAAAGCAAATCCAGCTTCGGCGAATACGGAGATGTCGTTGAAGAGATGGATGCTCGCATCGGTGAGATTCTGGCGACACTCAATGTCGAGAAGATACACAGAAACACGATCGTTTTATTCCTGTCGGACAATGGCCCACAGCGCGGACAGAAAGCCCTGGCAAAGCCTTATCGCGGCCAGAAGTGGGACGCGCTCGAAGGCGGCACACGTGTTCCATGCGTCATTCGCTGGCCAGGTGTCATCCCCGCGGGACAAGAGAGCAATGAACTGATCGCCGCCATCGATATCCTGCCCACCCTGAGCCATGCATGCGGCATCGATCTTAAATCAATCACAAAAGGTAGCCCGACGATCGACGGCATCAATGTCTGGAACACTCTGGTTGGGAAGAAGGACACTCCCCATCCCCGCACGGATCTTCTTTACTGGCATGGAATGAATGGATTTCAAGCCATCCGCGCCGGTGACTGGAAGCTTTTCCTCGACCGCAGAAACGCCAAGCTGAAAGACGGTGAGACAGGGCCGGCGCTCTTCAACCTGGCCAAAGAAGCAGATGAAAGGACAGACCTGAGCGCGAAGTTTCCGGATAGAGTCAAGGCCATGCAAGAGCTCGCCAACAAGCGCCTGGCCGAGATTAGCAGGGGCATCATCCCTATCGTAAAGTAAAAGAGCATGAAGGATTCTGGTGGCTGCCCTCTCTTCCAGCGCAGGTTGCGAAGGTAGCCGCTTCAGGCTGCGGCCAGATCGCCGGTAGACATCTGTCTGAAATCGATAGCCAAAACCAATGAACAGACTGACCTCAACTGACCTCAACAAATACCACGAGCAGGGCTTCCTCGTTCCCGATTTCCGGTTACCTCAAAAGGTTCTTAATTTGCTGCACGGTCATTTTCGGTCACTCTTGTCCGCAATTCCTGCGGCACCTTGAATTTATTTGGAGAACTGGCATGAAAATCATCTGTTTATCGATCGTCGCTGTCCTGTTCTTCCCCTGCGCCCTTTTCGGGCAGGGGCTCTCCTGGGATGGGACTTGGGTCAGTGTACAGAGAAAAGAAAACGGGACAGTCACATGCGCGCTCAAGAAAAGAGGCAGCAAGTGGACGGCATATTTCGATGGGCTCAAGAAAGGGAATGATTTCTCTTTCAAAGTGCCCTGCGTGCTCACGAAGAAAGGCAAAGAGTATAGCTTCGAAGGTGATACGAAGATCGGCGGAGACCGTTATGAGCTTACCGGGTCTTTCAGCCAGGAGGCATTCAACGCCAAATACGAATCAAAATCCGGCGATAAGGGATCGATAAAACTCAAGCGGTCGAAGTGATCCTGGCAGTGCCTCTCTGAGCGAATCTGGGGCCTGAGCGGCATCAGTGTTTCGAACACCGCAACAGAGAGACATTATCGATCCACACCGTACCTGTTGCCCGGTGCAGTTGGAGCGAGACCATGCTGCCTTCGGCGCCGGTGGGGAGGACCAGGATGAAATCTCGGCGAGTCCAGTCCATTTCAGCGGCCTCGAACATGCTTTCGGTCTGGCCGATATTGCCGCCGGGTTTATTGTTTCTGCGAGCGTGGATGTAGCTGTTGAAGCTGCCCATCTTCCCCTGGGGTGTCAACTGCTGCACGCGGACATCGTATGACAAGTGGTATGAACCAGGGTCCAGTGCCGCGGCAAACGGATGAGTCCACTTGAAGACTCTCTCCTTCATAGTCTCTTCGTCATCGCTCTCAAGGCGGATGCACCAACTGCCATCGCGGCCCTCGCGGACTCGAACTGCCGTCTCAGTTGGGATGGGCTTCCTTGAATTGCTCGACAGGCGCCATGCCGCGATTTTCGAGGACTCGAATGAGCCGTTGGTGAGCAGGTTCTTGCTCTCAGCCATCACTTCCGGGTGAAAGAGCAGGAGCCCGCCACTGTCGACGTCGTAGTTCGCGCCGCCGGTTCTTTCCCAGGCGAACCAGGGGTCGCCCTCGATTCCATTGCGGCGTGCGCCTACGTTAAAGCGCATGTAATCCAGGTCAGCCAGGGATACACCCAAGGCCTTGAAAGGAATGCGGAATTCGGCGGTCCATTCCCCGTCTCCCAACACACATCGATACTCGAGACCGGCGCCGAGCCGTGCAGCCTGTTCCGCTGAGGCCCCGGCATCGGTGACGCTCTCGAACGCCCCGGAAGGAAAACCGTGCAGCACGAAGATCGGCCCGGGCTTCTTCTTGACGAGCGCGCAAAAGTCGACTTCGACACCATCATCCGTTCCCCAGTCACCACCAGTCTTCTTCAACTTCGAAAGTTCGGGGCATGGGACATGGAAACCCACGTAGAGATTTTCGTCATCAAAGAGAATGGCCGCTTTGCCCGCTGGCGGGAAAGTCTTGTCCGGCTTTGTTCTCAGACTGACGAGCGGCAGGTAACGTTCAGGGGCAAGCAGAGGCCATCCCTCATCATTCAACTGGCCGTCGATCTTGATCGGGTTTTTCGTCCTGAACGCGCGTGCAACGGGCTTCTTGGTTTCAGGGGGCTGATAGACCTCGTGATACTGAAACTGTGGAACTGAAGATCGTGCGCTCGAAAGGTCAGGCCGATCGAATTGGGCTCGCATTGCTTTAAGAGGCGCAACTGCCCGCACGTCGGCAAAGGCGGCCGATCCCCAGTCGCCACTCTCGAATCGGATCGCTTGAGGATTTTCGTCTGGGGATGTCGCCCCGAGATCGATTGGCTGCGCTTCCATCCAGTTGCCGGGAGTGAAGGTGGGCTCGCCGATGGCCTGCTCTCCTTTAATTATCTTCAGGCTTACCGGTTCAAGGACCGGCATCCAAAGGGAGCCCTGGAGCCCGCCGGCGGCGCTGCGGGACAGGGTGATTCCATTCCGGTGTCCGGGCAGCCAGTGATCTCCCCCAAACTCGTAAGCGCCCACATCCGGCGCCTTTCCCACGAAGGGCGCTGTCACCCCTTCGACAGTTCGCCCGGCATCCACGAGAGGAGAGTCCGGCCCGGGCCGGAAATCCAGTTTGCCTGGGGCTGCCAGTTGGGGCGCGCCGCTGGTATCGTTATTGGAATGGTCCCCGGGCAATCCGGGATCGCGCTTGCGCCGGGTCGAGACGATGACGTTGGCGCAATTATTAATCAGCAGGCTGTCCTCATTCTGGTGGGCGTAAGCCTTGACGTGTTTTTGCCACCACTTGTCCGGTTCGCGGCCTGAAAGAAAGAGGATGTCGCTCGCGCCGTTTGCGAAACATGTGTTGTTGTACACGCGGTTCTTGCCGCCTTTGATGACGACGCCGTCTCGCCGGACATTCCAGACCACGTTGTGGTGGATGCGCAGGCCGCGGGTCTTGTCGTCGCCGCGAATACCAAGCGAGTTGCTGGGCGAAAGGCTGTCGTGCACCCAGTTGTAGCGGATCTCGTTTCCCATCGCGTAGTGCATGCTGGTGTAGATGAGCGATACGTCCTTGCTGAGCATCCCACCGTGATGGACGTGGTTGTATTCGATGATGCCGTGGCGATTGCCGCCGCTGTTGATGATAGTGTTGCCGACGTTATACACCGTGTTGTAGCGGGCAGCGTTTGCCGGGCCTTCGTCATTGCGGTTGCCAGACAGCGAGATGCCCGTATAGCGCAGGGTGCCGCTCCAGTTCACATCGTGAATGAGGCAATTTTCGATCGAGTTGCGCTGCCCCCTGGCTTGAATCCCAAAGGTGGCGCAGTAGGCCAGGCTGCAGTTGCGGACGACGTTGTCTTTCCCCGTGACTCTCGTGCCCGCGCATATCCGGCGCGGCTTTTCGGCATCGGGCACGCCGCGGGCGAAGGAAGGGAACAGCAGGTTGCAGTGCTCGACCCGGCAGTGCTCCGCGTCTTCCAGCGTGAAGGTGCAGGCGAAGAAGTGAAAGCCGGTAATCTCCACGAACTGAATCTCCTTTCCACGGAATGCATAATCCCGTGCTTTAGCCTCGACTTTCAACTGTGTTGGGTTCTCGTCTTCCGGCGGCCACAGGTAGAGCGTGCCTTCCTGTGAGAGAAACCATTCCGACGGGCTGTCCAGGGCCTCCAGCTTCCCCATCAGATAATAAGAATCATCTGCCCACCAGTGGGTGCGTTTGCTGTGGAACTCATTCATCTCGATTTCGTACTCGAAGGTGTCGCTCCCCTTCGAGTGATTGAGTACCGGGCGGCTCCAGGTCCAGAACTGGTGTGCGATGTTGAGCATCGCGGTCGCGCCAGACCAGTCGATACCGGTCTTTGCCAGTTCCGGGTCGTGGAGTTTCAGGTAAGCGCTCTTGGGCCCGGTCGTGGCCCAGCCTTTTCGAGTGAAGAGTCCATCGAAAGTCGTGTTCGGCCAGCGAGCTTCGAGCATCATCTTCCGGTCAACAAACAACTGCTCGAACCGTTGTCGCGTCTCTGTTTTGTAGACCTTGCCCTGGTGCGCCGACCATGGCCCGCGAATGGTCTCCGTACCATCGAGCACGACGACCTCGCCGGGAAACGCTGCAAAACGGACCGGGGCATCAGGCTTTCCGCTTTTCCGGATCTCGACCGCCTCTCGGTAAGTGCCGCCCCTCACAAAGCACGTGTCGCCTGGTTGCAGGATGTCAGCAGCTTTCTGAATCGTAAGGAATGGCCGCTCGAGGCTGCCCGGATTGGCATCATTACCATCGCCGGCCACGAAGTAGTCCGACGCCTGGGCGCTGCAAACAGAAAGCGCAAAGAGCAGGAACATATATTTCGGGCGCATCATGTCTGGTCCCTTTGTCATTGGGTCATCAGGAATCGCTCAAAACAGGTGTAAGGCTGATTCAGAGCGAACTCAAACGAATGGAACTTGAAATCCGAAGTGCGGATTGACTCAGATCAGGATTACGTCTTTTTCTACAGATTGAAGGTCTCAGGCCGGCTTCAAATTATGACTATCATGTCGGCGCGTAAAGGTTAGGATGCCCCGCGCCAGGTCAATCACGGAAGCACATACATGGATGATTCATCAGTAAAGCAGACGGAAGAGGCCGTAGAGAAACTTCACGATGCTCACCAGACTATCCTCGAGCAGGTTCGCAAAGTTATCGTGGGGCAGGAAGAGGTGGTGGATAATGTTCTCACCGCACTTTTTGCCCGAGGCCACATCCTCCTCATCGGCGTACCCGGACTGGCCAAAACACTGCTGGTCAGCACGATTGCGAAGGCGCTGGATCTGGAATTCAAGCGTATTCAGTTCACGCCTGATCTGATGCCTTCGGATATCACGGGGACGGACATCATTGAAGAGGACGTCGAGACAGGACGGCGCACGTTCAAATTTGTTGAAGGCCCCATCTTCTGCAACATGTTGCTGGCAGACGAAATCAACCGTACGCCACCCAAGACGCAGGCATCGCTGCTCGAAGCCATGCAGGAAAAACAGGTCACCGCCGGGAACAAAACGTACCCGCTGACAGAGCCCTTCATCGTGCTAGCGACGCAGAATCCGATTGAACAGGAGGGCACTTACAATTTGCCTGAAGCGCAGCTCGACCGGTTCATGTTCAACACTTACGTGGATTATCCGAAGAACGATGAAGAGGTGCAGATTGTGGCCGAGACCACCGGCCGATCGCAGCCTGAGCCGGATACCGTGATGAGCGGGGAAGAGATCCTGATTTACCAGGGCTTGGTGCGAGACGTTCCGGCAGCCGAGGACATCATCCAGTACGCGGTCAACCTGGTGGCCGCAACACGCCCGGACGATTCACGGGCACCGGACTTCGTTAAGAACTGGGTGCAATGGGGTGCCGGCCCCCGCGCCTCACAGTATCTCATTATAGGAGGCAAGGCCCGCGCCATTCTCGATGGCAGGTTTTACGTGACAGTCGAAGACGTTCAGGCGGTGGCGAGGCCCGT
Source organism: Planctomycetota bacterium (assembly GCA_030740295.1). The sequence continues at coordinate 5,879 of JASLXP010000925.1, forward strand.
GCTGCGCCATCGCATCTTCACAAACTTCACAGCCGAAGCCGAGGGGATTAAACCGCTCGATGTTATTAGCCGCCTCATCGAGACGGTTGAGAGGTAATCATGCCCGGCGTGAACAAAGGCCTGATCGATCCGAAGGTTCTGACGACCGTCAAAGACCTGGAATTGAAAGCCCGTGTGCTCGTTGAGGGCCTCTACATCGGCCTTCACGACAGCCCGCTCTATGGCTACAGCCCGGAATTCGCGGACCACCGCCAGTATTACCAGGGCGATGACCTGCGCGGCCTCGACTGGAAAGTCTACGCACGAACAGATCGCTATGTGATCAAGCGGTACAAGATGGAATCGGACATGCGAGTCATGATCCTTCTCGATTTCAGCGCATCGATGGGATACGGGTCCGGCGACAACGTGACAAAGCTTGAATACGGCATCCATCTTGCCGCCGCGCTTTCGCATCTCATCATCCATCAGAATGACCGCTCCGGCCTCGTTCTCTTCGATGATGAGATCCGCACGTTCATGCCCGCCAGGGGCGGCTTGCCGCATCTACGCCAGATGCTTCATCATTTGCAGAAAACAGAGCCCGGGGCGCGCACGAGTATCGTGGACATCTGCCACCAGGCGGCGTCCCGGCTCACCGGTCGCGGCTTGGTGGTTCTGGTTTCTGATTTTCTCGACCCGGACTATGAACAGCTTTCCGATTGCTTCAGCCACTTCCGGTTCGCTCGGTACGACGTCATCGTCATGCATCTGCTCGACCCGGCAGAAGTAGATTTTTCATTTCAACAGATCCAGAATTTCCGCGACCTCGAATCCGGCGAAGAACTGGTCGTCGAGCCAGAGACATTCCGCCGCACCTACACCGAGCGCATCCAGAAATTCAGAGACTCCATCGAATCTCAATGCCTGAAGGCGCACATCGATTATGAATTTGTGAGGACCTCGCAGCCTTTGGAAGGAGTGCTTTTCCAATATCTGTCCAAGAGGGCAAAACGGAGTGTACGGTAGTTGTAGTGCGGGCGCTCCGCGGCCGCTTGTTTCGCGGGCTCTGACTGCGAGATGGCTGACGCTGATATCTGACACGCCATGTTCGTAAACCCCTTCTTATTATTTCTGCTGCCACTCGCCGGGCTGCCTGTGATCATTCATATGATCCACCGGCAGAAATACACGATTCACGAGTTCAGCGCGCTGCTCTTCTTTGACCGGAGCCGCAAATTCAACGTGTTTCGTTTCCGCCTCCGGCATGTGCTGCTCATGGTGATGCGCATCGCCATCGTGCTGCTCCTCCTGTTAGCGTTCGCTCGACCGGGCATCACCAACATCGGAATCGGTGACAGGAAGCAGGCCGTGGCACTTGTCCTGGATGGCTCCACCAGTATGACCCGCGATTTCGGTGGAAAGAGCATGCTCGAGTTCGCGAAAGAGCAGGCCCGGCACAGCATTGCCGAACTGGGTGATGGAACAACGGTCGGTATCGTGACAAATCAGTCGCCGCCTCAACTTGTGCTGAATCCCACCTCTGATCTGAAAGATGTCGAGGGAGCTCTCTCCAGCGTGAAACCGTTCTATCGTCGTGGGACATTTTGGGATGCTGTGGAGCTCGCACAGAGATCCCTGAAAAACGTAAGAGCAACGAGCAGGCATGTGGTGGTGTTTACGGATCTGCAAAAGGGCTGGTTGGAGCCCGGACAGACCGGCTCGGAAGACGATGTGCCAATTCGGTTCATTCATCTGAAATCAGCATCCAATCAAAACTGTGCCGTCACGCGAGTGGATGTTCAGCGCACGCCGATTGCCATCGGCAGGCCGGCGCGTTTCGCTCCGGTGATTCAAAATTACAGCGACAGGCCGGTCAAGAACCTGAGGGTTATGGGGGGCATCGTTGTTGAAGGCAGCGATGATGTTGATGGCCAGGCCGCTACCATCGAGATTCCCGCGCATGGTACGGTGCAGCCGACTTTCTATTTCACGTTTGGCATTCCGGGTCAGCACCAGGTGTCGTTCAAGATCTCGGAGGACGCTCTCGCCACGGATAACGTCTGGTCAGAGGCCGTCCACGTGATGGACACAGTACCGGTGCTGTGCCTTGGGGATGAGCAGAAGGGCCAGAAAAGAGGTGGGCTCTTTTATCTAAAGCATGCTTTGTCGCCGGCCGGCCGCGGCAATCATCTATCCCTCGTCATCGCGCCTTTGAGTGACGTCTCAAAGATGGGCCTTTACGGGTACAGTTGTGTGTTCGTCTCCGGCATCAAAGACATGAAGGAGAACGAGGCCAAACTGATTCGGGAATATGTTCATCGAGGCGGCGGACTGGTTCTCTTCCCTGATGCGGCCACCGATGAAGAATCACTGCGGCTCCTGTTTGCATCCGATGAGCTTGGTTCATTGATGCCTGTTGAGGTTCTTGGCCAGGTAAAGACGTCTTCACGCATCTCGGCCGTAGGATTGCAGCGGGCAAGTTTCAGTCGCCACCTCTCGGAGGCGGTGACCACTGAGCTCACAGGCATTACTTATAACGTCCGTTACCGGTACAAGATTCCTGCGACAGGTGAATTCATCCGCCCCCTCGCCCTGTTTAATGACAGCTCACCCGCGATGATCGAATCCCGCTTTGGGTATGGCCGATGTGTTCTGTTCGCCGGAGGCTGCAGCCACCCGGAGACCGATTTTCAGTTCCGTTCAGTGTTTCCGTCGTTGATGCAGGTGCTGGCGACGGAGCTCGCACATCCGGTTCGACATCAGACGCAGGATGTTCGCTCGGGCGAGGCATATATCGCGTTGCTGGAAAAGGCGGAGCTGCCGACTTCCCTTCACGCTCGCTTTCGGGGGGCCAGCGAAAAGGTCGAACTGCTGAAGGAGCGAACAGGTTTTTCGGTCGTGTATCCAGGCGCGAACGCGCCCGGTTACTACGAAATTCAAGCGGGCTATGAAGATGAATCCGAGCAGACCGTGATCGATGCTTTCGCCGTGAATGCCGGTGGTGGAGATTCTGATGTCAGCACAGCGGACAAGAATGAACTTCAACAGGCAAGGCCAGGCATCAGCGTCCAGACCATCGAGAACGCTCAACCTGTCGACGCCCTTCTTCTCGCGGAACGCGCGGAGCTCATGCGGATCTTGCTGCTGGTTCTGCTTGCCCTGGTGATCGCAGAAAACTTCATTTCATGGAGGACGAAGTAGCCCCATGAATTTGTGGAATTTGCCAGCCAGAGTCTTCGGCATCCGCGATCTGGATATCGCGGGGGCGCATCAGTTTACTCTGACAACGACGGCAGGGACGATCACGCTGATCCTGCTTGGAGTGCTCGCGATCTCCGGAGTCTGTGTGAGCGTGATCACCTATTCACGGACCACGGAATCTATTCCATCCCAATGGCGCTGGTTCTTTGGCCTGGCCAGAGCCTTTGTATACGTCTTACTCGCCATCGCTCTTTCAGGGCTGGTGATCATCGTTGAGCTGAGCGTTGACGAAACTGAGCGCAGCCTCGTCATCATCGATAACTCACTGAGCATGGGCATCCAGGAATCAGGTGAGCGGCGGATCGACCGAGTAAAGAAATCGGTCGAAATTCTCCTGCCCGCACTGGCCGGCGTCCGAATCACAGACCTGCGCACTCTCGATGACAAGCGGCTCACGGCAAAGGAACTCAAGAATCTCGAACCCTCGATCGACCGAACCAGTCTGACCGGAATCCTCGAAAAGATCGGTCGTGATACTCGGGCCGAGGTCAGTGAAATTCTCTTCTTTACCGATGGTCGAGATACGGTACGGACCGATTACGGACTTGCCGCAGCGGCTCTGAAGTCACGCAGCATCCGGCTCTATCCTGTCATCGCTGGCACTCAGACTGAATTCAGCGATCTCCGCATTGCCGCGGCCAGTGCCACCCCGTACTGCCGGGCATTCGATCAGTTGGTCGTACGTTTCAAACTCCATCAAAGAGGCTGCACAGGCAAGAAGGTCAAAGTGGAAGTCGTCGAGGCCGAAGAGACGGACAAGGTGCTCGCCGCATCGGAACTGACGCTGACCGATGACCCAGTTGGCCAGGGAGGCACGCTGGTTATGGCTCCGCCCAGAAAGAGTGGCGATGTTCATCTCGTCGTGAGAGCCACGCAGTTGGATGGTGAAATTGTTACCCGCAACAACCAGGTCGATCTCTTCACCAGAATCGTCAGTGAGCCGATAAAGATGCTCTACATCGACAACTTTCCACGCGCGGAGTTCCGGCATATCAAGCAATCGCTGGATCGCGATCCCAACATCGCGCTCACTCTGTTGAATCGCATGCCGGGCGGCGTCTGGCTCGTGCAGGGCCCCAACCTCCTGGAAAAGCCGGAGCTTGGCTTTCCGGCCGAGCTCGGAGAGTTATTGAAATACGACGTGCTTATTCTGGGCTCGATCTCCCGCGGCTACTTCTCCGCCCGCGATCGATTCGAAGAACGAAAGCTGACGAACATCGCACATTTTGTTTCAGGCCGGGGGGGAGGGCTTATCGTGCTCGGAGGACACCGCTCTTTCGGCCACGGCAAATACAAAGGGTCGCCCATCGAAGACCTCCTCCCATTTCGCATTCCCAAACATGGGGATTCTGAATTTCAGACGCAGGAGATCCAGGCGGAGCTGCATCCACTCGGGAAGTACCATCCCATCGCACAGCTTGGGCACTCGCCTGATGAGAGTGCCACGTTGTGGCAGGAGCTGCCAAGGCTCCAAGGCTGCAACGTCGTCGGCGAGGCCCGGCCAGGCGCGGAAGTGATCGCTGTAAGCTCGGAAGCTGTCGATGGGCAGAAGCCCATCCTGCTGGCCAGTCAGCAGTACGGTGCCGGCCGCGTGTTCGCATGCACCAGCTACTCGACCTACCGCTGGCGTCTTGGCACTCCGCTCGACAAAGGAAACCTGTTGGCAAGATTCTGGGCTCAGGTAGTTCGCTACGTTGCCCCCGACCCGCGGCTCGTTGCCAATGCCCTGAACATTCAAACCGACAAGCCACATTACGTGCGTGGCGAAACCGCGCAGGTCGAGCTGCGCCCGCTCGATCCTTATTATGCCCCGCTACGCAATGCCGAGCTGCAACTCACGGTCTCAGAACCCGGAGAGGAATCTGCCGAACTCATCCTCAAAGAAGACCCAAATCAGAAAGGCGTCTACCCCGCCGAAATTCGCCTCGATCACGAAGGCGCGTATCAACTCGAAGCAAGTGGCCCCAAAAGCATGAAGGAGAATTTCACACTCACAGTACATATTTCATCCGAAGAGTTTTTCGATGCGCGCCCGAAACGGGAATCTCTCCAGCAGCTCGCGGAAGCCACCGGCGGGAAACTTCTGAATCTGAAAGACACTGCCTCTCTGGTAAACGAAATAAGGACTGAGGCCGATCCCAAACAGCAGCGTATGGAGATCCCTCTGTGGGATTCCTCACTGCTGTTGGCATTGCTGGTCTGTCTCGCATTAGGAGAATGGTATTTCCGAAAACGGAGCGGGCTGGCATGACGTCCGCATTTCTCAGAAAGCTCTCTCAGAATCGTGGCGACAGGCTGCCAGCCTGTCAGCCAGTGTTTTCATTGCCTGTGAAGAAAGCAGGTTACTTAACGCTCTACGCTGACTGAATTGATCGTTCACTTTTCTTGGGCTGGCAGGCTGGCAGCCTGTCGCCACGCTGCTTCAAATGAACACCGATCACCTGACACAATTTTCCTCCAAGCTTGAGGGCCGCATCCATGCGACGAAGCAGAAGCTCGTGAAGCTCCGCGCTGTGGACGCCGTCGCGTGGGCATGGATTGCATGCGCTCTGATTGCGGTAGTCGCGCTTGCCTTGGATTGGGCCTTTGAATTGTCCGTGCAGGCCCGGATGGCGGTTGCCTGCGTTTCGTTACTTGCCTGGCTCGTCGTGCTGTCGCGCCATGGGATTTTCGCGCTCTGGTCGGCCACCCGGCTGCCGCTCTCATCTGTGAGCATTCTTCTCGAAGAGCAGATTCCTGATCTCGAAAGCCGCATCGTCACAGTGAACGATCTGCCCAAACAGGCAGTACGCGCAGAGAACGACACACAGCTTGGTTTCTTCGCCCTTGCCGTGGAATCGGCCTATCGAGACACCGAATCGCACCACTTCCCTGACGCGATTTCTGCGGATGAAACAAAGAGACTAGCGGCCACGGCAACCGGTCTCCTTCTGGTATGCGCGCTGACTGCCGCGCTGGCACCCTCAGCTTTCTTCGCCGCGCTGGGCCGATACACACACCTGCTGCAGGAGTACCGGCAGATTCACGCCCAGGTCTCTCTCGAGGTCGATGTAGAAGAAACGGATACCGTTCACATCTTCGAGAAACCTGAAGGCTTTGATGTGGCAGCCATAAAGGGCGCCACGGTTCGAGCCAGAATCGTCGCGCATTCAAATGTGGATGTGCCTCTCAGGCTGTTTAGCCGATTCGAGGGCACCGATGAATTCAAACCTGTTGACCTGCCCGGCGCAGAGGCTGACCTGCCAAGAGGCAATGCATCTTCGATAAATGGCAACTTCATCCTTCTGGCAGATGTCGACAGAGACACGGAACTCTATCTGCAGTTCGGCCCTCAGCGTTCGCCCGTATTCAGAGTGCGTGCGACTCAACACCCAACCATCCAAAACGTCCAGCTTCGCCTCCGCCTGCCGGACTACACCAAGGTAAAGCCGCAGTTCATTCCCACTTCGGACGGCAATATCCGTGCGCTCTACAAATCGGAAGTCGAGATCTCCGTGCAATCCGACAAACCGCTGCGGCGCGGTTTCTTCACCATCTACGGAAAACGGATCGCAGTTAAGGGTCACGGCCGGCGGATCAGCACGCGATTCCTGGTGACCGCGGATGGCTCATACACGGTGGAGGTTGCAGATCGTGATGGTTTCGTTTCCCAGAACAAACTCGATTGCAGGATCGACTCGCTTGCTGATCAGCCCCCGGAGGTCGAGGTCTCCGCGCCGGACGAGGTAACCCTCGGCAAGAACAGCCTCGGCGGTGTAGCTCTTCGCTTTCGCGCGCAAGACGACTACGGCATTGAAAAGATCCGGCTCGTCTACAGCGTAACGCGCCTGCCAGGTGTGAACCTTCCGACCACCCGATCCGCAAAGCCTCGCAAGCTCGAAAGAAAGATCAATCCGCGGCAAGTGGTCAACATGTCGCTGCCTTGCCGATTCGGCGAACTGGGGCTCGAGGTCGGTGAAGTCGTCACGTTCCACCTCGAAGTCGAAGACACTGACATCGAAAGCGGCCCGCACATAGCGCGCTCCAAGAGCATGCGCATCGTCGTCGTAGGCAGCGAGCTCCGGGACTGGATCGAGCTCGAAGATGAAGACCGCTGGCCAACAGATTTCGTTGGCTTCACCGGCGCCAAACGCGCCACCGGCATCGGCCGGCCCGGCGCAAGCCCGCTGGTAAAGGACGCCGGAGAAAAACCTGCAGAGACCTCGCCAGGAGTTTCGAATACGGTGGAGGGATACATCCCGCCTGCATTCAGGCAGAGCTTTACGGATTACTCGAACGCGCTGAATGAGGAGTAGATGAATATGCATAACAGCAGCGGGATCTTTCGCCGAGTCCACGCGACTTGCCATCAGGCATGGCCCTTGGCGCTCCTGCTGGGCACTCTCTGTCTCCCCGCTCTGTCAGCTCAATCCTTCACGGATCTTTTCCCGCCTGCCAAGGACAAGAAAGTAAAGAAGGCCGAAAAGAAAGAAGGAGAAGAGGAACTCTTCCGCGAAGAGACAGAAGAGGAAAAACTGGTCGACGCGTTCACCATGCGGCACATCAGATTCGGCAGCGACTGGAATCCTGACCCAACGGCCCTCCCGCAGTTTACGTATCAGTTTCGCAAAGCATTAAGGATGCGCTGCAAGATGATCGACGAGCCGCTCGAGCTTTCGGACCCAGAGATTTTCAAATGGCCATTCCTGTGGATGCATGCGCACAACTCTTTCAGATTCACCAAGGCCGAGCGCGAGAATCTCATCAAGTATCTCAACCGCGGCGGCGTTCTCATCGCGGACGATTGCTCGGCCGGAGGCGCCGGCTGGCTGCCTTCACTGCGAGCAGAAGTCGGAAAGATGTACGCCGGCAAAGGCTGGGAAGTGGTCACCCCCGACCACAAGCGATTCAACAGGCTGTTTAAGATTTCTTACAAGTACAGGACTACTATCAAGACCATCAGCAGCCTGCATAACGAGGTATTTCTGCTCGACGATCGCATCGCCATTTTTCTCATACACGATGACTACGGTTGCCAGTGGGAAGTGAGCTCCCCGCCGACATCAGCTAACCCACTCGGGAACGGCATGCACGGTTTTACGAGTGAAGAACGTAAACGCTGTTTCGAATTCAGCTTCAACATCATGCTCTATCTGCTGACGCATTGAATTCGGTGAATGTCATCTACGCGAAGGAGTGTCATGAAATGCTAATGACTCGAAGCCTGGTGGATGTTCTGGACGTTCAGTACGCCGAAGGCGTTACGCCTTCCAGCCCAAGGTTCGCGAGCCTCGGCGAGCTACCTTGGGTATGCGTCTTCACGCCGCATTTACCCCGAAGGGGTTGCGCCCATATCCTGGCATCATCCCGATTAAGAAGTGCTGCGAATTCAGCTTCAACATCATGCTATACCTGCTGACGCGTTGAAGGCCAATTCACAACCCAGCGACGGAGATCCACGAAATGCCACAGTCCCTATCGAGAATTCTCATCCACACGATCTTCTCTACGAAAAACAGGGAACCATTCTTGCGCGTTTCGGGGGTACGCACGAGCATGCATGGCGAACTAGGCGGAATAGCTAAGAAGCTGGAGTGTAACCCGATCATGATTGGCGGGGTCGAAGACCATGTACATCTGCTGACAACTCTATCGCGAACCTGTAAGCCCGCGGAATTTGTCAAGGAGGTTAAGAGAGCCTCTTCCATCTGGATAAAGGAGGAGTTTGAAGGCTATGGCAGATTCCAGTGGCAGTCTGGTTACGGCTGTTTCTCGATCGGCCAATCGCAGGTAGAAGAAATCTGTGACTACATCGCGAATCAGGAAGAGCACCATAAACGGGTTTCATTTCAGGATGAATTTCGGACGTTTCTGCGACAGCATGAGATCGAGTATGACGAACGATATGTCTGGGATTAGTTTTTTGTATGGATGTGGGCGCAACCCCTTCGGGGTAGAGGCGGCGTGGGGCCGCTTACCCAGGGTAGCTCGCAAAGCCTCGCAACCCTGGGCTGTAAGGCGTAACACCTTCGGTGTAGAAGACAGCCGCATACCCAGGGCAGCTCGCAAAGCCTCGCAACCTTGGGCTGTAAGGCGTAACACCTTCGGTGTAGAAGGCAGCGGAAAGGGCCGCATACTCAGGGCAGCTCGCAAAGCCTCGCAACCTTGGGCTGTAAGGCGTAACACCTTCGGTGTAGAAGACAGCGGAGAGGAGGCGTGGTGCCGCATACCCGGGGTAGCTCGCCGAGGCTCGCATCCCTGGGCTGAAAGGCGCAACACTTTCGGTGTCGAAGACAGCGGAAGCAATCTTCTTATCCTGGTGCGCAGACCACACATCTGTGGGCGAATGTCTCGGTGCAGTGCATTCATTGCCACAGCTAGAGAAAACAGGTCACTAAAGAATGGCTGGCTGTTACGCCCATATCCCGGCAGTACCCCCGTGACGTCAGCTGGATTTTTTTCTTTACGCCGAAGGCGTTACGCCTTCCAGCCCAGGGTTCGCGAGTCTCGGCGAGCTACCCTGGGTATGCGGCACCACGCCGCATTTACCCCGAAGGGGTTACGCCCATATCCTGGCATCGGCCCATATGCGTCAAGTGCATATTCACCGTGTCAGGAAAACAGACCGACACCACATTCTTTACGCCGAAGGCGTTGCGCCTTCCAGCCCCGGGCTCGCGGGCCTTTTCGATCTACCCTGGGAATGCGCCCCCATGCCGCAATTACCCCGACGGGGTTGCGCCCATTTCTTCCCATTTTCCTTCTGTGGTTTCTGGCCTGTCTCCCCGCTCAATCATCGAATCTCGTCGAACGTACCGCCGTTCTTGGACCCTTTGAATTCCCTGCCCCGGCTGCCGCCTTTCCTTTACATCATTCAAATCTCTCTGCTACGCGCATCCAGGGCGATGCCTTGCGCGGCAAATACTATCTGAAGGTGATCCTCAATTTCACCAAACAGAATCGCGAGACCTACCGGCTCAACATCCCTCGAAACTTCAAACGTGACCCTCTTCGATTGGCGATCCATGCCCGGTGCGAAGCCGGCGTCACCATCGTTCCGATTGTGTCCTGGTATGAGAGCTATCGTCGGAGCGAAGCCCGGCTGAAGGCAACCGCGCCTCTCAACTCGGCCGACTGGAAGCGATACGAATTCGATCTTGCTGCCATCATTAAGTCCACGCGTTCCGAATATCGCCTCGAAGGATTCGAGTTCGTCGAGACCGAGGATGCTGCCGTTCACAAGAAGGACTCGGAAGCCCAGATACTCCTCGACGAGATTGAGTGGGTCAGTCTGCTGGACAAGCGTCAGCCATGGGATGTCGAGCTGTTGACCGGACAGTTCGACGACGCTTTCACGAAAAATTCTGAAGAAGGGCTGACGCTCTACGCGAAAGTGGATTTCTTTGAAGATGAGATTCCGAAGAATCTGAGTCTTTTCTGGGAAATCAGGGACGCAGATTCTGCCCTGGCCGCGCAAGGCGAGATCGAGCTGAGACCCACCACCGACCTTTACGCGATTCATCCAATTACATTCAAGCCCGGCAACTCCACTGGGCCTTACGTCGCCGCAGCACAGATCTACAAGGGGCAGAAGCCGAAGGTCGTGCAGTCTCTAATCCTTGAGGCATCCGACCCGAAATACACCTTCAAATTTGCGCTCCCGGAAGTCAGCAACGGAACGCAACTCGCCAGTGGCTTCATCACCGACGCGGACGGCAAGCAAACCCTCAGGGCAGACTACAAATACAAGAGGATCAGTGGTGCGACCCGTGACCATTTCTCTCTGATCGTTCCATCGGAGACGACGATTCACAATGCTCGCCTGCGCCGTGTCGATCTCAATTTGAACATCATCGATCTTGACACAGGTTTTAATGACACTCGCGCCGCGCTGATCATCAGCGATGCGAACGGACAGCGTCTCGAGCTTCCCCAGATTTCGCTCATCGGATCGACCGGGCCACGGACCATCGGGTGGGACATTCCGGACTGGGAATCCAGCCTCGTCCGATTTCCACTGAAGATTGATGAGATTCGTTTCTGGGAGACTGGCAGGCGAAGCTGGGCGAACATGAACAGCGGTTGCCAGGGCGCGCTCTCTGTCAGAGATCTGCGTCTCACTTTCGATCGCTTTGTGCCTCTCCGATTCAGTGCGGTCAATGCACAGACTACGAAGACGCGGTTCAGCACGAATGAATCTCTTGACGGGGCAGCTTTCAGTTACGGTGCGACATCGAAAGAAGGCCACGACGACAGCCAGGCTTTTGAAATCTCCCTGAAGGATGCCCGGGGCAAGTTTGAGGTGCCTTTGAAAGAGCTGGCCCCCGGCAATCCACTCGCGCTATCATTTTATGCGAAGACGGATTTGCCAAAGGTGATCCTGCTCCCTTTCCTTGCACACAAGGGGCATTGGTCGGTCGCCCGGCGGATTGCGCTGGCCAGTCAGACGCTGACAGCCGAGGAAGGATGGAAAAACCTGGAATGGCGAATTCCGTATTCGGGGAAGGGCATCAACGGCAAGAGCGCATGGTCACACGTTCTGGTGGGCCCGCTTCAGTTCAGCAAGCTTGAAGTCTCTGTGCCGGCAAAAGGCAGCGGAACAGTGCTTATCGACGACTTGAGTTTTCGGACCCAACTGCCCATTCATCAACGGTTGGAGATTTCAGCCACACCCGTCCTGAAGGCGGACGGCAACTCCAATCGCCTTGTCGTCGATGCACAGGTCAGAAACGTCGGGCTTCAGCCGATCGCCTCTTCCCTGCGATACAAGATCTCAGATGCAGACGAAAACATCCTGCTGGACAGCAAAGCCGAGCTGAAACTCGCCGCATGCCAGGCCGTTCCGCTTGATCTGGGCAGCGTTGATTTCGCAGGCGGCGGGGGGCCATTCCGATTCATCACCCAAAGTCTCAACCTGGAAAAGGGATTCAAGGATGAGAGAACGTTATTCATTCCTAATGCGAAGGTGACGGTCCTTGATTTCGATCGAGAGTTGTATCCCACGTCATCCCATCAGACGACAGCCGCTGCAAGAGCAGGAAATAAGGGCCTGGAGCTCAGCTACGCAGCCGGGCGTGTCCATCTCAAGATCGAAGGCATCCGCACCATCCTGCCTGGCCTGCCGATGAAACTTGGGATGTGGATTAAGGGCAGCCGGCACCGGCTCAGTCTGTTGATCTCCGGTCACGACCGCGGCCCGGATTCGACGGGATTTTCCCTGACTCCGATCGTCATCGATTGGGAAGGATGGAAATACGTCGAGCTCGGTCTACCGAAGGGCATCTATCCCACAGAGATCGACTCGACAACTGCAGCGATCGACTATCCGATCCTTTTCAAAATTTTCACACTAACCGGAAATGCAAAGGAAGCCGGCGTCATCTTTATTGATGAAGTATCCGTCATCACTCAGCTCCCACCGGCGAAGCTTGTCGACGCGGGGCTCGAATTCAAGCAGCCGTCAAGCCTGGTGGAAGTCGGCCAGGAACAGCGAGCGCAAGTTGAAAATCTTTCCACTGTCCGCCCGCTGAAGGGAACGCTGCATTACCAGTTGTTTCCGGCGGGGGTTGAAAAACAGAAGCCGGTTTACGAGTGCCAGCTCAACCTCAATCTGCCGCCTGCGAATCGGCAGATCCTGAATCTCGCTGCACCACAACAGCCTGCGCCTATATTCAATCGGGCCGGACCGCACGTGGCTCATTGGCGGATTGTGGCCGAAGAGGGCAAGACAGTACTCGAGAAGAAGCAGGACTTTCTTGTTCTCAAACTCACATTGGAGGAATCAGAAAGTTTCAGCTCGATCATCTCCAACGAGAATGAGCTTTACCGCTTCGGAAATACGAAGACCGATACGCTGGTTGTCGAATGGAACGATATTGAAAAGTATCCAGGCGAGATGAACTTTGACCACTACGACCAGTTCATTCCCAGCATGACTGCGGCGTGCCCGGAATTTATCGGGCGCCTGGGTTACACCACGTTCTGGAATTCACCCCGAGGGATCTTTTTTCAGGAGTACGGATTCTGGGAGGGAGATTCGTATCAGTATCCCATCGACCTGAAGGCCTGGTACAACTACGTCCACGAAACCGCGCGCCGGTACCGCGGCAAGATCGATTACTGGGAGGTCTGGAACGAGCCGGCAAAAGCCGCGGAAGACATCGGCATCTCGCTGGCGAAATATCTGCGCCTGCTGCAGGTCGCGAACGCAGCGGTCCGGCAGGCCAACCCGGACGCCACCATTCTGATCGGCAGCCTCGCCTCGGGTGGGATGAAGAGCTATCTCAACAAGTTCCTCAAGCAAGGCGCGGGCAAGTGGGTGGACGTCATCGGCCTGCATCCAGTCGACGGCATGCTGGGGCCTGAGATTTCGTTCCTGCCAGAACGCGTGAAGGATGTAGTCCAACGCGTGAAAGTGGCCGATCCCCGAGTCAAAGTGTGGGTGACTTCCCTCGTCTGGCCGTCTTCTTTCGGCGACATGGTCGGCGGCATTCCCGAGCACCTGCAGGCCGAATACATGGCAAGAGCGAAGGTCCTCTGCCTTGCCGCGGGTGCGAAAAAGGTGCTCGATCACAGACAGGGCATCGACCCACTTCGAAAATCATCGGCCACTCTTTACCGCGTGCGGCCGCGCAAAATCATTCCGAGTCCCAACCCCCTGCCTGCATATCCCAACTGGTTTCTTAAGCCTTCGTTTCTGAGTGTCAAAGTTGCAAATCAGATGCTGTCGAACGCGGTTCACATGCACGAGATCATTCTTCCCGATCGCGCACTACACCTGAGCCGCTGTCACCTATTTGCAGCGGGGGACAAGGAACTCTTGCTGGCTCTATGGCGGAGGCGAGGACGATGCACGCTCAAGCTGCCCGACGGCATCGAACTGCTTCGAGGCTTTGACACCTATGGGAATCCATTGAAAGCCGGCAACCGCACGATCTCAATCACATCCGGCCCGGCATGGCTCTTCTTCAAAAGAGCGAACGCGTCGGACTTGATTCAGAGGCTGCCCTTCGCAGAGATGAAATGGAAGGATCATCCTGAATCAGAGTGGAAGCAGCGTCTGCTGGATTACATAGAACAGATCCCGGGCTCATTGAATTCGCATCAACATGCAGTGAGTGGGAAGAGCGAGGCGGCTATTGCCAGTGGTCTGTTTCGGCCCAGCATCCCGCTCCGTGTGCCCTCTGCAAAGATCAGCGGCAGCGAGTCTTTCACTGTCGATCTCTCGTCGCTGGCGAAGGATGACCTGCTCATTGTTCGCCGTGTCGACCTGAGTCTGCCCGGTCAGAAAGTAAGAGTAAGAATCGGAGGCGCCGAGGTGGCGGCTTATGACCTCACTTCAATCGATCGATTTCAGGAGCGCAGCGGGAAGAGGTTTTCTGATATCACTCTCCTGGTTCTGAATTCGCTTGCCTTAAATTCGCTTGCCTCAGATCCGGAGCTGGCCAGGATGGGGAAGGCGAAAATTGAATTCACTGCTGATGGCGAATCGCAGTTTTCATCCATGAGCACCCGATTCTTCGCAAAGAAGAGCGGGCCTCTTTACTTGAGTGATATCGACTACGTGGCCGCGCAACAGAGCCAGTCGATTTTGCGTTTTGATGAGAACGTGATAGGCCAGCCAATCAAGATGCAGAACAAGGCATTTGCCAAGGCCCTTGGCACGCACGCCAAATCGCAGGTGGTCTATTACGCCGGTGGCCAGTTCAAGAGATTCAAAGTCCACCCGGGTCTGGACCAGAGCGTCGAGGATGGCACCGTGAAGTTTCTAGTGCTCGCCGACGGCAGACCGATATACGAATCCAAAACTGTCACGCCGTATTCGAAAACAGAGCCATTGGATCTCGACATCACTGGCTGCAAAGTGCTCGAATTACGCGTCGGCAGCAGCGGTGACGGCATCAACGGCGACTGGGCCATCTGGGGGAATGCACGTGTTGAGTAAAGAACTCTCAAAGAAATCTCCTGGGCACGCCGGCGTCCCGCCGGCATCTGCGACCGAAGGTAGCCACCGGGAAGCCAGCGAGACGCTGGCGTGCCTAGCGTTCACAAAATGGTTCGGCGCAATCTGCGTGGCTCTGCTCTCCTCCATCCATGCCGCGCCTTTTACTATTCAACTCACCAAATCCGATCACCCCGGCGAACTCGTCCACATCCCGGACAAACAAACCGCCAAATGGCGGAAGGCTGAGGAGAAAGAAACCGGCTTTCCGCCCGCGCCAATCAGCGCATTTGATGAACAGATGCGCTTACGGCCCGGCAAACGCGTGGTCACCTGGCTCAAACATTTCAGCGTCGATGACAAGCGGATCTTTCAGAAACGCTACAAGGGAAGATTCCTCTTCCGCGAAGCTTCCGCCGAAATCGACCTGGCCGACGGACCCCACGTTCTCAATCCGGGCGGACACGTCATCGAGGTCAACGGCAACCGGGCCACGAGCAACGATCCCGATGTGAAGATCAAAGAGACCGTCATCGCCCTCACATGTTATCCGGTCATGTTTGCCGGCCTGAATATGTCTGTCGAACCGGACGAGCCGTTAGTCGAGCGGATGACATCTCTGCCGGACAAACTTTTCAATGTTGAGGCGTTTTCAAAGAAAGAAGCCCCGGAAGAAGGGGAAGAGCCGCTTTCGCCGTGGGACGACCTTCTCGAGATCCACACCAGTTTCCAGCCGCTCATCGTTTACCTGCCGGCCAATACTCAGCAGCGCGCCTATCGTGTTCTGCCTTCCAAAACAGAGTTCCTCTTGCGCGAGGGAAAGGTCGAGCTTCATCGCAAAGGCCAGTCGTCTGCAAACGATGTCTACGCCACCGGAGCGGCTGTCTGGATTCCCCGGTACACGTCGAAGGCGGTCATTCGAAGTAAGACGAGGCAACCTTTGTTCGCGTCGTTAAACGGCGTCTTTTCAAAGAAGACTTCTGTGGCCGCGGTGCCCGCCGATACATTCGAGGAACGCATTTTCTACCACCAGTTCTTCGAGCCTCGATCCCGCGAGTTCAATGCCGGGCTTCCTGGGAAAAAGCCCGCGCCCGGTATCGAGGTGACCTGCGATCCCTCGGAATATCCGCATCGTTTTCTCGTTGCAGATAACCGTCATCCAGATTTCGACGACGCGCGCTTATTAGTCGTTGGGCTCAAGAAAAACATCTGCCAGATCGGCGACAGCATCCAGGCCCGTATCGATTTCCGAGACTCCATTAAAGGGGGCACACTTGCCGGGGACGGTGTCGGCGCATTCATTCGGAAAAGGAGAGCGTCGTCCGGCTCTACGCACGAAAAGTGGTCGAAGGTCAAAGTCGAAGCCGGGGACGTAAGAAGTCCTTACCGGATTCATTTCCAGGACGGCACGAGTGGGCTGTTTGAATTGCGCCTCGTTGTCGATGCTTCTGGCAAGGTATCGCCTGAATCCGATCTGCATGCAGACTTCAACATCGCACTCGAGAAGAAGAACGAATCGGCCACTTCACTTTCGCTGTTCACTCATTACAACCGCCGTTCGTTTTATGAGGATGAGGGCTTTGAACTGATCGGCGTGCTCAGCAACAGCAAGCCGCTGAGTGGCGAATTGATTGTGCGGCTTCGGGATCTGAAACGTCGTAACTCCAATCCTGAAAAACCAGAGGAAGAGCCCACGGGGTTCGAAATCGCCCGCCGCACCTTCGATTCCCTCGCTCCCGGCCAACACACGCTGCACTGGCTCGTTGTGCCGCAGACGACCATCTACCTCCGGCCTGGAGATTACGAGCTCTCGGGCCAGCTCGAAGGCAGTCAGATTTTCGGCGGCCGCATTCGCCTGGTCAGCCGCAAGAAACGAAGCTCGATGGTTATTGCGTTGCAGCCCTCGTGGGAAGGGAGTGTCAGTGGCAGCTTCCACGACCAGACGGGCCTCGACCATGTTTTCGACAACCTGAAAGAGATGAGCATCAACCAGCTCATCGAGACCCCGCCTCGCAAGCCGGCCGGCAGCATCGTCCCGATTCAGGAACGCACATTCACCGGCACAAGACCTGGCCTGCCTGCCTGGGACTTCCTCTATGAGCCGACTCTCTTTCAGAGTGTCCTCGACCGCACGCTTGGCGAAGGTATGGACATGTGGCTCTGGCGTCACAGGCTCGTCGAAAACCTCCGCTGGGGGCCGTTCGAAGATCTCGATGTCGACCGGGGCGTGGTTCAGTTCTTCGGAAATCTCGCCCGCGATCTGCCGCACATTCAGGGCATGGATCTTGGATGGTGGGAAGCCGTCGAATACATCGACATGGGCGCGCGTGTCGGCTCTTACCCCGAGCAGCAGAAGCAGAGGGAAGAGATCATGCTGCCGAAGATCTTCAAAGAAAAATACGGGATGGAGTATCCGACGGCTGCGGAACTCGCTGACTATACCGAGTCTCTTGAAGACAAGAACAACATCTTCGAGCGCCGCCGCCTCCTGCAGGAGCTTCGCTGCAGCCTGATGCCGGAGACATTCGCTCAGTATGAAGAGGCGCTCCACCGCGTCCGGCCTGGACTGCAGACCACGCACACGGAACAGGAGGTCATGATTGCCGCGCCCGGAGCGGCCTTCGTGCCGGAGGTAGCGTACGCCAAAGTCGGGATGAGCCGCTGGCAGAGCACACACGAAAACGGAACACGGCCGCTGTGCACGGCGGTGATGAGTGCTTTCGGCAAATTCAGTGATGAGGCCCGCGTCTCCACCATTTACAGCATGCAGCACTTCCACATCCCCCGCATTCGCCGGACCCATTTCCGGCTGTGGCAGCGGATGCTGATGTCCCTGGCTTGCGGGGCCGACGAAGTGGGCTACCAGTGGGCGGACGTCTATCTGCCCGTGCGGCGTCGTGACGAGGTGACGAAGCAAGGCTTTACCACGCACAGCCACCTGCTTGAGCGTATTGCGGTCAGCTCTGTGAACCGGGCCATGGAGATGTATTCGGGGGTCTTCAAGCACGCCCGCCGTGAACGCGAAATCGCCATCCTGCACTCCATCACGCAGCTCGGTTTCGAGCACGTTTACTTCGGCGCGGAATGGCACAACAACGATCCTTATTACCGCTACCTGACCACGCCGTTCCACCGCGGGGGGCACATGCTGCGTGTCGAAAGCGCGTTCTCCGGTTTCCTCTGGTCGCATATGCCCGCGGACATCATCGGCGAAGGGGGCATCCTTTCCGGCCGGCTCGACCGTTACAAAGGGTTGGCCATGACCGGCATCGAATTGCCGAAGCTTCCGGCAAACCTGATGGCCAAAATCAGCGGTTTCATCAAGAAGGGCGGGGTCGTGATGATGGACAGCAAATGCCGCGTCGAGATCCCCGGCGCGGTGAAGCTGGATTTTCCTTTCGATTTCATCCGTGCCGGCTGGTCAAATCGACACGAATACCGCGGCATGCAGCACGAGTACGACAAAGTGAAGGAACGCTTGAACAAAGTGCTCGATGCCCGCTTCAAGCACACCGTCCGGGGCGATTCAGATCGCGTGCTGTTGTCCAGCGCGAAGTGGGGGGACAGCCGATTTGTCACTGCTGCCGGTGATCGGATTCTCAAGGACACGGCATTCCAGGGCGCGTACGCGCGTGAGCCGATTCGAACGACCATTCATGTCGCGGGCGAGGCCGAGGTGGTTTACGACCTGTTCGAACTGAAGCGGCTCGACATTCAGAAAGACTCGGAGGGTGTCCTGTTTCCAGCGGACCTGACGAAGGTCGGCGCAAAACTTTTCGCGGTGCTTCCTGCTGCCATCGCACCGCCTGCGATGCAGGTGAACAGCACTGTGAACACAGGCGAAGAGGCTTCGGTAGCAGTGAGCATCAAGGATACGAAGAGCCAGCCTGTCAATGTCCTTGTGCCGATTGAGATTCGGCTGGTCGATCCACAAGGAGAAATCCGTCACCAGTGCTTTAGAGCAGTGCAGGGAACGGAGAAGTTCGAAGAGGATTTCAAGATTGCCTCAAACGATCCTGCAGGCGATTGGAAAGTGACGGTGAGCGAATTGTTCGAAGGACGAACGGTGGAGGCCACGTTCAAGGTGGTGCGGCAGGCAATAAAACCAGACAGCACGCACATCCAGCCGGACGTGGTTGTCTATGGCGCAGACGAGGTCAGAAAGTTCGCAGAGGGAAAGCAGAAGGTCTGGATTCCGTATGAAAAAGGTGTCGTCGCGAAGGATGGTGAGAAAAACGCTTCGGAAGCTCTTGCCAGACAGGTCCAATCCATCAGCAGGAAGCTCGGCCTTAAGGAAGAGCTTCGCCCGGTCTCAGACCTCGCGGTCATCCGGCGCAATTTGCCGCGGAAGACGACGAACCGTTCCGAAAAACAGGTCGGCCCTCGGTACATTTTCAAAGGGCACTCTGTCATTCCAGACATCGGCGGGAGGCATCCGCTGGTTCGCTCGCTCGTGTCTTCCGGCATGCTCCCCGTTCGTCTGACAGGGAGTTTCCCCGGACGAGGGCGCGGTGCGTTAATCCACGTGGTCTCTCCCTTTTACTACGGTTTCGATACTGTCATCGTCAGCGGGGGAGACGCTGACGGCTTCAAGAAAGCTCTGATGGCTCTGGCCGAACCAGGGAAGCTGACTGAAATTGAACGTGGCACCAAGCCGCTCTTGACGAACTCGGAATCCTCTCCCGTCACTGCTTCGCTGATCAAGCCATCAACCCTGAACCTTCAGCCATCTTCTCCTGCCATTGTCACCGGCTTGAACGGAATGCCTGTGATGCACCTGGAGGTGTCCCGAAACGGAAAGCAGATTCTTGTCGGGACTGAGAGTTTCTCAAAGAACGTCTTCATGCTGGACAGCGACGGAAAGATCCTGTGGTCGGGCAAGGGCGCAAAGAAGTGGCCCGGCAAAATGGTGCTGACCAAGAGCGGCGCCCTCATTTCTGATATGAGTGGAGGTCTGTACGAATTGAATGGGGATGGCCAGACAGTCGGAAGATATGGTGAGATTGAATCCGCTGCGTTCTCAACCAGAAGCGACACTATCCTTGCTGCGGGGCCGAACATGACTGTCGCCGCGAAGGTGGATGGCACGATCCTCTGGCGAAAGGATTACTTCGCGCAGCGAACAGACTTTGGCGAGTTCAGGTCTGGCCACCCAAGGGATGACCTGGTAGCAATCACGCCGGATGGCAGGTATGGGCTGATCTTTGACTGGGGAGTCATCGGCCAGGGAAAAAAACGGCAGATGTTTCGAAAGATGCGAGCGGTCGACATGCGGCGAGGCAATGTCCTCTCAGCTCATGAATTCGCACCGCACGAATCCATCTACGAAATCTACCGGCGTGCGAACAATTTTCAGGTTCGAGTTGCTCCGAATGGTGGACACGTTGTCATCGCTAATGCGACCGGCAAGGTCTTCATGTTCTCCATGCCCGATCCCCGACTGATGGGCTCGTTCACGGAACAGGGGCCTATCCTTACGAAACCGATCGACAAGATGCCCGGCTCTCCGGGTGTGAATCCAACCGCATGGCAGACTCGTGTGTCGTCTGAAATCTTCGATATCAAACCGAGCGGCATCCATACACTGGTCGGGTTTTCAACGCGCAGGGCTGTGGTCCTCGATCGCAATGGCCAAGCGGTGCAAACCTTCCGCTATGGCGGCACGGTTTCGTCAGGTGCGTTCCTCGGTAACAGCACGCTTATCTATGCGGGCGGCCTTCTCCACTCATATGACCAGCAGGGGAAGAAAACCTGGGCACTGTCGCTTCCCGTCATCTATGCGATGAAGGCAGCGCCCGATGGCAAATCCGTCTTGTGCGGCAGCACTGGCGGGTTCGTGTATCGGGTGGGCGCGAATGGAAAGGTGCAATGGAAGACCGACCTCCATCCTGCCAGCCACGGAAATGTGGATGAGCTATTTCAAAGTCTGGCATCGGCGCAGGAAAAAAATCTGGGTCCCGAGCGCATGAAGAAAACGGAACTAGAGCGTATCGCGACGAATGTCAGGCTGAGCCCAAATCTGATTCCTGAAGGAAAGCGGAAGGCATTCGGAATTAAGGCGGGTGTGGACAGGGAGGTTATCTCGTTTGGCTCAGGCGTGGATAAACTACAACCGTTTTCTACTTATCTGTTCCACGCAGGTTGGCAGGCGGCAGAGAGCTCCGGCCGTTTGAAGCTGCTGGCGGAGCTTGTTGATGAGGGCGATGAGGTCATCGTTTTCGAAACCGAATTCGGTGTGACTTCGCCCGGCTGGCTTGAAGCCTTGCTCCCGATCAAGACCGGGCCCAAACCCAAATCCGTTAAGATTCGGATGGGTCCGAAAGTTAAAGACGCCGAAGTGAAAGAAGCCGGACTCTATCGGGCTGAATTCGGCGTCCGGAATACCGCTCTCGTTCGGCAGGGGTTTCGGGGCATCAACCGCGAATCGAGGCTAGCGGCCCGAAGACAGCAGACGATCATGCTGCGCCACCTGGAAGGCAACCTGCAGGTGGCCGTTCAGCCCACTCCGATTGAAATGACGGACGGACGCATCGTTCGGAAAGGAGGCAGCCGATGGACCGCCGGGGACGTCGGCCAGATGGGCGGTGTCGAGATCTCGTTCCCCCGGCCGAAGACCATCGGCACGTTCGCCTTCCATGACGACCCCAATCATCCCCGGGCCTGGATGAAACAGTACATGCTCGCCTACTTCGTCGAAGAACAGAAAGTAGAGAAGAAAAAGGAGACAACGGAAAAGACAGCCGACCAGATCCAGTTCACCGACGACTGGGCCGGCGAATGGAAAACGGCCGAGGTCGAGCGGAGCTCGAAGACATCCGTTCATGTCCATCGGCTGGCAAAGCCGATCACCTCGAGACGATTCCGAATCTCCGGGCTGCTCAATGCGGATTTCGCCCGGCGTGAGGAAGAAACGCGCATCACGGAGTTCGAGCTTTACGAAAGCCGCTGGCACACCGAGGGCGGAAATTTTCAGCGCACTTATTACTTGCCCAACGGTCGCATTCCGGGACCGCTGGCCCCGGAGCGTTCCGCTCTTCTTCGGGGACGTCGCTTTGCTCAATCGGCACCGACCTTCGCTGATGGCATGCTCTATCTGTCAATCGGCGGCACTTTGAATGCGCTTTCTCTCGAAGATCATTCCGCGCGCTGGAAACTCACGACTAACAAAGAATACGGCATCCTCTCGCAGCCTACGGTCGATGGCGATCTCGCCATCTTCGGCAGCAACGATCATGAAATCCGGGCAGTGAACACACGAACGGGAGAGGTGACCTGGAGCTATCCTACGGAGTTCCGCATCACCGGTTCGCCTTGCGTCGTCGGCGACAAGGTGGTTGTCGGCTCTGGCGACGGGATCGTTTACGCGTTCGAGCGGAAAACCGGCGACCTCAGATGGCAGTTCAAGGCCGGTCAGTCGATTTACTCTTCGGTGGCGACCGACGGCCGGAATATCTTTTTCAGCTCGTTCAATTATCAGGTCTATTCGCTGGACGAGAATGGTAAACAGAGATGGTCATTCAAGACCGGCGGCCCCATTCGTTCGGGCGTGTCCGTTGGTGCGGACCAGGTCTTTGTCGGCTCTGATGACGGCCACGTTTACGCTTTGCACAAAGACAGCGGCAAAAAGGCGTGGTCATTCAAGACCGATGGATTTGTGGAGGCCGCCCCCGCCATCGATGAGCAGACGGCATACATCGGATCCGTTGATGGCCGCTTCAGGGCATTATCACTGCAGACCGGCAAGCTGCTCTGGGAGATCGATGCCGCTTCACCCATTCGGCAGCCTGCCTTAATCGTCGGTCACGAAGTCTACTTTTATTCCGACAACACCATCCTGCGACAGGTAGAAAAGAGAACCGGAAAGGTCATTTCAGAAACCAAGTTCAATTACCGCGGCCTGACCGGGATGACGCCCGTGGGGAATTCGATCCTCTTTGGTACCCGGTCGGGTTATCTGACGGTGACGAGAGAGAAGAAGTAGATTCGCAGCG
>JASLXP010000926.1 GCA_030740295.1 Planctomycetota bacterium
AGTCCGTAGCCCTGCGATCCTTTCCTTGCTTCGTATGTGTCGTCCCCCGCGAGATCCAGCAATATGCCCGCGCCGAAGATACCCGAGCCCTGAGAGTTACTTTTTTCTCCTTCAGATTTGTAAGTATCGTTGCCGGACAAATCGATGGCGATGGCGATAGGGAGGTCGAGGGAGGTCGTCGCACCAACGCCGCCGAGATAGACATCATTGCCGCCCAGATCGATCACAATCGCCGCATCGTTGGCGTCGTGTTTATCATCGCTCGTGCCGGACAGAATCACTTTGCCGACAGGCGTAGGGATCTTTACTGAGAGACCCGTGAAAGCATCAGGATTGGCGGCCACAAGCGTTTTCAACGCTCTTGCTGCATCATGCGCGGCCTGAACCGCCTTCTGTGCTGCGTAATACAGCGAAGGCTCATCGAGTTCCTTTGCCACGTCGTCGACCTGGTAAGGATAGGACTGCCCGTCCGATGAATGGCCGTGAAAATCACGCATATTGAAAACGTCGCGAAGGCGTTCGGCCTTGACGTTTCGCAGGGCGAGCTTTCGCCATTGCCAGGCGTCGATGATATTCAACAGCAATGCTGCAACGGTATTCTCAAGTATTGGATCCATGCCTTTGATCTGTCTGCGGATATCTGTTTCATGATCCGGCCAATCGGCCTTTTTGCCGAAGACGATCATTCGCATCCGTCCGCCGGAAACTTCGTAGGCCCGGCGAACGGCATCGATGAGGGGCGACTCAGCGGACGGCTGGGGGTCAAGATTCGCGCTGTAGCCTCTGAAAGTTCCCACCTTGTGATCGATGCCCAGAAAATAGGCCAGCCTGAAGAGGGAATCGTTCTTCTTTTCGAATTGTTCCATCGACAGCAGATCTCTCACAGCCTGCGACATGACCATGGTGAAGTCATAGGTGCGAAGCGGCTCAGCGAACAGAGAATCAAAGAAATGGAGCTTGTGCGGAACTCGTGACGGATTCGGAAAACGGGACCAGTAACCTTTTGGATGAAAACCCAGATCTTTCTTGGTCAGACCGGCGGTCTTCAGGGCCTCTGTGAGCCTGTCTGGTTTTGCCGGCTCGGAATTGAGATGGAACATACATAGCGTCAGAAGAGCTGCCGAGGTCAAGTTTCTCATAGGTCTTACCGCTTGGTGAAGGAGGTTCACAAATCGGGAAAGCAATCACACATTTTGCGCTCGAATCTCGATTCTTCTATCTTGCATACACGAACATCGCAGCCCAATCCATTCCACAACACTTCATGTCCAACCTGTTAATACTCACACCGGAACAGAAACAGTCTTACGACGACAACGGCTATCTCCATCTGCCTGGATTTTATTCCGAGGATGAAGTCAGGGAGCTTCGTGATGAATTTTGCGCGATGGTGACCCAGACGGAGAACCGGCCAAAGAACATGAGCTACTCATTCATGGAACCCGTGGAAGGATTTGAGGTTGACTCCTTCAATCCCAAAAATGTCGTGGGGATGATGGATCATGTACTGGCCAGCGATTTCTGGATCCACCATTTTTCCGAGCCGCGCATCGTCAGCGCGTTCGTGGATCTGATGGGGCCTAACATCGACTTTCATAACGGCAAGGTCCGCAACAAACCGCCCGGCTTCGAATGCACGCAAAGCTGGCATCAGGACTTCCCATACGAACGGCATTCTGAACCGGATCTGGCCGCGGCCATCACCTATCTGGAAGCGACGGACTTTGAGAAGGGCGCGACGGAGGTTGTTCCTGGAAGCCATCTGAAGGGCGAGTGGGAAACTTTCGACGGAACGCGCATCAAGGACGAAAACGTCGAGGAAGGCAGTTGGGTTGTGTGTAAGGCCGAGCCGGGCGACGTGGTTATCATCAGCGTGCTCGTTGTTCATCGTGCAGGGCACAATTACACCAACACCGCTCGGCACGCGATCATTAACGAATACAAAACCATGGAAACAGTGGATCAGTGGAACAACCGATGTGCGCTGGCCGGACTGCCCCTGGCCAGGAATGGGAAACCACTGCCCGTCAGCCCGCTACTGTCTTCGCGTTGAGAACCGAATCCATACGGGCGCCCGTGAAACCGATTAGCCTCACCTCTCTCCTCCTGCTGCTCAACCTTGGCGCAGAGACACCTCCCACGGCGTTTCTGAATCCTCATGCGAACGACGGCAGCGTTTTGCTTGGTGAGTTGAATTGCGTTTCCTGCCACAGCGCGGGCGACAGGGCGCACCTGTTTCCTATTAGAGACGCACCGAGGCTGGCAAACGTTGGCGCGCGCGTTTCGCCGCATTACCTGCGCAGATTTCTACTCAATCCGCAGGCGACCAAACCCGGCACGCCCATGCCCGACCTGTTGCACGCGTTGCCAAAAGAAAAGAAAGACGACGCAGTTGAAGATCTCGTCCACTTCCTCGCATCAATGGGCGGCCCGCTCGCTGGCACGGATCGGGAACACGACCAGAAGGCCGTTCAGCAGGGCGAGATGCTCTACCACACTGTCGGGTGCGTCGCGTGCCATCAGCCGTTTCAGCCGGCCGCCGGCTTTCAGCCAAAGGACACGGATATCGCCGAGGCTATGAAGAGCATGCCGAAGCTGAGCCAGCCTTCGATCCCGCTGGGTGACCTCGCGGCAAAGACTACGGTCAGTGCGCTGGCCGACTTTATCGAAGACCCGCTTGATACCCGAGAGGGCGGCCGGATGCCGTCCCTCAGTTTGAATGCCGATGAAGCCAGGGTCATCGCCACATACCTGCTTCGAGCGCAGAAGCCCGGCACGGCTGACGGCCGGGAAGGGCTGCTCTACACCGTCTTTGCTGACCCGAAGAAGAAACAGAGAATCGCACAGGGCAAGGCAGAATCGATCACGTTGGAAGCACTCGAATTGCCGGGCAACTTCAGCACTGTGGAGTTCAACGGAAGTATCGAGATCGAGGCCGATGGCGAGTATGGCTTCTTCATGAGCGCAGACGGTCAGTATTCGATAAAGATTGGCAACCAGACGATCATCAAGGGCAACTCGAAGAAGCCCGGCCAGAAATCTCTGGGAGCAAAGGTGAAACTCAAAAAGGGACAGCATCCGATACTGGTACAGGTTTCCCCATCCAATCAGTCGAAGCGATTCAAGCTCACTTGGGAAGGCCCCGATCTTCGGATACCCGAGCCCATCTCTGCGGAGCTGCTCAGCCATTCGTCCCGTTCGTGGAATCCATCCGATTACTCGCCGCTTCAGCAGGACGAACAGCGCGTGGCCCGCGGCCGGAAACTGTTCCAATCCGTCGGTTGCGCATCGTGCCACAACACCGGCTCTCACCTGAAACGGTCTTACGCGGGCAACAATCTCGTCAGGCCCGGCCTGAAGATTCAGAAATTCGCCCCCAGGAATAATCGAAGCCCCGGCCACGAAGACGCACGCCACGCCATCGACGGCAAGACAAAAACCAAGTATCTGAACTTTGGCAAAGAAGGAGCGGGGCTGGTGATACATCTATCCAAGTCGCCAGTTGTCATCAGCGGCATCAGTCTCACATCGGCGAACGATCACGAGGCGCGTGACCCCACTCGTTACCGCCTGGAAGGCTCAAACGATGGCAAGAAATTTGAGGTGATCACCGAGGACGCTGTCCCTTTGTTCAAGAAGCGATTCCAGACGCAGTCATTGAGTTTTACCAATGACGCGTCGTTCAAGATTTATCGAATTACCTTTGTGCAGATCCGGAATTCAAAAGCGGCCAAATGCGTCCAGATCGCAGAGGTGCGCCTGTTTGGCGCAAAAGAGAAGAGCGAAGGACTGCCAAGCGAGCTCGAGGCCAAGCCGCTTGCAGAGCTGTCTGGAAATGCGGCAGGCGGATGTCTCAGCGCCGCGGTGGCGGGCGGCCGTCCCAGGTTCGCACTCAACGAGCAACAGACAAAAGCTCTCACGCAGGCACTCATCGAATTGCGGAACGAGAAAGCGCCCTCTGCTTCCGAGCAGGTTGCCTCTCACCTGAACGCGTTCAATTGTTACGCGTGCCATGCCCGCGGCGGCCGTGGCGGCATCGAGGAGGGAAGGAGTCTTTATTTTACGACGCACGTCCCCGTCGACCTTGGAGAAGAAGGTCGCATCCCGCCTTCCCTGGATCTGGTCGGCGCGAAATTCACCGCAACGGGCCTCGGGCAGATTCTGTTTGCAGGACACGGGCACCGTTCGCACATGACCACCCGCATGCCTCAGTTTGGGCGTCCGAATCTGGAGGAGCTTCCCTCCTTTTTCGCCGCGGCAGATGCGAAAGCTCTACCGGATCATCAGCCGGCAAGGGCAACCGCCAGAACCATCAGCAATGGTCGCAGGCTCGTTGGCAACAAAGCATACGGTTGCATCAACTGCCACAACTGGGGCAGTAACAAATCACTCGGCACACCCGGCCCGGACCTCGCACAAATGACACGCCACATCCGGCCCGGCTGGTTCAAAGTCTGGCTGAGTAATCCATTCGCGATTCGCGAAGGCACGCGCATGCCGAACTTCTTCCCTGACGGCAAAGGTGCATTCGCGAGTGTGCTTGGTGGTGACCCCACAAAACAGATCGACGCCATCTGGGCCTATCTTTCACGAGGCACATCCGCCCGCCCGCCGGAAGGAATGAAGCCGGGCGATCCGTACGTGTTGCTGCCCGACGACGAGCCCATTCTGTTTCGCGCTTTCGTCAGTGGCGTCGGCGCACACGCAATCACCATCGGATATCCAAGCGGCGTGCACCTGGCCTTCGATGCCCTCAAATGCCGGCTGGCAATGGTCTGGACAGGTGACTTCATATCTGCCAAATCCTCATGGACGGGCCGCGGAGGGCGTTACACGGGCATCGGCGGCTCAGACAAGAACCCGATGCCAGCGGGCCCAACACTTGCGCTGCTCGAACATGCAGATGCGGCCTGGCCGGATTCTAAACCCGATGCATGGCACTTTGTCGGCTATCGATACGACAAAAAGCGGAATCCGATCCTCAGATATCGTTTCAGAGGCATTGAGATTGAGGAGCATTATTCAGCGGAGTTCGGTGAGCGACCCAGGCTGAAGCGCACGCTGAATCTGTCGGCATCCAACAAGGTAGAAAACCTGTTCTTCCGCCTGGCCGCGGGCAGCGACATCAAGAAAGAGAAGAATGTCTACAACGTGGACGGCAAGCTTCGTTTTTCATCTGATCTCGAACCCGCGATCAGGAAAGGGGCAGGTGGGCAGGAGTTGATCGCCCCGATAGTTTTCGAGGCAACGAAGGATGGAGGTCACACGTCGCGGCTGGAATTTGTCATAGAGTGGTGAGCAGCCATCTGTGACAAGTCGCAGAAACTACGTGGTCTTCGGCTCCACCAGGTTTCCAATGGCCAGTACCGTCTGGCCGGCTGGTGCTCCATAGAATCGGACGAAAGCCCACAGAAATTCAAATGACTCATCTTGCTCTTCAGACATTCCTGCTCTCCTTGTGCCTGTCGTCCCTCTTGTCGCAAGACCTTGCCAAACGGGTCACCGCGCTTGCGGATGGCAAGGCATTCGAATCTCTCCACGGCGCCTTTCAGTTCGCATCCGATGGCCCCAATGGAGAGAAGGTCCTCCGAATAGATGGCGGCTTCTCCGGCAGAATCGATCTGAAGCCGCTCGGCATCGATCCACTGAAATACGATCTGATGAAGGTCGAGGTGAAATCAGACCGGGCTTCGTTCCTTCGCTTTTCGCTGGAGAATTTTCCGGACGAAGGGGAACTCTCCCACTGGTACGTGCTGGACTCGATGCGCGGGCCGTTCGAGTGGAAAACCATCTGGCTCGACCTGCGTCGTCCAGAAGAGATCAAGCAACCCGGCAAATACAAAGGACTGGCTGCAAAAGATCCCAGCCTGCGCGGGCTGCAGATCATGGGCCATATGCGCGACACGCGACGCAGCATTCAGGAACCGGGACATAACATGTGGCTGCGTTCGATTCGGTTCGTCAAGAAGGCCATTGATGTCGATTGGGACCAGACGAAGGCGACCTACACGTGGGACAATGATCTCGTCTTCAGATATCCGGTAACTGTAACCAACAGACTGAATCGGCCGGTCAAAGCGAAGCTCTCGATTCTGCCCTTCAACGTAAGGCACGCGTTTGCGAAGCTCTCAACGACCAGTCTCGCTCTGAATGCCAGTGAGCGAAAACAGGTGGAGGTTACAGTCGGTCTGCCTTCGAAAGTTGCGTCCGAATCCGAGCCGCTCTATTGCGAACGATTTGAATTGCGCGCCATCGCTGAAGGCATCGAGGATTCGGAAGTCACAATCCTGCGGAGCTCCGATCCTATCCACCTGACTGTGACAATTCCGCTTAAAGAAGAGAACCTTCAGTTCCCATTCTTTCCGCAGCCGAAAGAACTTCCTGACTACATTCAGAATTACATTCCTGAGGTCGCCGGAAAGGCTGCCAACTCTCTCACACCTGAAGCTTTGGATACCGCGCTTAAATTTGAAGGCGATCCAAACACGCTGAATGCGGATGCGATTTCGGGCGGCATCTCATCAGCCGCTTTCATTTACCATCACACCGGCGACAGGAGCTACTTGAAGAAGGTTCGTGACGCGCTCGTCCGCATGGCGCAACTGTATTCAAAGGTGCGGGCTGCAATTTACAGCAGAGAGCATGAAATCATTAGCCACGGAGTTCTCAGCGGGAACACGCTTCATTACGGCTTCCGTTTTGGTGGCACGCAGCGTCCCCCATACAACTACGGCGGAGGCTCGGGAAACGATGCCAGTGGCAGCATGCACGGCATCTATACCGCGTTCGATATGGTGGCTGCGGACCTCACTGCCAAAGACCGCGATTTCATCGTCACCAACCTCATGCTTCCTGCGGCCGTTCAGGAGCGCAACCAATACATCGGCCCGGGCAACCAGCAATGCACGACCAATTACGTGGTGTTGTACGGGGGCCTCGCCGCACGCAACTGGCCGCTGGTCAGCTTCGCCTATTCTGCGGAGCACGGCCTGCTTGATAATCTCAAATGGGCCTTTGATGACGACGGTCTTTGCCTCGAGGGTCACTACCAGGCATACACGATCAGTCCCATGCTCTGGATGGCAGAGCTCCTTTACGGCCGCGGCATCGACATCTACCAGGAACGCTTCTTCAACATCGTCCACAGCAAGGGGGCGGACGCGATTGGAATGGGATACTCGTATCCGATCATGCGCTTCCTCGATGAAAAGAGATTCGCCGGCAAAGAATTCATAAAGAGAAGCAAGGAGGACGAGACCGACGGCTACCACCTCACCGGTTCTACACTCCTCAAGTGGAAGGAGCTCCAAGTCTCGATGAACTGGGGCACGCATATATTTCGCAGTTCGCGCGACCGGTGCGCGCTGACCATCCGGACGCCGCGGAAAAGCAAAGACCGAGAATTGCGAAAACTGACCTGCGGAGGCGGATCATACAATCACTCGTCGTTCGGCCAGTCGATCCTGATCGTGGATGAAGGACACCAGAATTCGAAGCCAGGCAACGTGATTTCGTATGACGTGAGAGGACCCGTGCAGCATGTGATGTGCGCCAGCGATCAGCATTACAGGGGCAGCACCATCACCCGGACGTTCGCTTTACTCAGCAGACATGTGCTGGTGGTCGACCGTTTCAAGAGCGGTAAGGCAAGCACGGTTGACTGGTATCTGAAGAGCGCGGGTTCCAAACTGTCAGTGCCGTCGGAAACCAAAGAAGGGGCTTGGACGGCCAAGCCAAATGACAACCGCGTCGGCGCCACATTTGGCGCTAACATCAAGAGCTATCGTTACGGCAAAACTGACAGCACATGGACGGAGGGTAGCGGCCGCCTCACCATGCTGGGATCGCCGGGCACGGAACTCTTCTCTTTCAAAGGCGCCACTCGCCCACACTTCATGGCACGAAGAAAGGGCGTGAAGCAGACAGACTTCATCGCCTTCTTCTCGAATCAGACGAAGGCCGTCATACGAGTCCCCGTGAAACGAACGGACGGTCTGGACGCCAACGCCGTCGGAGTGAAGATCTCACTCAAAGATGGGAAGGTGTTTCGAGCGATCGTGAGCTTTGAGCTGCCGGGCACCGAGGTGGTGGCAGATGGGCTCAAGACGGCAGAGAAATTTGCGACTGATTTCGAATAGCCCCTGGGGTCGCCGGCGACTCCAGGGAATAAGCGGAGCTTTCGCCATGGGTTGGCTTATTCCTGAAATTTTGCCTGCAGTTCCTTGAACGGGTTGTATCCGGCCGAGACGCTCCGTTCACCACATGCGCATTTTTCCTGGTTCCTGTTTACACCGCACTCTGCACACAAGCCCTTGCAGGTAGTCTCACACAGCGGCTTCATAGGGATTATCATTCGGATGGCGTTCAGGATGTCGCTGGAGAGATTGATAACCTTTCCCCTGTAAGGCGTCACTTTGCCGTCATCATCGAGGAGCCGGCTGCGCTGGGTCAGCTTTCGGATGCTCGCAGGCTGTTTGAAGGGGACGAACAGCCCCTGGAACTGAGTGTCCACGTCGACACCAAAATCCTCCAGGCATCGACAGCACTGTTGTTGAAGGTTGGTTCGAATGATGCTGTGAACATAGACCTCCTCACCCATTCGTGTAACCTCGGCACTGACATTTATTCGTTTCTCAAACTGCAGGCCGCTGTCTTCGATGCCAAGTTGCCGGGCCGTGTAATCTTCCTCAATGGTACGCGAGCCCTGGCTGATTCCTTCCACGTTGATCTTCATCTCATTTCCTCCATGTAAAAAGAAAGACGCCCGAAGGCATCGAAGACAAACGACACAGCCGACTATATACCCGAATTGCGCAGGATGGAAGTACAGGAACGATTTCGGTGGTTTGAAAACATCTTGGGGCTGTCGAGTGCCCATCGTGAAGTGGAATTCGTAAAATGAAGGCACAACACCTGCTGATAGAATTTCCCTGTTTTACGCGAGTGAATCCACATGTCTTTTGCCACTGCTGTAAACAAACTGACTGTGCCGGAGTTTCTGGCTTTGCCCGAGAGCGAAGATCGGATGGAACTTGTCGATGGAGAGATCATCATCGGGCCCAGACCAGGGAAAGAACATCAAAGAATGCTGCTACATCTCGGCCACATCTTCCTGGTTAGAACTGGGAATCAAGGAGAGTGGATTGCAGACAAGGAGATGATCGTACAGACACCGGAAGGCGCAGAAGGTGTGCGATGCCCGGACATCGCCTACGTCCAGGAATCTCGACAGCATATCGCCGAAGATGATGCAGTCACCGCGGGTGCAGACATCGCGATCGAGATCATCTCTCCGGGAACGAGCGAAGTGGACCGCATCACCAAGCGCAATGAATATCGCAGTTCCGGAGTCAGCGAATACTGGGTCGTCGATATGGATGAACGCGCCATCATCATCCACTACTTCGCCTGGGACAGGTACGAATAACTGGAAGGCGACGCGGCATTCGAGAGCCTGGTATTGAAAGACCTCGGCCTGCCCTGCGAGTTCACAGCGGCGGGAGTATTTGGAATTCTGGACTGAGAAAGCCCGCGAGCCGTCCCTGGCGAGGCGCAAGCGACAGGGAACTCTGTCTCCACAATCTCTCAGTCCTCAAGATTGAGATACTTCAGATCCTCAGGCGAAAGCTCTATAGAAAGCCCCTTCAGCGAAGAGGTAGTCTCGCTCATGATCCTCGGGCCGAACAGCGGGAAACATGGGAAGGGCTGATTGATAACGTAGGCGAGGGCAATGCTGATCGGATCGACGCCCAGCTTTTCAGACATGGCGATGGCGCGCTTCTGGCGCTCGAAATTGTCCTCCGCATACCAGCACCGAACGAGTTCCTGGTCTTCGGTCTTATCCGGTCCGGCACGGCCGGGGACGAAGAATCCGCGAGCCTGGCTTGACCACGGGAAGAGCGGCATCTGCGCTTCGTTCAGATACGCGCGATATTCGGGGTCAGATGCGGCAAGGCAGCCGCCCCATGGAGGATCGACCATGCGGGCCAGGCTGAAGTTGTTACTAATCGCTCCAAAGCCCTGTCTGCCGTTTGCTGCAGCGTATTCGTTGGCCTCTTTCACGCGTTCCATCGTCCAGTTCGAGCCGCCGAAGACGTTGATGCTTCCCTTGTCTTTCAATTCGTTCAATGCATCGACGAATTCCCCGACGGGCACATCCAGATTGTCACGGTGCATAAAGTAAAGATCGACATAGTCTGATTGGAGGCGCTCGAGGCTTTCCAGGTGTTGTTCGACAAGCTTGTCCGGGAAGCAATGGGGCGCATGCGCGCCCTTGGAAATCAAAACGATGTCGTCACGGTTGTTCCGATTCTTCATCCATTGGCCGAGCATTCTTTCCGGCCGCCCGCCCCCATAGATGTAAGCGGTGTCAAAGCATGTCCCTCCGAGCTCGAAGAAGTCATCCCACATGGCCGTACCGTGCAGCAGGCTGCCCTGGTTATCGCAGCCCATGACGACCTTGGAGATATCTTTATCGATCCCCTCTACGCGTCCGTACTTCATTCTGTGATCTTCACGCCGCTTCAGTGGCCGGCCATAAATCGGAATTGTCAGGTTTTCGTCTTTTTCAGCGTCGTAGACGAGCCCGACGGATTCGCGCCATTTATCGAGAGTGGTCATGTTGCCGAGGGTGTCCGCCCAGGTCATGGCGGGGAACTGCCCCTGTCGGTTGCCGAGGTTCTGTGCCACATGATCCGCTTCGATGCCGTACAGCCATTCATCCGTTTCAACAACGACCTCTTCTGTTTCTCCACCTTTATTAATAATGAGCTTGCTGGAACCGCCTTCTCGGCCGCTGCAGAACCAGGGCGATTCGATGACAAGGTTGCCCTCTGATCCAAAGATGGTGACCTTGTTGTCCTGATTGAGCTGCACGCTCGTTGAGATCTGAGCAACGATGTCATTCGGGAAAGTCAGGATTCCAACGGCCCAGTCATCCACATTACTTTCGCCGATCCTTCCGGCGCCCTGGACATCTATCGGCTCGGCGCTTTCACCACCCAGGGCGACGCCTGCAATGAGTCTGGACATTGAGGTGGCGTAGCATCCGACATCGAGAATCCCCCCGCCGCCCAGCGCGTTCTTGAAGAGGCGACCTTCCGGATTAAATCCGGCATGGAAACCAAAACTGGCACGGATAACTCGTACCTCGCCGATCACTTTGTCCTGCAGCAGCTCGACGAGTTTCTTCGTCTGCGGATGGCAGCGATACATGAACGCCTCCATCAGATAAACATCATTGCGCCGGGCATGCTCGATCACCGCCATGGTATCGTGCCGATTGAGCGTAATCGGCTTCTCGCAAAGGATATGCTTGCCGGCCTCGGCACATTTGATGACCCACTCTGCATGCATCGGATGCGGCGTGGCAATGTAAACGGCCTGGACTTCGTCATCCGCCAGAATCGCTTCATAGCTGCCATGACGAGTAGGAATGTTGTGTTCGTCAGCAAACTTGTCCGCCTTCTCCTGGCTGCGGCTCGCCACCGCGCGCATCTCGCAAAGTTTCGAATGGTTGACCCCGCGTGCAAAGGCACCGGCGATGCCGCCAGCACCAATAATTCCCCATTGAAGTTTGTCACTCATGATGATTCCTCGGTTGCAGATTTCCTGGTTTCTGATGAGGCGAGGATAGTAGTGGACCGCGCGAGAATCGAAAGTCAGAAGAGACGCAATGACGTAATACGTAACGTAAATGTGAAAGGTGGCGTTCGATGCTTTCCAGACGGCCGCTTCAGCCATTCACCATTCACATCCCATTTCTCTTCCGCAGGGATGTTCCTGTATAACCGTCACTCACAGTCAGATACTACGTATCACGTATTATTCTTCATTTTGATTCTCAATACCGGCCATCTATCATCGCCAGGGCCGTCTCGATCAGCTTGTGATCATCCGTTTTGACGGCGTTCTGCGAATCTCTACACCAATGTGGAAAACAATCCTCCCAGTCTGTCTTCTTTCGGTCATATTTACGGGCTGCGTCTCTCGGTCTTATACCATTCGGAGTCAGCCGGAAGATGCGGATGTCTACGTTGGTGGTGAGCATGTGGGGAAGACGCCGGTCAAAAAGGATTTCACTTTTTATGGGACTCGGGAGGTAATCATTCGAAAAAAGGGGTTTACTGAACAGCGGTCTGATATGAAACTGAAGATGCCTTTCTATCAGCGTTTTCCGCTCGACATGGTCGCTGAAGGTCTCCTGCCTTTTGAGTTCGAGAATCGACAGACGTTTGAGTATTCGCTTGAGCCGGCCAAATCTGCGGAATCCCCGGATTTCCTAGCACGTGCCAACGCCGCTCGGGTTCAGCTCAAGGATGTTCCTGTGCAGACAGTCATTCCCGGCAAAGAAAGGAAACGCCGAGGTCATGGGTCGTTTCCATACAAGGCCCGATCCCGCACCTGGTGGCGCGTTCCTTGACCTTGCCCCATGATTCTGGGCATCCAATCTGCTGACAGCCTGTCCGAGGTCATCTGTCCGCCCGATCCCTCCGCTTATGACAACGCTCGTCCTTTTCTGCCCCAAGTGCAAGGAATCCAGGAAATTTGAAACGGTCGGCTCGACCTCGGACATCAAATGCAACAACTTCGGTGGCCCTCTCTTTTTCGAAGAGGCCATCGCCTCTCCGGACGCATCGGCCCGAATGCGGGCACAGGGACTGGAGGAAGGCAGCACCTTCGGCGAATTTGAAATCCTGAGTGAGCTAGGCACGGGCGGCATGGGGAAGGTCTACAAGGCAAAGCATACAAAACTCAATCGCACGGTCGCGTTGAAGGTGATGAAGCCTGAGTTCGCGGAACAGGACCCCGACCACGCGGTCCGCCTGCAGCGAGAAGCCCAGGCCGCGGCACAGCTCATCCATCCGAACGTGGTGACTCTGTTTTCAGTTGGAGAACACGAGGGCCTCGCCTATATCGAAATGGAATACATACCCGGCCCCAGCGCGGGCAGCATGGTGGAAGACCGCGGCCCGCTTGATCTCGAACTTGCCGTCCAGGTCTTGCGGGATTCGGCCGCCGGGCTCGGCGCCGCGCATAAGCTCAGAATCGTTCACCGGGATATCAAGCCCGATAACATTCTTGTCCACCCGGACGGCATGGCGAAGGTGGGGGATTTTGGCCTGGCAAAATCATTCGATGAGGACAAGGACAACCCCGCAGAATCGGCTGAGCTCAAGGCAAACATCACCATGCCCGGCATCGCTATAGGCACGCCTCATTTCATGTCGCCTGAACAATGCGAAGCCCAGAAGCTCGACGGTCGGAGCGATCTCTATTCGCTCGGATGCACGTTCTACTTTCTGTTGACGGGGGCCCAGCCCTATCGGGGCGAATCCACCATGGGTGTCATGCGTATGCACCTGTTCGATCCGCCGCCCGATATCACCATCGATGACCCGGACATGCCGGACGAAGTAGCTCAGATCATTTTCCGACTGATGGAAAAAGACATTGATAAACGCTACCAGACCGCGCAGGAACTGATCGAAGACATCGACATGCTCGAGCTGCCGGAAGGTGAATCAACGGGCTCGCAGCTTACTGTAGAATTCCGCAAGAAGCCTTCGGACACCAAGGCTAAAGCAAAAACCAAGAAGGCAACTCAGGCGACGAAACAGGCCGCGTCCCACAGCGACAACAGTATGGCCCCCATCCTCGGGGGAGTCTTGTTCTCGGTCATTGTTATCATCGTCGGGGCCCTCTTCCTGTCAGGCAAATTTAAAAACGGCGGAGGTGGAAACGGAGCGGCGACCACCATCGAATCTGCAACAACAATCACGAAGGCCAGTACCACGATAGAGGCAGAGCCCCAAGCGACGGTCGCGGACATCAGAGATTTCAGCAGCGCCAAATTTCCAGCGGTTCTCTATGACGTCACGCTGGATGAAAGAAACATGGTTCTTGCCGCGGCTGGTGAAAACTCGACGGTATATGTCTGGAAGCTGTTGAAAGACGAGAAAGCGAAGCTCAAACATTCAGGCAAAGTGACTGGAGTGCGCTTTTCCACCCAGGGAGATTACCTCGCAGCCGTTGCCGGAAAGACCCTGAAGGTCTGGACCAAAGCCACGCTTGAGCCCTATCGAGAGCACCAGAGTACAGTAGAGCTCAACTGCTGCGATTTCAGTCCTGATGGCAAGGTGTTCGCAACAGGCTCGAACGCGGGAATCCAATTGTGGGAGATTGAAACAGGAACGGTGACCAGGACCCTCGTTGAAGATGAGGAAATCAGTTGCCTCGCATTTGCTCAGGAGGAGGGCCAAGCCCTGGTTGCCGGCACCCGCCACGGCCAGGTCTATTACTGGAAGGACCTTTACAACAGCAACGAAGTCATCGAGTTCAGAGAAAAACCGAAACCAGTTCAGACGGTGTCAATCAGCCGCGACTTCCGCTGGATTGCGTTGGCCTACGATGTCACTGCGCACTTGAGAGACATTGTTGTGAATGAGACCTACCATCAACCGGTACCCGGGCCGACTTCCCGCATGGCGATTATGCCCAACAACAGATATCTCTGTTTTGGACTCTCCACCGGGTTGACCTGGTATGTTCCGCCCAATGCGCTGATTCAGGAAAGGGAAGAAGATCGGCCTGCCGGCTGGGTCAAGCGCTTTCACGGGCAGAAGGGGCAAAAGGGTTCTGACTGGTTTCATCAGCTCCGGTTCTCGCCAAGCGGCGAGTGGCTTCTTTCCTGCAGCTACAATGGCGAAGTCGCTCTGCAGCGGACCAAATCCATCAAGAAGCCGACTGACTGACATGAAGGCTCTCGTCTACACCGCCCCCAATACTCTCGAAATGAGGGAAGTGGATCAGCCTCAACCGGCGACCGGCGAAGCTCTCCTGCGCGTCCAGGCCACCGGAATTTGTGGTTCGGACATGGGCGGATTTCTCGGTCACAGCCCGCGACGGATACCTCCCCTCGTCCTCGGCCACGAGCTTGTTGGCATCATCGAATCTTGTGACGTGCCGTCTCACCATCCCGGCATGCGCGTCTGTGTAAACCCGGTATTCAGTTGTCTGCGCTGCGACAACTGCCTCGCCGGCCGTCAGAACATCTGCAGCAGTTGGAAGCTCCTGGGCATGGATGACGTCCAGGGCACGTTCGCCGAGTACGTCCTTGCCCCGGTAAGCGCGCTGCATGAAGTGCCGGATGCGCTGCCGGCTGAAGTGGCCTGCCTGCCCGAGCCCGTCGCGTGCGGTGTTCATCTACTTTCGCTGGCGTCCAAACAGGAGTTCGGATCAGTCGCTATCTTCGGCGCGGGCACTCAGGGTACGTTGATTCAGATCCTCGCGAGACGGCTCGGTTACCAGAAGATCTTTGTCTCGGACGTTAACCCTGAACGGCTCGCCGTTTCTGAGAAACTCGGCGCCGATGTCGTCATTCATGCCGGCGAGAAAGACGCAGTGGAGACCATTCACTCTGAAACCGGCGGTCGCGGCGCTGACCTGACCATCGATGCCGTCGGCCGCTCAGTCACCCGCCAGAGCGCCCTCGCCGCGTGTAAAGACGGCGGAGAAGCGTTGCTGCTGGGCATGGCAGATGCGACCACCGAGATCGATTTCATGAGCTTCCTGCGCAGGGAAGTCTGCCTGAAGACCTCGTTCGCTTACACCGCAGCGGATTTCAGAAAAGCGGTGGAACTGGTTGTTGAAGGCGCCATTGACATCGATCCCTGGATCGAGATTCGACCCCTGGAGGAAGGCCAGGCCGCATTCGAAAAGATGATCGAAAGCCCCGGCGATACGATAAAGCTGGTGCTGAAGCCTTAAAGGGCGGTGGCTCTTCCAGTAGATCTCGGTTGTGTGTTGGTCGCGGTCTTTGTCTTCCTCTCCCTCTTCGCCTTCCCCCTTCAAAGCGCCGAAGGCGCTCCTGCCTCTGAACATCTCGGGCTGCACTCCTGTCCAAGCCAACTGCTCCCCACGTTTGACTTGCCGCGAACGCGTGCCTACGATCCCTCCCCCCCAGAAATCACCGTAAACCACTCAAAAGCCCCGATATCATGCGTTTCGTTCAGTTTCACGTTCCAGACCAGGGCAAGCGGTTGGGCCTCATCGATGGCCCAACAGTCACGGATATCACCTGCGGCCA
Source organism: Planctomycetota bacterium (assembly GCA_030740295.1). The sequence goes on from JASLXP010000926.1 coordinate 16,088, forward strand.
GTGCGCCACAGTGCTGGATGTGGTCCGCCTTGCTGCGGAGGGTGATTGTGAAATGGATGAGGTCGTCGGCGAGTGTTCCAGGGGGGCGGAATTCAACTACGAAGAACTCGATATCGCTCCGACCGGCGACAAGCCTCATCTGCTTCTGCCCATTGATGCTCCCGAGGTCTGGGGCTGCGGCGTGACCTATTTGAGAAGCGCGTCCATGCGCGATGTGGATTCGGAACAGGATATCTACTCAAAGGTCTACAATAGCGATCGGCCGGAAGTTTTCTTCAAAGCGACTCCCAGCCGCTGCGTCGGTCCCAATGGAGATTTCGGAATGCGGCAGGATTCCGATCTCACCGCCACCGAGCCCGAACTCGCCATTGTGCTGGGCCGGCCGGATCAGATCCTCGGCTACTCGGTATGCAATGACGTCTCCGCCTGGGATATCGAACGGGAGAATCCGCTCTACCTGCCGCAGTCGAAAACGTTCGAAGGCTGTTGTGCGCTCGGGCCGTGCGTCGCCACCAACTCGGCCGTTTCCGATCCGACTCAGCTTGAAATTGACTGCACTATTTCTCGCGGCGGCGAGTCCATTTACGAAGGCGAGGCAAACTCTTCTCAGATCAAGTTTTCTCTCGAGCAACTTGTGGAGTTTCTCACCCGCAACAATCCCATCCCGGTCGGAACAGTGCTCTCAACAGGCACGGGCATCATGGTGCCCAACGAATTCGCGCACCAGCCCGGCGACCTTGTGGAAATCACCATCGAGAACATCGGCACCCTCCGCAACGGGGCACGCCACCTGAGCTGAAAATGAGCACGTATTACATCACCACACCCATTTATTACGTCAACGATAAACCGCACATCGGCCATGCGTATACCACCATCCTGGCCGATGCTCTGGCGCGCTATCACCGTGAGGAAGGTGACGAGGTGTTCTTCCTCACTGGCCTGGATGAGCATGGCCAGAAAGTGCAGCAGGCCGCGGACGCGAGAGGCGTCGGGTCTCAACAGCATTGTGATGAAATGGCGCCTCGGTTTACCGAGCTCTGGGAAAAGCTGAACATTCAGTACGACGATTTCATCCGGACCACTGAGGACCGCCACAAGACCATCGTTCAACAGGTATTGCAGGCGGTATACGATTCGGGGGATATCTACAAAGGCGAGCATGAGGGCTGGTACTCGGTTTCCGAAGAACGCTTTATCACTGAGAAAGAGAAAGAGATTGGCGAGTTCCGAGACCTTAAGAAGATCAAGGAGCCCAACTATTACTTCAAGATGAGCGAGTATCAGGACCGGCTCGTGCAATACATCCACGATCATCCTGAATTCATCCAGCCGACGCATCGCCGAAACGAGATCCTGGGAAAGCTTCGCGAGCCAATCGGTGACCTCTGCATCTCACGTCCCAAGAGCAGACTGGAATGGGGCGTCGAGATTCCATTCGATACGGACTACGTCACCTATGTCTGGTTCGATGCTCTGCTCAACTACGTCTCGGTGCCCGGCTACGGAACGGATGATGAGAAATTCGAAAAGTGGTGGCCGGTCAATGTGCATCTCATCGGCAAGGACATCCTGATGACCCACGCCATCTACTGGCCGACCATGCTGTTTTCGGCCGGCATCCCGCAGCCGAAGTCCATCTTTGCACACGGCTGGTGGCTGAGCGGCAAGGAGGACGGCGAAGCCGAAAAAATGAGCAAGACCCTTGGCAACGTGGTCAATCCGCTGGACCTCATCGACAAGTTTGGCGTCGACCCTGTTCGCTACTATCTCATGCGAGAGATGGTGCTTGGCCAGGATGCGAACTTTTCGCTGAGCTCGTTCGTCAAGCGTTACAACAGCGACCTCGCCAACGATCTCGGCAACCTGGTAAGCCGCGTGAATCGCCTGCTCACCCGCAACTTCGATGGCAAGCTGCCGGAGCTTGGGGACGAGCAGGAGTCTGACGCTGCACTGCGCAGTGCGGGCGAGGGCCTCGGCGCAACCGTCGCCGAAAAAATAAAAGAGATGAAGGTGAACGAGGCGGTGGAAACGTCCATCGAATTCGTCCGCTCGATCAATATCTATCTCGAGCAGCACAAACCGTGGATGCTGCTGAAGGCGGAGGCGGAGGAAGGGAAAGCGCGTGCCGGTACCGTCCTCTTCTACGCGGCTGAAGCCGTCCGCCTGGCTTTGCAGCTTCTACATCCGATTATGCCGACCAAGGTCATAGAGCTACTCGGCATGGTCGGCGACCACGACCCGGATCTCACGGAAGCAGCCTGGGGACGCCTCAAGAGCGGTGTTGCACTGAAAGAGTTCACCACGCCTTTCCCGCGGATCGAGGTCGAAAAGGATTCGTCCCCGCCTAGGAAACCAAAACCTGAAAAGGAACAAACCAAAAAGGAAAAGGAGAAACCAGAGATGTCAGACAGTGTGATTGCGTTCGACGACTTTATGAAAGTAGAGCTGAAGACTGCCGAGATCATCGAAGCCGAGAAAGTCGAGAAAGCAGACAAGCTGCTCAAGCTTCAGATTAAAGTGGGTGACGAACAGCGGCAGATCGTCGCCGGCATCGCCGAGTATTACCCGCTCGAAGAATTGCCCGGCAAGAAAATCGTCATCGTGGCCAACCTGGCGCCGGCAAAGATCCGCGGCGTGGAATCGCAGGGAATGCTGCTCGCCGCTGACGATGGAGAAAACCTCTCTCTTGTTACTCTCGACCGCGACCTCGCCAGCGGAGCAAAGGTACGGTAGGGCCTGCGCCGAATGCTGTGAAGATCAGGATGTTTGCCTCTGGGCTCTTATCTTTCTCAGGCGTGCGACTTGACCCCTCCGGCCTCCGCGGGGCTGCAGAAATCCGTAAAGATCTTCTGACACTCGATAGAGATTAAGCATGGCACTTCTTCGCGTGCAGCGAAGAATCCCCTTCCATGTACCCTCATCCGGAGAGACAGATGAAACATGTCAATTTGACACTTGCGG